>JBQTIF010000156.1:0-1614 GCA_052388395.1 Gemmatimonadaceae bacterium | reverse complement strand
GTGGCCGGCGATTCGGCCGGAGCGATCGAATGGCTCGAGGCGGCGTACCGGCAACGTCATCCCGAGCTCATGCGCATCAACGCAGATCGCGCGTATGACAGCATGCGTGGGGATCCGCGCTTTCAGGGCCTCGTTAGGCGCATCGGCTTGCAACGTTAGGCGTCGCCAGGTTCACAATCCCATGGCCAGCCACGGAGTCGACTTTCTCGTCGTGGGGGACGTCAACGTTGACGTGATCCTCGGCGCAATGCCAAGCGTGCCGGCAATCGGTGTGGACACGTTCGCGGCGGCTTACGAGATCGCACTCGGCGGCAGTGGGGCCATCACTGCCCACGGCCTCGCATGTATGTCCAACGACGTCGCATTCTGTACATCAGTTGGAGACGACCTGTTCGGCGAGTTTCTCGTCGAGCGCCTCAAGCGCGTCGCTGTGAGCTGTCTCAATCATCGTAGCGGCGATGGCGCCACTGGATTGAGCGTCGCCTTCTCGCACGGCGGCGACCGAGGTTTCCTCAGCGCTCCTATACCGTTGGCGGCGTGGGATGCAGTACCGGGCGTTGTCCGCAGCCTGGCTCCTCGTCATGTGCACGTGGCGTCGCACCCGCATGTGCGAGGGTTGGTCGAGCATTTTCCGGCAATCGTCGATGCCGCGCGAGCTCACGGCGGCACGACCTCTGCTGATCCCGCAGGGCCGGCCGATCAGCAACAGGATGCACTGACGAGTTTCGCCGGCGGCGCAACGCTCGACGTACTCTTCGTGAACGAATCCGAGGCGCGCGCGTTCGCGCGAACGCCTAACGCGGACGCCGCGGCGCTTGCACTCGTAGCGGTCTCCGAACTCGTCGTTTTGAAGCGCGGCGCGGCTGGGGCGTCCTTGTTTCAGCGCGGGGGCAAGGCGCTACATGAGAAGGGGCTCGATGTGCGGTCTGTTGATACAACCGGAGCCGGCGATACGTTCGCCAGCGCTTTCTTGCATGCTTGGCGGGGAGCGCACCGGCACCGGCTCGACATCTGTCTTGCATTTGCCAACGCTGCCGCGGCGGCGTCAGTGGAGTTCCTGGGCGGCGTGCGCTCGCACGTAAATCTTCCCGCCCTGTTTGATGCGAGCACCCGGCGCGATCCCACAATGTGAGAAGTCTCGTTAGGCGCCAGGTTTCTCCGCAACGCCTCCTCTGCCTTAGCCCGTCACCTGGCTCGGGTCACGACAACGGCTGAAGTCCCGAGCTTATAGTCCACGACCCAGGAGACACGGGCGCGCGGTCCTGCATCGAAGTGCGATGACACCTGTATAGCGCGCTGACCGCGAAGTCCCGCCGAGAGCTGCGCTCCGAGACCGTCGCCTAGCATCGCTGGATTTGCGAAGAAACGCCGCGAGGTCATTCCGGGTACTACGCCTAGCGGAATGTCGATTTCGGCCTTACGCCAATAGATCACGAGGTCCTCGAAGTTCTTATTCGCGACCTCTATGATCGCGACCTCGCGCTCGCCGGGAGGGGTCGCGGGCCGACGCAGCGCGAGGGGCGCACACCCTGTGAACAACATGGTCGTTAGGAGAGGAAGGACTCGGTAGGACACGCGCATGAAACCTCGCTGAAGTCGTGGTGGGCGGTTGTC
>JBQTIF010000155.1:0-25397 GCA_052388395.1 Gemmatimonadaceae bacterium | reverse complement strand
TGCTTCCTGACACCGCGCTTTTCCTCTACACCTACGTGAGAAAGGAGGCTGTTCTCTCCTCACAAATCGAAGGGACCAAGTCGTCGCTTTCAGACCTGTTGTTATTCGAGCTCGACGAAGTGCCCGGCGTGCCGATCGATGACGTGCAGGAAGTCTCGAACTACGTCGCGGCGCTCAACCATGGCATGCGCCGGATGCGCGGTGATTTTCCGCTATCCAATCGGCTCATTCGCGAAGTCCACAAGATTCTGCTCGCGAAAGGCCGCGGCGAATCAAAACAGCCGGGCGAATTTCGTCGTTCGCAAAACTGGATCGGTGGAACCCGTCCCGGAAACGCGCACTTCGTTCCGCCACCCATGCGCCTCGTGGAATCGTGCATGAGCGATCTGGAAAAATGGATGCACGACATCCCAGAGCGCACGCCGACACTACTTAAAGCAGCCCTGGCGCACGTGCAGTTCGAAACGATTCACCCATTTCTCGATGGCAACGGCAGAGTGGGTCGCTTGCTCGTCACGCTGCTGTTCTGCCAGGAGCGCGTGCTGCGCGAGCCGCTGCTGTACCTGAGTTTGTACTTCAAGCAAAAGCGACCACAGTACTACGCGCATCTCGACAGCGTGCGCAAGACTGGTGACTGGGAAGCATGGGTCGCCTTCTTCAGCGAGGGTGTGATCGAAACCGCGCGAGGTGCTATGAGAACGACCCAGCGCTTGGTGGATGTTGTCAGGCAGGATCGGGCCAACGCGCACTCGTTAGGTAGGGGTGCTGGATCGGCGCTGCGCGTGCTCGCGGCGCTGCAAGAGCATCCGCTGTCATCGGTGCCTCGGCTTGCCAAGGCCACCAAACTGACGCAACCGTCTGTGAAGAACGCGCTCGACGGCCTCGAGAACGCAGGCGTCGTTAGGGAGATTACGGGGAAACGACGCGGCCGTATTTACAGCTATCAAGAGTACCTCGCGATACTCGCCGAGGGCACAGCTCCTATCGACTAGCAATCAATCGACACGGGCAGGCTATTCGCCCCCGAATAACTTGCTCGCGCCGACTTCACTTCGGTCAAGAAACGACTCGTAATTCAGCTCCACGACGTCGGCGAGCTCGCGATAGCCGAGGTCGCGTAGATTGCCTCAAGCTGCTCGGCGCATGTGGAAGTCATAGTAGCCTCAATCGACTGATGTGCCGGTTCCATTCACTCGAACTAACTCCCAGCGAGGCCCGCGTCCACGGCCCAGGCAACGCACCTTTCCCTCGCGCTCCATCTCGCGCAACACGCGTCGCACACGCGCTTCGCTCATGCCGTCGAATCGCACCGCCAAATCGCTCACTGCAAAGCGGCCGTTCACTTCGTTCAACACGGTCTCGCGGAGCTGTTCGTCCAGCGATGTTGCGCGATCCGCACGTCCGTATGACGGCCCCACCTCGCGTACCAGCTCGAGCTGCGGCGCCGGTCGGCGGACAGCACAGGCCGCGAAGAGTCGATACGCCCACTGGTTGGCGAGCTTGCGGTTCCCCGCGAAAATCACCGGCAGCCTGGGATGCAGCGCGGTCAATTCCGCGATCGCCTTGGCGGTGAAGGCGGCGGGCCAGCGCCCTGAGAGTCGGCGCGGATCCAGAAAATCGGCGTATTGCGCTTCGATCACCAGCGCCGCGCAGTCGTAGCGCGCAAGGTCGGCCAGTGCATGGTGCAGCGCCTGCATCGCGCCGAGCTCGCCCAGGAAGTTATCGAACGACTTGCGTTCGATGACAGCAGCGATGCGTTCACCGTCCAGAAGCGCGTAGTCGCCCGCAGGCAACTTGCGCTTCGTTAGGCGTGCGCCGGGAAAGCGCCAGGCGTATTTCTCGCCGCTGTCCACCACGACGTCCATCACAACTTCGCGTGGCTGCAATTCCAGGCGGGTGCGTGACCGGTGCGCGCGGATGCCTGACTCGGTGCGGAAAAAGATTTGCTCGTAGGTGCCTGGCCTGTCACGATACGCCTTGCTGATCGACAGAAATTCGCAGCGTTTGCGCAGTGGACGGTCGAGGACGATCGCCAGCTTGCGGCCGATCCGCTTCATACTGAGCACGGACACCCGTTCTATGAGGTCGAGTTGTTGCTCGCCTTCGCCAGGATCTTCGCGCAAACAAAAGATCTGCTGCCCCGGGCCGGGCCAAGGCGATGGAGCGTGCACCGCGAGGACGACGCGACCCTCACTCTCGACAGCCACTCGATATGGAAAGCGGCTGCTCGCGACGCGGTGAACAGTCCAGTAGATCGGCACGGCGCATAACGTGCTCGCGGTCGCCTTCTCGGGCAACTGGCCTCGTGGGCAATAGTCCCTGCAATTCGTTCAGCCGCAACCGCTTAACCGCGGGGACAGTGGCCTACGACGCGAGAATCGGCCTCAGCCGAGGCCCCGTCTGGGACGGTCCGGCGTGACATTGCGGCTTGCGCTAGCGTCCCACATTGTGAAACTCGGTGCTATCGTACACCCAACACCGCCACCCTGCAGCATGTTGAGCGACAAGCAAATCGCTGCCCTCGCCCGCCGTAACGCCGCGAAGGCGCAGCAAATCCAGAAGAAGCGTTCACAGAAGTTCGACGCTACTCTCGACGCAACCCGACCGACTGACGAAGACGAATCGGGTGAGACCCAGCGAATGTTCGATGAGATGAAGAAGCGCGAGTTCTAACTCGCGCTAGCGTCCGTAGCGGGCCTCGATCAGCGAAGTGAGTCCGCGCCGCTTCGTCACCACATAGAAGCGACCGTATACGCTGTCCGGAATTGTCGGCGCTGGTGTGATGCCTAACGCCGCAATCACTGCCGGGACCGTGTTCGAGTGACCGACATACACTACCGTCTGGCCCTTGAAGGCGAGCAGGCGGCGGGCGACGTCGGCCGCGTGCGCGGTCGCATCGGAACCGGCAATGGCCACTTCTGTGAGTGCGATCCCGGTTTGCGCCGCGAGTGACTCTGCCGTCTGGCGCGTGCGTTTGAACGTTGTATGAAGAATCGCGCGCACGTTCGCACGCTGTAACGACCGCGCCAGATCACCGGCACGTGCGCGACCATCGGGGAGTAGATCCGGATCGGTTCCCGGCGGGCGTTCGGCGTGCCTAACGAGGACCATGGTCGTCGTTGGGTAGCAGCCGAGCGTGCACGCAAGGATGAGCAATAGGCTCCTCGTCCGCGTCCACCCTGCCCAAAGCTTTGAGGCGTGAGCCATGAGTGTATCAGCTTACCGTTGAGACGTTGTTATTACTGAACCGCTCGCTCAGAAACTGATACCACGTTCCTCACACCTCGGGTCGGAGTTCGTGCTAAACACCAGAGGCGAGGTACCGCTTGATGCTCCCCACGACGCGCTCAATTTCGCTGACAGGATTGTAAACATGCGCCGATAGTCGAATCCCTGGCCTGTCTTCGCCGGCGCGCGCGGCGCACGCAATCTTATCCCGCTCGTAAAGTGCGCTGAGTAGTCGACGGGGATCGAGTGTCCCCGGCTTGAACGTCACTACCGCGGCTGACTTCGCGGGATCGCGCGCCGTCAAAATCTCCACGCCAGGCAGTTTCCCCAGTTCGGTCATAAGCAGTTGCGCCAACTCACGCACGCGACGTTCCACCGCCGGACGGCCGATCGTCGCTTGAAAGCGAATCGCCTCCGCCAGCGCTGCCATGCCGCCCTCATCGCGCTGCCCCAACGCCTCAATTGTGCGCGACAGGCCCACACGCCCACCATACAGTCCGTTCACGCTCGGCGTTAGGCGATCTTGCACGTCGCGCCTAACGAACAAGAGTCCTGTCTCTTTGGGACCACACGGCCATTTGTGTGCCGACCCGGTATAGAAGTCGGGCTGCATCTCCGCCAGGTTCACCGCCAGCGCGCCGAAAGATTGCGCCCCGTCCACCAGAGTGAGAATGCCGCGCTCGCGCGCCATTGCGCACAATTCGCGCGCCGGCAGCACGTCACCCACGCTGCTCGTGACGTGGGTAAAACCCAAAAGCTTCGTGCGCGGCGTCAGCGCTCGGCGAAAAATATCCACGTATGCATCTGCACCGGGATGCGGATGCACGTTCGCAACCACCGTGACACGAAAACCAAATCGCTTCGCTTTCTCGCGCCACGCATTGAGGTTCGTCGGGTGGTTGTCCGAGTACAGCACGACCTCGTCGCTGGGACCTAACGCCACGCCGCTGGAAACGAAGTTGTTCGACTCGCTCGTATTTCGCGTCATGACGATCTCTTCGGGTGTCGCGCCGAGGAACTGCGCGAGCAGTTTGCGCGACTCTTCGCGTGCGTCAGCCAGCTTCGTCTTCATCGGGGCCGAAGGGTCCGCCTCCATCATGTGACTCCACTGCTCGTGCGATTCCACAACCGGACGCGGAGCTGGACATAGATTAGCGGCATTCATGTGCGTCCTGTCCGCCGGCATCAGGAAATGCTGCCTAACGTCTTCCCAATACGCCTCCGTTGGCGCCGGACCGGCCGGGCGCAGAGGCGGCGCTGGTGAACGTTCCAGCGCAGTAGCCACGCTCGGGACGAGCGTGCTGGATCCGCCTACGGCAAGCAGTCGAGCAAAATCTCGGCGGGTGAGAGACATGCCGGTTCCGTAGTGACAGCACTGAAGCAGAAGTACACGAATACCAGCGCCGGACGCCCCGCTGTCAAGCCAGTGGCGCGGCTACGCGATGGGGCTTGTTGCCTTCCGGATCGGCAGCGCGGGTGTGGAGGAGGGGCATGTAAAAAGGATCAGGATGCGGCTATCACGCCGCAGGCCCATCAGGATCCCTTCCCACGCCGTTGCAGCCAACATGCTCCGCGCGGGACGCACGTCCTCCTGGTCGTCGCCGGTGTTGAGGGCGGCAGGACCAAAGTACGTACGCAACGTGTCGGCAATACGACCGAACGTTACATTCGCACCGGCATGCGGCGAGACACTGATGAGCAGTCGCGTTAGGCCTTTCTCTCCGACAGTGGCGAAGATAAGAGCTTCTTCGCCGTCGAATCGGCCGTGAAACGCGTAATCGCCATCTTCATCGATGGTCATGAACTGCCAGCCGCTTGCCGTCGCCTTCTGTACGAGCGAGTCAGCCGGCATCCCCCACTCCAAAGCAAACAGCGGTGCGGGAGAAGGATGCGCGCGCTGTGCCGAGAGCACTGGCGCGAGAGCGCACAGTGCGAGCGCGGCACAGCCGCCGCGCCAAGATGAGTATCCAGGCAGGTGTGACATACCAAGTTCCTAACGTTGCTAATGCAACTCGTGGACCGAATGCTCGGGCTGGGCCCGCTAGACCTGCCTCGACCATACGTCCAGCGCGAAATCCAGGCGCAAGTGAGTGTGCGCTAATGACGTAGCGCACGTCGGTCAAATGCGTGGCCTCTTGCAGAGTGCGCGCCGCCCGCTGCAACGTCACCTGCGCTGATCCTGCACTCGCGCCCAACTCCGACATGCGTCTCGCAACTCGCACGCTCATCCTGGCCTGCGCCGCGGCAGTTAGCGGCGCCTCAGCCCAGGGCCAGGTCACTAAGTACGTGCGCTACTCGCAAGGCAGCGCGACAGCCTACGGCATTCTCGAAGGGGAACAGATCCGTGAGCTGCGTGGGGATCTCTTCGCAAACCCGCAGCCGACGGGACGTACGGTGCGCTTAAGTAGCGTTAGGCTGCTGGCGCCCTGCGAGCCTGGGAAGGTCATCGCCGTGGGGCTCAACTATCAGAGCCACCTGGGCACGCGCGCGGCAGCTGCCTACCCCGGGCTCTTCGCCAAGATGCCGACGGCAATTATTGCAACCGGTGAGGAGGTCGTACTCCCACCAGATGCGAAGAACACACACTACGAAGGGGAGCTCGTAGTCGTGATCGGCAAGCGCGCCTGGCGCGTATCCGAAGCGGACGCGAAGGCCTATGTCTTCGGCGTGACGGCAGGGAACGATATCAGCGAGCGGGATTGGCAACGTGATGACCTGCAGTGGTTCCGCGCCAAGGCGTCGGACACCTTCGGCCCGTTAGGCCCCGTCATCGCCGTGGGTCTGAACTATGACGATCTACTTCTGCAGACGCGGCTCAACGGCGAAGTGGTGCAATCGGAGCGCACGAAGGATCTGATCTTCAACGTCTCGAAAATCGTGAGCTATGTAAGCCGCTACGTGACGCTGGAGCCGGGAGACGTGATCTACACAGGGACGCCGCAGACGACACGAGCGATCAAAGATGGAGATGTGCTGGAGGTGGAGGTCGAGGGCGTCGGAATTCTGCGTAACCGAGTCAAACAGGCGCGTTAGGTTCCGAAAGCCATCACTCTTTACGCTCGTCTGTAGTCACTACCTCGTTGCCGGTACTCCCGGCGCCCGCGACATGTTTATCACATCCCAGTACCCTTGGATGCGGCCGTCGCGAAATGCGCTCAGCAGCTCCTCGATTGAGCAGAGCATTGTGATTGAGCGCGTGCGGCGAACTCCCGTTTGCATGTTGTATCCACCGTAGTTGAATACAGCGCGCAAGAAGGTGCTTTTGTCGTTGAGCGGAAGCGTCGCGACGTTCTCGTAGTATTTGCGCCAGGCGTCGGGCCCCTGGAAGAGGTACTGCTCAACGTTGGACGTGTAGATAGCGCTGACTGTGGCGCCATGCCGTTTGAGGTATGTGCCGACTGCCCGCACAGCCTTCTCACCTGCGAAGTCGCCGATAATCGGCACGATCAGATTGCGCTGATGCATCGCGCGTAACGCGGCGAAGTTCATTTCATTGGCAAGGTAGCCGCGCTGCACACCAGCGCCGTCGGTCTCGATCATCAGCTCGCCGTAACTCGGCATCGCCCGCCCGATCCGCCAACCGGAGGTTCCGCGCCCAAACGAATAGGTGAGCGCGGGGCCGTCCACGAAAAACGCCCCGTGAACGTACTCGATTCCAGCGATATCGTCAGGCGTTAGGCTGAACCGGTGCGCTGCGGTTAGGTGCTCGATGAGCACGCGAAAGTTTCGCAGAAAGAGCGCGCTGTCCGGCGCGACCGCATCAAACGCCGACATCAGGCTGTCCACCGACGTCGTTGAGTCGAGCCCCGGCGGCCTAGCGCGTGAGAAGAGCGTGGCGAGGAAATCGGCGCGATCGCGCGATAGCTCGATCAGTCCCTTGTACATCAAGTGCTGCAGCATGGCGCCGCGACGGATGTCGACGATAAACGCCATGCGCGGCCGTAATGCGGCGATGTAGGTGAAGTTCTGATCCGGACCGACGCCGAGGTAGACGCCGTCTGGCTGAATGAGCTCAAGGAGCTCTGGAATGACGTGTTGGAACGTCAGCTCATTCGAGACGAGGTTATCCGACCGGAAGTAGCCGTCAGGCTCGGACGCCTCAGTCACCATGGCCCAAAACACACTGTCGCTGAGGCGCTCGGGAAGCGGAACGATCGCAGCGGGACGGTTTTGAAACGCGCCCGTCGCAGCAAACGCAATCGCCGCGAAGGCGAGCGATGCGCCGCCGCCCCAGAGCGATGCGTGCCGACGAAGATGCGACAACCCGTTCATGCGCTCCTCACCTGGTGCTATCGACCGTTAAGCTAGGCCACTGCGATTATTATGCTGCGCACCCGTCTGTCCGCAACATATTGCCGCCGTGAGTGAACTACTGCACCCGACACTTGCTTACGTAAGTCGCTTGCTGATTGCTGTTTGCGTCGCGCTCACGGCCTGCGGGCGAGAGCAGGCTGCCTCTGCAGGCAGCCTCGAGACGGGAAGCGATGTCACAGGACTTCGCGGCACCGCGCTCCGCGAGCCTCTCACCAAACCTGCATTCGTCCTCACGCGATCGGATGGCGCAGCATACGACTTTGTGAAGGAAACGAATGGCAGACTGGTGCTGCTGTTTTTTGGATACACGCATTGCCCCGATGTGTGTCCGCTACACATGGCGAACATCGCGGCCGTGCTCAAGAAGCTTCCGTGGGAGCAACGCAATGCGCTCCGCGTTGTCTTCGTGACGACCGATCCTTCGCGTGACACCCCACAGCGGCTCAACGAGTGGCTGAGTGCGTTCGATCCAGCGTTTGTCGGTCTGCGCGGAACGATCGACGCAGTGGATGACATCCAAACTTCGTTAGGCATCGCGCCGGCGACGCGAGAGCCAGCGACAGATTCCGGTGAGTATCTCGTTAGTCATGCCGCGCAGGTGTTCGCGTTCGGCCGCGACGGCGTCGCGCGCGTGGCGTATCCTTTCGGCACGCGGCAGGACGATTGGGCGCACGATATTCCGCGTCTGCTCGCGGCGCCACCGGAGCAAGGGTCGGCCACCGCGAAGGCGTTAGGCAGCTCCCCGAACCTCACCATCGCTCCCGTTGTGATCGCGTCGGCGCCGGACGGCCTGAGCGGAGCGCTGTACGTCACGGTCGGAAATAGTGGCAGCGCTCCCGATACGCTGCGAGCTGTCGCGGTGATCAGCGGACCTTCAGGCACGCTGCATATCACAACCACGGACGGAGCGGTGGCTACGATGCGACCCGTCGAATCATTGGAGATTCCCGCAGCCGGTCGACTGGAGATGCGACCTGGTGCCGCTCACGTCATGCTCGATGGCGCGTCACGTCTTCTCGCGCCTGGGACCGGCGCGGCCGTGGAGCTCCATTTCGCGCGCCGCGGCCGCATCACCGCACTGGCAAGCGTCGTAACATACGCACAGCTCGACTCCGTCCTCGCCCTGGCGCGTGCGGCGCTAAACACTCGTTAGGCTCCACAGCATGCAATGGTGGTGCTCAGCTCAGAACACAGCGTGGACATGGCAATGGAAGCCATACCCGGGTGTGTGGCTGTTCGTCATACTCGTTGGTTTCGGCGTGTGGTGGTGGAACCGCGCCGGAGCCAGACGCGCCGGACGCGAAGCCGCGGCGCTGCATCCGGCGTGTGCCGCAGGTCTGCTCGTGCTCTGGCTCGCGTTGGATTGGCCACTCGGTGCGTTAGGCGCCGGTTACCTGGCGTCGGTACATATGCTGCAGTTCCAACTGATCGCGTTGGTTGCCGCACCACTCCTCTTGCACGGCGTGAGCGCCGATGCGCTGGCGCTGCTGCGTGACGATTGGACCATTGCCCGCGTTCTGCGACGTCTGACGGCGCCCGCGGCGGCGCTCATCGCGCTCAACGCCGCGGTGCTCTTCACTCACATCCCGCCGGTCGTCGATGGCTTGATGGCTACGCAGATCGGATCGTTTGCGATCGATCTGCTGTGGCTGGCCGGCGGTCTATTGTTCTGGTGGCCAGTGGTATTGCCGGAGCCGGCGCATCCGCGCTTCGTTCCTGCGCTTAAGATCGGCTACGTGGTGCTCGGATTGATGTTCAGCCCCGTGATGTTCGGGATCGCTGGTTTTCTTGTGTACAGCGACCATCCGCTCTTTGGCACGTACGAGCTGGCGCCACCTTTCCCCGGCTTACCGTCCAAGAGCGATCACGTCATCGCCGGATTGTTGATGTCGGTCGGCGGCGCCGTCGTGGCATTCATTGCGCTGACGAAGATTTTTTTCGACTGGAGCAAGCGCGAAGGTTGATTGACGAGCCTAACGAGCATTGAATGCTTAGAAATTGCCGTTCACGCTCTTCTCTGTGACCTCTGTGTCCTCCGTGGTGAAAGCTCTTTTGGGGCTCTCGCCGCCTGAGTGTGCAGGGCCGTAATCTCCACTCGTGCTGAGTGCCCGCATCGTCGGTCTCGTATCGGTCGTCACGCCTCAGCAATACCCCAACACCCGCGTGACGATCGCGCCGCTGTAGCGGCGGGGTTTGCCGCTCAGGTGTGTGTGATAGCGGGGCTGCAACTCCAGCTGTCGTAGCCCGTACGGCTATCCCATCTGGAGGGACCCATGATCATGGCTGATGTCTTCAAGATCGTCTTCCTCGTCGTCGGAACGCTCGTCGTCATCGTGAGCTACTGGCTCGCCGCGACTGCTTTGTTCCCCGCCGCAGTCGCGCGAGCGCTGGAGCTGTATGAGCGACGCTCCCTGCGGATCACGCTACTCGGCGCGCTTCTAGGTGTGCCGCTGTTCCTGTTAGGCGCCGTATTGACCGGAGCTGGACCGACACCGTTTCTCAAGATCGGCGGCGGCTCTCTCGCATCCTTGGTGCTGCTGTTCGCGCTCTTTGGCTCCGCAGGCCTGTGTCAGCGTATCGGCAATGGTCTTCCCGCTCCGCTGGATGAGTTTCAACCGTGGCGCCGCGTGTATCGCGGCGGGACTGTGCTTGCACTCACGTTCGTCCTTCCTGTCGTTGGCTGGTTTGTAATCTTCTTCTGGACGCTGATTAGCGGGTTCGGTGCCACGATCTCCGTGTTATGGAGCATGCGGCGCAAGAGCCAGCGGCTCACGCCGACTGCCCAGACGCTACTTCCGGCTATCTGATGCTGTCGCGCCGTGGGTTTCTCGGCACGGGGACCGCGATCGCGGCTGGTACGGCGTTAGGCTGCGACAGCGTCCCTGAAGCCCTGCAACGCTTGGCTGGCAGCGGCGATGCGTTCGTCTCACCGGACGCGGATGACATCGACGACGTGCGCCACGCGCTGAATCGGCTCACGTTCGGCGCGCGGCCGCAGGATTATGCGCGACTCGCGGCGTTAGGTCCAACACCTGCCGAGGCGCTGCAGAGGTTCATAACCGAGCAGCTCGACTACGCGCAAATTGACGACGGCAAGCTCGCCTACGCACTCTCGCGCTACGACTACCTGGATGATTCGGCAGGTGAGCTATATGAGTACAAGCCGGAGCTACTCCGTGCGGCGTTGGCGAGCGCTACGCTGCTGCGCGCAGTGTATAGTGAGCGCCAATTGTACGAGGTCATGGTCCACTTCTGGACCGACCACTTCAACATCGACATCTCTAAAGGAGATTGTCGTTGGCTCAAGGCGGCTGACGACCGAATTGTCATCCGCACCAATGCTCTGGGCACCTTCAGGGCCCTCGTTCGCGCCTCCGCTACAAGCGCGGCGATGCTTTGGTATCTGGATGGGCGCGTGAATCGCCGCGCGAACGCCGAGGAGAAGCCTAACGAGAACTATGCGCGTGAGCTGCTCGAGCTGCACACGCTCGGCGTGGATGGCGGGTATACACAGCGGGATGTGATGGAAGTCGCGCGTGCGCTCACCGGCTGGACGGTGCGTTCGACAGGTGAGTCACGTTTCCGTATCGGCAGCGTCGAATTCCACGCGGAGCTGCATGACGACGGACCAAAGACAATTCTTGGTCATGAGATTGCCGCGGGACGCGGTGCGGACGATCTCGATGCGGTCGTCGACATCGTCGTGCGGCATCCGAGCACGGCACGTTTTGTCGCAACGAAGCTGTGCCGTCGTTTCATCGCTGACGATCCGCCGGTCGCGGCTGTGAACAGCGTGGCCGATACGTTCGCCGGAATGAACGGCAGCGTTATGCACACGCTGCGCACGCTGTTCGGCCGCGACGAATTCCGGGCGGCGCGTGGCTCAAAGCTTAAGCGCCCTTTCCATTTCGTGACTTCGGCATTGCGCGCGACCGACGCGCGCAGCGACGCTGGTGCGGCGTTACAAGACTTTCTGCTGCGGATGGGGCACGTTCCGTTCGAGTATCCGACACCCGATGGCTACCCGGACGAAGCGACGCCATGGCTCGGCACGTTGCTCTGGCGTTGGAGCTTCGCGGCGGCACTCAGTGCCAACGAAATTGCCGGGACCAGCGTCGACAGCGCGACTCTCGTAGCGCGCAGCGGTAGTCATGAGAAATTGATGGCGCACTGTCTGGGGCGCAGCCCGTCGCCTAACGAAATTGCGACTTACAACGAATCGGGAGCGGGGTTGGCGCTGCTGCTCGCTTCACCCGCGTTCCAGAGGTATTAGCATGGCACGCGCGCTGGGCTTTATCGCCGAGAATCGCGACGACCCGCGCGCGCTAGTGATCGTTTTTCTGCGTGGCGGCGCCGACGGACTGAGTCTCGTCCCGCCCGTGGGAGATGATGACTACCACCGCGCACGGCCTCGGCTACGCATCGCGCAACGCGAAGCTGTGCGACTGGATGATCCGTTCGCCTTGCACCCGCGGCTGCAGTCATTGCACCGCTACTATGCTGCTGGTCGTCTGACTGTGGTGCACGGCGCCGGCTCCGAGGATGCCACGCGCTCGCACTTCGAGGCACAAGATCTCATGGAGCACGGCGGCTTCGTCGCCGGTGGCTGGCTTGGGCGCTTTCTGCGGATGCGCGACGCTGGCAGTGGTGCGTCGTTAGGCGCCGTCGCGCTCGGCGGCGAGCTACCTGAGGCGCTGCGTGGAGCGCCGTCGGCGATCATGCTGCGCTCCCTCGATGATCTCTCGCTCACGCACGTGACCGCGCACTGGATGGCGGCGTTGGAGCGTCTCTACTCAGGCGACGACGGCGTCATGCGCTACGCCGGGGGAAACACGTTTACCATGTTGCGGCGCCTCCAAGGGTTGGCTGCGCCTCGTGCAGCAGCATATCCAGGGGACGGTTTCGGGCGCGCGCTCAGTCAGATCGCCGCGCTCATCAAAGCCCGGGTTGGGCTCGACGCAGCGTGTGTTGATCTCGGCGGGTGGGATTCGCACTTCTCGCAACAGACGTTGATGGACCCGTTGATCACACGCTTGGGCGATGGCTTGGCCGCGTTCGCGCAGGACCTCGGTCCCGCACTCGACTCGACGACGATCATCGTGATGACGGAGTTCGGCCGTCGTGTCGCCGAGAACGCGTCGTTTGGGACGGATCATGGGCGTGGAAGCGTGATGTTCTTGTTAGGCGGTGGCGTGCATGGCGGCCGTGTGCTCAGCGGCTGGCGCGGACTCGGCACCGATGTGCTGGAAGGTCCGGGCGATGTGCCGGTGACGACCAACTATCGCGACGTTCTTGCCCCGATACTCGCCAGGCACGGGGCAGCACAGGCGCTAGGCAGGATATTTCCGGCGTTTGAGCTGCGGCCAGCGAGCGTGTACGGCTAACAGAAGAGCGTTATAGGTGATGGCAAACAGCGTGATGGGTGATGGCTAAGGAGCGTCAGAACAGACGCAGTTGATCATCACTCATCACGTCCTTGACTATCACCTATCACGCCGTTTCGCGGTTTGTTTGGGCGACTCGATCACCACGATCCGGAGCGGGATGTGCCATCCCGGTTCTATCGACTTCACTTCGAGCTGCCATTCTCCTGGTTTTGTGGGCCTGAATTCGAAATCAGCGGTCTCACCAGGGCCCATTTCAACATGTGCCGTGCGCAGCGTAGCCTGCGCAGTCGGAAGGTCGGCGCCGTCCTTCGCGACGGCGCGCCATTTCGCTATCGTCGAGTCATTGCGCAGTGTAAACGATATGCGCCAGTCCGGATGAATGCTCACAATGCGCAGCCGATGCACTTCGCCGACCGTTAGGCGCAGCGGCCTCGGGGAACGGCGGCCGTTTACGAGCGCGAAGGGGCTCTCGATTTTGGCGAAGACTTCAGGACCGCCTCCGCCGGCGACGATCAAATGGTCGTGCACTAGATCGCGTGGCTTGTCGGTCACAATGATCGCGCCATACATGCCCGAGCTGATTTGGTGCCGCTCGTTGAGGTGCGAATGATACGGGAACGTTCCTGAGCGCGGCGGCGTAAAGGCCGCCACGAACGAATCGTTAGGCGCGATCGGACGGAACACGTGGCCGCCCATTCCACTGAAGTCAGGGACGCCGTCGGGGAAGCTCTCGATCTCCAAGCCGTGCCAGTGTATGCCCGTCGATTCTGTCAGGTTGTTGATCACGTTGATGCGCACCGGCTCCCCGCGGCGCAGCTCGAGCACAGGGCCCGGCACATTCACTGAGTCGCGTTTGGGCACGCTGTCGCCCGATTGCAAGACGAATCCGTATGCCGTATTCCCCCCAACAAGGCTATTGGCGCGCTTCTGCACGAGCAGGCGCATGTTCCGCGCGTTAGGCGCATCGTACGGCTTGTAATCAGCGGCTGGCGTGACAGTGAGACCAACAACCAGTCCGCGCATGTGATGCTCGCTGTCGTGCTTTGCGATGTGCGGCCGAGCACCGGCGGCAATGGCATCAGCCGGCGCGCCGGAGAGCGTCACGGTGTGGTCCATATGGAAGGAGAAATGGCAGTGGAAGAGCCAGTTCCCCGGCGTCGTCGGCAGAAAACTCAGCGTGAGCGTTCGATCCGGCGGAAGGAGGTCGGTGTTGAGTAGTGGCTGCTGTTCCGGCGCGATCGGTCCGTCCTTGGCACCCGTCCCTCGTGCCGTTACCCGGTAATAGAAGCCGTGCAGGTGCATGGGGTGCCACACCGGCATCACATTCACGATGCGGAAATGCGCGGAGTCACCTTGCCGCAGCGTTAGGCGCTCCGTATAGGGCCAGGCTTTGCCGTTGATCGTGAGAACGTCTTCAAATGGCTGACCCGCTATGCTGTCGTGCGGATGGAACCACTCACTCATGACGAGAATGCGATCGGGCGGCGAACCACCGATCGGATCCACTACGATTGCCCCATTGAGCTGACTGTCGAGCCAGAGGCGATCTAGAGTCGACATCGACCCGTTGAACGCGCCCCAGTAGTAATACGTCCCTGCCTTATCGAGGCGGTACCGTACCTCACGTGTCGCGCGAGCCGCAACGTGGACCGTATCACTCGTTAGGCCTGCTCCTGGACGTAAGCCATGGATCACCATCGCCGAGTCGACACGACTGCGTAGCACCAGTCGTACTTCGCTCCCCTGTCGTACGCGAATGAGCGGACCCGGGATCTGCGGCGCCTTCCCGGGCTCGGCGAATGCAAAAGCAGGAACTTCGGGATCGGACGGCCCTTCCGGATGCCACGCCCCTTCCACGACGTCGAGCGCGAGGTGGAGCACCTTCCCCGTCTGCGTGCCGGCTGCGATGCGATTGTCGTTGACCGCCACCTTCGCGGCGGCTGGACTCGGTCGTGGAAGAGGACGCCGCGGCAGCGGCGCGACGAGCTGTGCGTGGATTCCAGCAACCAAGCTCGCAGTCACTATGGGGGTCAACATCGTTCGGATGTCCATTGGGAGTGTGCTACGTGCGCCAGCGCGCGCTCGGCGCGTCGGCGTCGCGTTGTTGACTGCTTCGCCGCTGCAACTTCTTCACGGAGCGTGCGTTGCTGATTCGTGGTTAGCGCGTCCCAAGCCTTCTTTGCCGCAGGCTTCTTTTGCAAGAGAGTCGCCAATTCATCCGGGAGCGCTTCATCTGCTAGTCGCAGCTCGAGCTGCACCATGTCACCGACGTCGACGCCTGCTTTACGACACAGGGGCTCGGGGAGATCTATCCACCAGCATTTGCGGTCGTCCCAGCGCTTGATGCTGCGGCGTCCGAGCGGTGTCCCGTTGATCGTTCCTTCAATTGTTGTTGTTTCCGTAAGGCCCCACTTCGCTACGGTGGCGAGCGCAATCGTCACGAGTCGTGGCAACCCCGGATGATGTCGCTCAACCACCGTTTTGACGCGAAGTGTATGTACCACGGCTTGCCTAACGTTCCAGCATCCAGACGTCTTCCAGGATCGACACCGGCCGAGAGTAGTTGCGGCCGCCCACGGTAAGAGTCACCGCGTACGCGCCTGGTGTTGCGAGTCGCCCAACGCGTGGCGGAGCTTGCTGAGCACCACCGCCGCCACCCCCAAAGCCACCACCACCACAGGCGCCACCGCCCCCGAATCCACCTCCGCCAAAGCCACCACCACCCTGCCCGGCCTGAACCGGTCGCAGATCACTACAGAGGTTCCACTCTACACGATTCATTCCCTGCAGCTTGGTACCATCGATTGTGCGGAAAACCTGTCCGCTCGCCACATCCGTGATGGTGATCTTCACGTCTCCAGACGGGACATTGCCTAACCAGTAACTAACTGTCGTTCCCGTGGGCGCATTCTGACCCTGGAAGTTCTTCGCACCCGTCACGGACCGGCGCAGGCGGATGTCGGGCTTCCACGCCACCGCGTTGCGTACCTCGAATAGGGTCACATCTTTTGTCGTCGTTTCGGGCCTTAGCTGTTGCAAGGCGGAGATGTCGTCCATCACCCAGATGCTGCGTCCGTGCGTCGCAAGCACGAGATCGTTATCGCGCGGGTGGGTCAGAACATCATCGATACGCACGACTGGAAGATTGGTCATGAAGCGCTTCCAGTTCTTCCCCTCATCGAGCGACACAAAGAAGCCATATTCCGTTCCCGCGTACAGCAGATTGGGGTTGCGTAGGTCCTGCCTAACGGTATTGACGTTCCCTATCGGCGGCAGATTGCTCGTTATGGAAGTCCACGTGCGGCCGTAGTCGCGCGTCACGTACACGTACGGCTTGAGATCGTCGCTTTTGTGACCGTCGATCGACACGTACGCCGTTGCCGGGTCGAAGTGCGATGGCTCGATGCGCGAGATGTAATACTCCTGCGTGCCTCCCGGAACGTTCTTGCCGACCTCAGTCCACGTCTCACCGGCATCGCGGCTCACTTGAATGTTGCCGTCGTCAGAGCCGTACCAATACAACCCCGCCACGAGCTTCGACTCGGCGAACGCGACAGCGTTACTGAAGCTCTGAACGCCGTCGTTTCGGGAGAGGATGCAGCGACCGACGCGCGCGCGGCCGCAACCGGGAAGCGATCCGCGCAGCCCAATGATTTCACGTTCATCGCGATTGACTTGTTTCGTTAGGTCATTCGTCATGCGCCAGGTCGTGCCGCGGTCTTTCGAGATGAACAGCCGGTTGCCCGCAACGAAAATCGTGCTCGCGTCATGCGGCGAGATAATGAGCGGCGTGTTCCAGTTGAACCGCACCTGTACCGGTGCGTCGGGTTCGGGAAAAACGTTCGGTCTCCCGGCTCCCCCTGGCCCTTGCTGCGGTTGCGGCGCATCAACGGTTCGCACTCCAGGACGCGGGCGGATGGAAACAGTTGTCGCGGTGCGCAGGTCCAGCCGGTTCATGTTTCCGTCTTGCGACTCGGAGTACATGATCATGTGGTCAGTCGGATCGACCTGGGTATAGAAGCCATCCCCGCCGCCGACGCGATACCAGTCCTGCGACAGGATCGGACCAGACCTAACGCTGCTCGGCCCACACCAGCTGCCGTTGTCTTGCAGCCCCGTGCAGACGTAGTACGGTCGCCGCATGTCCACCGACGCGTGATATGGTTGACCTACGGCCCAGGTACGGATCGCTTCCCACGTCTGCGCACCGTCCCACGAGATGTCGAGCGAACCGTCATTGCCGTACATCACGTGGCGCGAGTTGTTCGGATCGATCCAGATCGCGTGATGGTCACCATGGCCGAAGCCGGTCAGTTGTGTCCACGTTCTCCCACCATCGGTGGATTTGAACGGTGACGCACCGCCTACGTACACGGTGTTCGGCTCGTTAGGGTCGACGCGAATCTGTGAGTAGTACATCGGGCGATTGTTCTGATTGCTGCGGAACTGCCAGGAGCTTCCGCCATCATCGGAACGCCACACGCCGCTCACTTTGTCGTCAGGCGGGAGATTCTGTTGACCGAAGCCGCCACCAGCGCCACCTCCGCCTCCACCGCCACCACTCGGTGGGGCAGCCACCGCCGTTTCTTTGTCGGGACCGACTTCGATCTGCGCATAGAGCACGTTCGGGTTGGAGCGCGAGAAGTCGAGCCCTATGCGTCCCATCGTCCCGTTAGGCAACCCGCCACCGCTCACGCGCGCCCATGAGTCACCGCCATTCGTGCTCTTCCAGATGCCGCTCCCCGGTCCACCGCTCGCATATCCCCACACGGTGCGCTGCCGAGTGTATGTGGCTGCGAAGAGAATATTCGGATTTGTCGGATGGATGACGATGTCGGTCGCGCCGGTGTTGTTATCGACGAACAACGTTTTGCGCCATGTGCGGCCGCCGTCGCTGCTCTTGAAAACGCCGCGTTCCGCGTTAGGTCCGAACAGGTGCCCCATCGCCGCGACCCACACGGTGTTGGGATCGCGCGGATGCACGACGACGCGCGCGATGCTCTGCGTTTCGCGAAGACCCATGTTCGTCCATGTCTTGCCGCCATCGGTGGTCTTATAAACCCCATCGCCGAACGACGAGCTCTGGCGGTTGTTCGCTTCGCCGGTACCGGCGTACACGATCTCGGGGTTCGACTGCGCGACCGCAATGTCGCCGATCGAGTGTGTGGCGTATGTGTCGAAGACCGGCTCGAACCCGATCCCATGATTCGTTGTCTTCCAGATTCCGGCCGTCGCGAACGCGACGTAGAAGACCTGCGGATCGCGCTCGACGACGGCGATGTCGTTGACGCGACCCCCCTGACCGATCGGCCCGATTACACGCCAGCGAAAACCTAGCAACGCGGGATCGTCTGCTTGGTTGATCGGCGGCGTTGTGTCGCGTTGTTGTGCCGGCGGACCCTGCGCCGCGAGTGGTGCCGCCATCAGCAGCGCAGCGAACGTGAAACGGGCATGACGAGCGAGTATGGGGGGAGCGAACATTAGACGGGCTCCGTCAACGTGAGAGGCAGCCGACCCGAGTAGTCGGCGCAGACTATACGGTCGGAGGCGGATGGAGCGCTGTAAAGAGATCGTTAAGTCCTTGCTTGGACGGCTCCGCTGCGACTCGTCGCTCCGCAGGGAAGCTCGCAGTCAACAGCTGACAGTTGGCAGCCTTCAGTGAGTAGCATCCACTCACTTAGGACTGAAAACTCACGACTGCACACTGCCAGCTTCGCATCGGAGGGCGGCATTCACCGCGCTTGCCGACGCCCTCGGAGAAGTACATCGGCAGCATCACTAAGCTTGCCGCCGGCGTCGATGCCACGCGCCTCGGCTCCGGGGCGCAGCCGAGCGCCAATCTCGGCGATTGTAGCATCGATGATACGAACGTCGGCGGCGCGAACAGCGTCAGCGGCGCGTGGTGAACCGATCGGTCATACGCGCGCGGCGCGCACTACGTCCAGCGTCTCTCCAGCGTACACAATGCCGCGCGGCGTCCGCGAGCCATGCCAGGAGAGCAGCTCGCCATCGACGATCAAGATTCTTTCGCGCGAGATGGCGCTGCGCACCGCTATTTCCTCAACATGCCGTTGAGCGAAAGGAAACGGCTCGGTTGATAGCAGCACGGCGTCAGGCGCTGACTCGCGCAGTTGCTCGAGCGTGATTGTGGGATAGCGCTGCGCGTCAGACCCGAAAACGTTCACCCCTCCGGCATTGTGCAGCAGCGCGTGCACGAACGTGTCGTCGTTCACCGTCATCCAGGGCTCGCGCCAGATGATATATGCGTAGCGCACCGGTTCGCGCGCGGCAGCCTGCTGCGCGACTTGCGCGGCGCGCTGTTCGATATCGCGAGCGATCGCGAGCGCCACGTTAGGCTCGCCTAACGCGGTTCCTATAGATCGTACCATGTCGGCCGTTTCCGAAATCGTGCGCGGCATCGACGTATGACACGCGATTCCCGCGACTCGTAAGGCCTCCGCATCCTCGAGCCTGTTCTCCTCCTCGTTGAGCAAAACGAGATCGGGCGCGAGCTCCACGATACGTGCGATTTTCGGGTTCTTCGTCCCGCCCACCCTTTCCACGGCATCGACAGGCCCCACAGGATGCACGCAGAACTTGGTGCGGCCCACGAGCGACTGGCCGAGTCCGAGATCGAAGACAAGCTCCGTAAGGGATGGGCAGAGACTCACGATTCGCATGCCCACTAAGGTGGGGTTCTATCCACAACTGTTCTAGCGAATCCCCATGAGCGCTTCTATGATTGCGCCCCTCGCCATTCTTGAGTCCGGCTCACACCGCGACCCGGTGCAGCGCCAGGAGGTGCTGCGTGGCACTCGTAGCGATTGCAAGCGACCTCAGTGGGGCCATCTACAGCATCGATCACACTGGCGACCTGTTTTGCAACCAGCACGCGGCGCCGGGGGCCGCAGGCCCTCTACTGCAACCCGGACTCGGTGACCGCATCGGCTCTGGCTGGGGACATGTCCAGTTCTTCGCGGTGATCCCGGTTGCGGGCCAGTCAATCGCGCCGGGGATCGCGCCTAACGGGGAGTTGGTTATCGGCTTCGTGAGCGCTGACGGCACCAATGTGGTAGTACCAACACCGCCACCCGGTGCCATGCTGCCTCTGGCGCCGACAAATCTGCGCACGGTGTTCGGTGGCTCCGATGGCATGCTGTATATGGTGACGAATGACGGCGACCTTCTTCGGCAAAAACTGGCGCCGCAGGGTCAGCTCCCGGGCCCGGTTGAAATTGTCGAGAAAGGCGGGTGGGCCGCTGCGCTCGCCCAGTTCACGAACGGCGATAACGTGTTCTTTGAGGTCGCGCTCAACGGCAACTTGCGATACCAGAACACAGCAAGCGCCGGCGGTCGACCAAGCAGTAACGCTTGGCTGCCGCTGGAGCGAGCGTGGTCGAGGTACGGGGGCGTTATGGCCGCTGGCAATCAGGGCATCTATACGATCGGCGGTGAAGGCACTCTCGAGCTGCGGCGCTACAGCGTGGCGCCTAACGGCGAAGTGCAGCTCGCTTCTCGTGTCGGCTGTCCGGTGATCGGTAGCGGCTTCCATGCCTGGAACGGGCTTGCGGCTGACATCGAGGCATATGGTTGGCCAATGTCACTCCTCCCCGGCAGCACTATCGATTTCAAAGCCGGCGTGAGACTCAGTACGCCGCCAGTAGGAGTTCCACCCGTCGTCAACGAGCCTGCCAACTATACGATCGACGTGCGGCGGTTACGCCGGATGAAGGGTGGCGTAGAGGGCGTGTACGACGACGTCAAGCCGACTCCTCTCGCAGGAAGGACGTTTCAGGCAACGCGCTACCTATTGTCCTCCGAGTGGTTGGCCACGGGCGCAGCTTGGAGCGATAGCTTCAGCCTAACGATTCCCGATGTGCCGAACACCGATCCCAACTGCTGGCGCTCGGGGATCTACGCTGCTCGTTGCAGCGACTCGAGTGGCCGGGATTTCTACGCTCCCTTCATCGTTCGGCCCACGTCTCCACAGAGTCCCTTCGCTGTCATCGCGAACACGAACACCTGGAACGCGTACAACAACTGGGGAGGACAGGGGAAGTACACACACACATACCCCGTGCCGAATACGCTTCCATTCCAGCGCCCGCATCCTGGCCTAACGCCGGACGATGTTGTGGCGCTGACACCCAATGCAAAGTATAACGGCTACGGACTGTCGGTCTACATGAATTCGTGCCAC
This sequence comes from Gemmatimonadaceae bacterium, assembly GCA_052388395.1. Lineage (GTDB taxonomy): Bacteria > Gemmatimonadota > Gemmatimonadetes > Gemmatimonadales > Gemmatimonadaceae > DASYRX01. The sequence continues at coordinate 4,268 of JBQTIF010000155.1, read as the reverse complement.
CTCCTGCGGGCCGAACTCTGGGTGCTCGGCTGGTTGGAGGATTTGGGGCCGAAATACGCCTACGACGTATACACCGATCACGACCTGCACGTGGGAAACAGCGGCCTCGGCGACGGTTCCGCGCCGCGGTATAAGGCGCTGATCCTCAACACGCATCCGGAGTATTGGACGCGCGAGATGTACGATCGCGTAAAGGCGTACCTGCAGCAGGGTGGCAGCATCATCTATCTTGGCGGCAATGGCATCTATGAAGAGGTTGTGTTAAGCCCTGACGGCGAGCACATGGGAATCTTTCCGGGCCTCGACCGGAGCAAATTCCCTTCTTCGACGAACAACCAGCAGCTGCGGTTGTACTGCTTAATGCGCGGCCCCGGCGTCGACAGGCCGGAAGCCGCGCTCATCGGCGTCGGATTTCAAAACTGCGCACAGGGTAACTATTCGGGGCAGCCGTATCAGCTCCAACAAGACCCCACGGCGAACAACACGAATTCCCTGCTGACAGGGGTGACAGTGGGCAAGGGCGGCACGTTAGGCGCCGCGAGTGTGGATGTGTCGCCGCCCACACCCCCGAGCACAAGCGCGACAGCCACCAGCGCAGGCGGGAACACGACGTCGTCCGACTCCACCAGCGTCATTGGCACCTACCACGCTGACGGTTGGGAAGTAGATCAGCGAGGAAACGGTACACCGCCGCAGGCGTACGCCGACGAAGCAGTGCTCGCACTCGGCAACAACCAGTCGATCACCGGTGAGATGATCAGCTATAGAACTGATCAGGGGGGCCTCATCTTCGCCGGGGCTTCACTCAACTTCGGCGGATCGATGGTAACGGACCCGAATCTGCAGCGCATCGTACAGAACGCGCTGGACCTGTGTCTGGCGCGTTAGGCGGCAGCGGCCATGAGCCGCGCAGGACCTGTTACACGCGCTAGGGCATAAGAGGCCCTGTGCCCCCGGACCAAGAGCGCCTGCGGACCGCACTCGCCGAGCGCTACGCTATCACCGATGTGCTAGGCGAGGGCGGCATGGCCACCGTCTATCGCGCGGCGGACCTGAAGCACAACCGCGCCGTCGCCATCAAGGTGCTGCGCCCGGAACTGTCCCACGCGATCGGCGGCGACCGCTTTCTGCGCGAGATCGAGATCGTCGCCGGTCTGCAGCACCCACGCATCCTGCCGCTGTACGATTCGGGTCAAGTCGACGGCCTGCTGTACTACGTGATGCCGCTGGTCGAAGGCGAGTCGCTGCGCCATCGCCTGGAGCGTGAGAAGCAGCTGCCGTTGGACGACGCGATGCGTATTGCGCGCGAAATCGCGAGCGCGCTGGCCTACGCCCATGCACGCGGCATCGTGCACCGCGACATCAAACCTGAGAACATCCTCCTCTCTGGTGGCGAGTCGGTTGTAGCCGACTTCGGCATTGCCCGCGCCTTGGGCGCTGCCGGCGGCGACCGCCTAACGATTACCGGGATGAGCATCGGCACGCCCGGGTACATGAGTCCGGAGCAGGTGGGAGGCCAGTCGGATGTCGATGGGCGGAGCGACATCTATAGCCTCGGCTGCCTCGTGTACGAGATGATCGCCGGGCAGCCGCCGTTCACCGGCGCGACGGCGGAGAGCGTGGTGCTGCAGCACATGGCAGCGCCGATTCCGCGTGTCGCGATAATACGACCCACCGTGAGTCCCGCGGTGGCTCAGGCCATTGAGCGCGCACTGGCGAAGGTACCGGCGGATCGCTTTGCCACCGCCACCGAGTTCGCCGAAGCATTCGTCGCACCGGTGGCTCCGCTGCCGCGGCGCCTAACGATTCCACCCGTGCTGCGTCGCGTGACCGTCATCGCTGCTGCCGTTGTGGTCGTTGCCGCAGGAGTCGCCACGCTACTGCGAGACCGACAACAGCCGGTAGTCGATGCATCGGTGATCGCGGTACTCCCCTTCACTGTGATCGGCGATTCGAGCGTTGCGTTCTTGCGTGAGGGAATGGTAGACCTGCTTACCACGCAGCTTGCGGCGATGGGCGGGTCGCGGCCCGTAGACTCGCGCACGGTGCTGGCCGCGTGGCGTCGCGCAGTTCCCGGCGGCGAGGATCCATCGACCAGCGAAGCGCGCAGGTTGGCGGCGAGTATGGGCAGCGGCCGTTTGGTGCTTGGTTCGATTGTGGGAACGAGTACTGGCTTGTCCATCGGCGCGCGCATTGTGGATGTCGCTAGCGATAGCCAAATCGCGGCTGCCGCGCCGCAACATGGGCCAAGCGACAGCCTCTTCGTCATGGTCGACCGCGTCACGTCTCAGTTACTGGTTGGCAACGCTGGGGAACCTGGGGGCCGACTCGCCGACCTAACGAGTACATCGTTGCCCGCGCTGCGCGCCTACCTCGACGGTCAGGCTGCTTCGCGTCGCGGCGAGCTGGCACGCGCGAGGGAGCGGTTTACGGACGCCCTCGAGCTCGATTCGACATTCGCCCTTGCTGCGTTAGGCATGGCCTCCGCCGGTGTCTGGTCGCAGCAGTCAGGACAATCGGCCGCGCTGCGTCGCGGCTTGCTGACCGGTTATGCGCTGCGCGACAGGTTGCCACGGCGCGACCAGTTGCTATTTGAAGCGTATGTGCTCCCCAACACAGCCACCGCGCACTCGGCTGGCGAGCAGCTCGAGGGGTGGCGACGCGCTGCCGAGGCGGCTCCGGATAGTCCTGAGGCGCAATATGAATACGCCGACCGCCTGTACCACTCCGGCATCCAACTCGGGATCCTGGACGCCCAGGTACGTGCCGAGTCTGCATTCGCGAGAGCCGTTGCGCTCGACTCCACGTTTGCGCCGCCGCTCGCCCACCTCGTGGAGATCGCCGCCCGCTCGGGCGATCGTGGAAACACGCGCCGGCTCGCGACGCTCTACAGAACGTACGCACCGGCGGCCGACGCCGGTGACTATGTGCGCTGGCGTGTTGCACTCGCGTTAGGCGAAGAGCGCGCGCTCGCGGACCTGCGCGCGCGGCGCACCAATCTGGATCAGTTCGCGATCCATCGCGTCATCGGTTTCGGCCAGACGGACGGTGCCGCGCTGGCCGATGTTGACTCAGTGGCAGCCGAACTGCGTCGCCGCCTCGATGCCAACACGGTCGTCCCCGCGAATGTTCATCCGGGCCAAACGCTACACACCTGGGCGCGCAATCGCGGTCACCGTGCCGAAGCAGCCCGCGCTGTCGAGTCGATCCGCGCGGGCGATTTACGACCTGCCGGATCCACCATCGTGTATTTCAGTGCTGATCAGGTGCCGGTACTTGGCGCGCTGTTCTGGGACGGCGACTCGGCTGCGGCAGTCGACGCGGCGGCGCGCATCGAAAGGGAGATCAGTGGCACGCGCCCGCGCGAGAGCGGCGCTCGCGCACGGTATTACACCAACTTGTGCGTCGCTGCGTTGTGGCGGCTGCACTCCGGTCGCGCTGCCACGGTTGACAACATCGTGGAGCAGCTGCGCGCTGGGACCACGACGCGTGATTCGGCAGCTGTGCACGGCGGCGACCCACTGCTCTGCCTAACGATGTTAGACGCGATGCTCGCCAACTCGACCACGGCGCCTGGGGCCGGACCCCTCGTAACCCGGCTCGACTCGATCCTTGTCTCGGGGCCGTATGTCTTTGGGATCGACTTTGCCAATCTGGTTCTGGCTCGGCTTTACGAAGCGCGCGGCGACCGCAGCGCCGCATTGCGCGCCGTGCGCCGGCGACCGTACGACTGGGACACTGGGCCGCTCTATCTAACCACGTTTCTACGCGAGGAAGGGCGCCTGGCGTCGCTCACCGGCGACCGGATCGGTGCGCGACGTGCCTGGCAACATTTTCTAGCGTTGCGAGCCGGTGCCGATGCCGAGCACCGGGCGCAGACGGACTCCGTGCGAACGGCGTTGGAGAAGCTGCGCTAACGCTCAGAGTATAACTCTCTTGTCTTGCGCTGTAGTTAGCGCCACCGCAACAGCTCGGCGTTAGCGACGCGCGTGGGTGTGCGCTACTAAAACATCAGCGGCACCGGCGGCACGTTGAACAGAGGCTGCGTGACTGGACGCTGGACGTCGCCGGCCCATGGTCCCCCGCTAAGCCCGAAATCGCCGCTGTGCCGGAACGCTGTAAACCGGACGCCAGGATTCGACGCGGGTATGTCCGCAACTGGGAGCATGAGGATGAGAGAGCCGCGGCTCGTCATGATCATCCGTGCGGTAGTCGTCAGTGGCTGCGGCGTGTTGTTGCTCCCTACTTTGAGGACCTTGTACTCCCAG
>JBQTIF010000154.1:0-3563 GCA_052388395.1 Gemmatimonadaceae bacterium | reverse complement strand
GTGGTCGATGAGCCGATGAGCACGTCGATCACTGACGTTGTGCGCGATCCAGCGCTCGCGCGCCGGCGCCCCGGTCGGCGCTCAAAGGTCGCGGCGTATCGCGATCACGTGACAGCCTGGCTGAAAGAGGATCCGGAGCTGTTAAGCGTGGAACTCCTGCGGCGCGCTAAGCTGGCTGGCTACGACGGCGCGAAGAGCGCGCTCTATGCGCTGGTGCGTACGGTGCGGCCGTCGACGCTGCGCCCAGTGATTCGCTTTGAAGGACTGCCGGGTGAGTTCACGCAGCATGATTTCGGCGAAGTCCTCGTGCACTTCCTCAATGGCACGACCGAGCGCGTGCACTTCTTTGCCTCCCGCCTCAAATACTCGCGCTGGGCGGTATTCCGCTGCTCGCCGTCTTCGATCGGCCGAAGACGGTCGCCCACCTTGAGTTCCTCCGGCGTGAAAACGACGTACTGGTCTTTGGCGAACTCGTAGCCTTTGACTGCGTCCTCGCGCGCGACCAGCTCGTTGTCCTTGGTGCACGTGTAGTGCTGCTTGAGTCGCGAGCCGCACTTCTTGCGCAGCATGTTGAACGAGACGCTCGCCTTCGACTCCGCCGACGAGTAGACCTGGACCGGAACGGAGACGAGGCCGAACGAGATTGTCGCAGTGCCAATGGATCGGGCTGGCATAGAAGCTGTGGTGCAAGAGACGGATCCGGTACGACAAGTTATCCGCCGTCGGCCGACTCTTCCACGCAACCCTGCTGTCGTGGTACCTATTTGCTACTGTTTCCGAATCACCTGGCGCCCTAATTGAAGACAGGTAGTGCAGTTGCATGGTGATTTCATCGGCGCCAACGACGATGCGGTCCGTCGCTGCTTCGACCACGGATGATCTCGGACAACGGACCGCAGCTTATCGCGAAGCGGCCAGGAGCACGGTTCCGCTGGCGTTAAACGGCAATAACAGGCACGTGACACGTCGCTGACGCTCTCTGGCCATGATTGCCTCCGCCAACTCCGATCCGGAAGTGCCACAGCGCCCATTATCCAGGCCTAGCGACGAAGACCTGGATCGAATCCGATATCGTTGTATTTCCGACGCGAACGCTTACAACAACGCGCGTTGAACCGACGCTACGAGCCTCCACAGCGGTGCCGCCGACGATCCGAGCTACCGTCGTATCACGTGACTGAAGGACCGGTGTGAAGTTGCCACCAACGGGATTCCCGCGACTATCAATCACTTGAATCGACAAGGAGGCAACTACGTTCTCCCGGATATTCAGTGGTCGCGGCTGAATGTCAAGGAAATAGTCCCTCGTTAGGCTTGGTTCTGCCCCGCTTTCGCAACCGCTTGCACCGGAAATGACCACAAGCAGAAGTAGCAGTAGAGTTGGTCGAATCTTCATTGCATCACCTAACAAATGATTGGCTAAAGCCTTCGGATGACAAGGCGCCTGGTTGTGATTCTCTGGAATTGACGGTCGACTCAGTGCGTAACCAAAGCGCCGAGGTCATTCTTGACGCCGCTGATCGTGCTGAACCAGAAGAACGGATAGCCAAACTCGTTAAACGAGTACGAATGCGCGACCCCGGAGAGTAACACGTTACTGGTGCTCGGATCGCCTCCCTCATACATAAACACCGGAGAACCGCTGTCGCCCGCACCGAACGCCGTCCAAGCCGTAAACTGGCACAAGAGACCGAGAGGCTTACCAGTGACAGGATCAGTCCCAACTTGATACAACTCGCACGTTGATCGAACTAGCCCGTTAGTCCAGCCGGTTGTGCGTCCCACCTTGTTGACGTTCTGTCCGCTGAGTTCGGGATCATAGAAAGCGATCTCATCATCGGTTGCGTCCGCCACAATGGTGAAGTTCCCCACGACCGTTATGGACCCCGAACTGCTTCCCCCTGCAAACTGCGTCTTTGCGATGGCCCCCAACGGCGGAGAGATGCCCACATATTGGATGAGCGCCGCGTCTGCGTAGCGGCAAAGCCAGTTTGACGGGCATGCCGGAAGCCCGGCCGCGAAGTTCGGATCGATGGCCTCGTTTCCAATCAGCGCAGACGTGGCAAACGGCTGGAAAAACTCTGCGCCGTTTAAGCCTCCAACTGACTGGTCGTGGCTCGTGCAGTGTGAATTTGTGACGAAATAGTGGGTGGCCCCCAGACGAACATTAAATCCAAGACTGCATACACCGAAAATAGTGCTTTGGCCGACGACGACCTTGCCGGTGACTTGAATACCACCCAGTGGCGGAGTGAACGTGCTATTTCTTAAGTCAGCGGCGAGATAAGCTGGAGCCGCAATTTCGACCAGCGTTGCGGCGCTAGGGATTCCCGCCGCCGATAAGGCACTTTGCGTCCGGATTACTGCCGCGGTGTCGCGGACGCCGATGCGCAAAAGGTTGCGAGATTCATCGATGTCTAGAGTAGCGAAGCTCGGAGTCCTACCGGACGCTATGATCGCATCCTTCCAGGCGAACAGCTGACGGAAAGTAAACTTCGCCAGTCGAACCTCGGCATCGCGGAGACTGCGTACGCGAGGGAACACCGTGCTTATACCGACCGACGCAAAGTCGCGCCTGCTTGTGTCTGTCAACAGCACGACTGGCCGGCCATCGGCGCCGTAGAACAATCCTGCGAACGACGGCTCTATCGCTCCAAGACTCAGAAAAGCGTCATCAAGCGTACGCAGCGCTGCTGTCACCGTCGCTGTCGAGGCAGACAGGTCACCAGCCGCCGCGACGAGAGGTGAGGTTGGGGCCGCCCGATCCACGCAGGCACTTGTAAGAGCTGCCAAAACAAGACTCGGTATGAGGGCAGTTCGCGACGGAATTCCGAGGTTCATCATGATCCTGAGATGCATCATATTATGAGTGGTCGGTGAGGCGAACGTGTTTCGCGATGCCCCGTCCTAAGAAAAAAAGCCGCTGGTACTCGTGGGTGCACCACGCGTGCCAGCGGCTTTCGGTTAGTTTGAGCAAAAATAAACCGCGATGCGGAACCACGTCAAGCGACCCATTGGAAGAGGGGTCGCTGGCCCTGCGTTAGGCAGCTGTGCGGATGCTTGAGTCGGTTGGCACCGACATTACCTGCGCGCTCTGGCACTTCTCAAGTCCCAAAGAGCCAGCTTTTGGGGACATCTCTAGCGCCTCGATCAATGTTCGAGGCAGGAGGTGAATGCCACGATCCAGACGCGAGTACCGCGACGCGTTCAAGCGGGAAGCGGTGCGGGTTCCGGAAATTCTGACCACCTCATTTCCGGAAATTCTGGCCACCTTGAAGTGAAGGTGTCCGAGGCGCGACCCCTCGCGGAAAGACTCCGCGAGGGCGAGGTGATCGACACGTTGAAGCGGCACGCTATTCAGGTCCTGCGTCAGGCGGGTCACACGCTGGAAGAGATCGCCGCGCAGGTCGCCGTGGGAAAACGCAGCGTCCAACGCGTGGTCGATGAGCCGATGAGCACGTCGATCACTGACGTTGTGCGCGATCCAGCGCTCGCGCGCCGGCGCCCCGGTCGGCGCTCAAAGGTCGCGGCGTATCGCGATCACGTGACAGCCTGGCTGAAAG
>JBQTIF010000153.1:0-55117 GCA_052388395.1 Gemmatimonadaceae bacterium | reverse complement strand
CTGCCTAACGGGCTCAGGCCATTCCACTTCCGCACGCCGTCGCGCTCTCCGGTGTTGGAATCCGACAGCTGTGAATGCCCATTGTGCGCCAGCGACAGATAGCGCCCGCCGAGGTCATAAAACTTCTCTTTACGTTGGCAAGGTCTTCGCCTAACGGATAACCGTTTTCTATCCCGATGAGGGCAACTTTCCTTCCTGAAGCCGCGATACGTCGCACGTCGGCCGCTGTGTACGCAATCGCGATGCGGGTGGACGCGATCGTGTCAGCGAGTCGGTGGATCGCGTGGAACTTTGCCAGCGCCGATGCCAGCGCGCGATCATATCCGGCGCTCGTGAAATCATTCGCCTGTCCCACGTACACAATCAGAAAGACAGCGTCGAGACCACCTTCCTCCATTTTCACGAGGTCGACCTGCGTGCGCAGTCGCTGCGTGTAATTGGTGTCGCGCGTGAAATTGGACGGATTGATGTCGACGTGTGTGTCCAGCGCGATCACACGATCGTGGATGGCGCGCGCCTTGGCGACGAGCGCTGGATCCTGACTGGCGACTTGGACGGCAGCGAGGAGGGCGAACAACATAGGGGATAGGGGGATAGGGGATAGCGGATAGGCTAGGCCCGCGCGACGAAGCCCGCTAGCAGCTGGCAGATGATGGCGCCCACGAGCGTCATCGATACGCCCCAGATCATGAGCTGCTTGAAGAGGCGACGGCCCTCCGAAGGATCCGACACGGCCGCAACACAGAGCGCACCTAACGTGGATAACGGGGCGACGTCGACAAGCGACGAGCCAACGTTGATGCTCAGGGCGACAGCGAGCGGATCGCCGCCGCCTACCTTGGTGACCAGATCACTGACCGTAGGAAGAAACGCCGGAAGTACCACACCGGATGTACTGCTGTACGTGGAAATCAGCCCTGTCATGAACGCGATCACGCCGTTGATCGATTGCGGCGACGCCAGGCGCGCCAGCATCGAAGTGAAGAGATCCATCCCACCTGTCTTCTCCAGCAGGGCGATCAGCAGCGACACGCCACACACCATCATGATGATGCCGATCGGGAGGAGCTTGAACGCCGCGCGCTCGTCGGCAGTGCGCAGTACGATGAGCAGACTCGCCGCGGCGAATGCGGCGAGCCCGATGCTGAGCTTGAAACCGACTACGGCGACGATCCAAGCCAGCAGTACAACACTCGTTAGGCGCTGCTGCCGCGTCAGCGGAGGGTCCTCGACGAGTGCGCCCGGAGCCGAAATGTCTGATGCTGGCGCACGCGTTCGCCGAACGAGAAAAACGTACGCGGCGCCGGCCACGAGGACGTGCGCGAAAAGACTCCAGAGCCACACCTTCATCTCATGGCCGCCGACGCCGGCCTCGGCCATCTTCGCGTTGGCTATGACGCCCACTGCGCTGACCGGCGACAGGTTCCCCGAGTTCGCGCCCATCGCAACCATGAGCGCGATGAGAAATGGAGAAAGTCGGGCGCGCTGACCGATCACCATAGCCAACGGCACGACAAGAGCGACAGATACTATCGCTCCAGGTCCTGCGCTCGCGATGACGAATGCGATGAGAAAAAACACGAGCGGCAGCAGCAGACGGTTTCCTCCCGTACGTCGCACCGCTCGTTGCGCCAGTGTTGCCAGTGTGCCGTTGGCCTCGGCAATTGAAAACAGCAGTGTGACGCCGACTAGCGTCAGGAACAATGACGACGGGAAGCCAGCGATTACATCTTCCGCTCGAAGTCCCGCGGCGTAAACGCCGATCACCCAGGCGAGCGCAATTGCAATCAGGCCGACATTGATCTGCGTTGTTATGGAGAGCAGAATCGCGACGAGGAGCGCGATCAGCGAAAGGACAGCGGGGTTCATGCGTTGGGCACGGGCAGCAGGTGCCGCTGGACTTTGCCTAACGCGTTTCGCTGCAGGACCTGCAAACGGATCAGAGATCGCGGTCGCTTGAACGACGCCAGCTGCCGGTCGCAGAAGGCCAAGAGCGCCTGCTGGTCGAATGGTTCATCGCAGACGACGTAGGCAACGGGTACTTCGCCACGCGCCGCATCCGCCATGGCGACGACGGCAGCGTCGCGAACCCCTGGGAACTCGAGCAGCACCTCTTCGATCTCACGCGGATAGATATTGAATCCGCCGGAAATGATGAGGTCTCCGCTGCGTCCACGGAGTGTGTAATAGCCATCCTCTGAACGTTGCGCGAGATCGCCAGTTCGAAACCAGCCGTCGACGAACGCCGCAGCCGTCGCTTCTGGGTTGCGCCAGTACTCTGTGAAGACGTTAGGCCCGCGCACCTGCAGCTCGCCAACCTCACCGCTCGCGACGTCGGTTCCAGCGACATCCACGACGCGCACCGCCACGCCAGGGAAGGGGACGCCGACGCTTCCTGCGCGTCGCTCACCATCATACGGATTACCGATGTTCATAAGCGTTTCGCTCATCCCGTAGCGCTCGAGGATCGTGTGACCGAAGCGTGCGCGAAAATCTTCCAGGACGCGCGCGGCGAGCGGCGCCGAGCCGGAGATGAATAGGCGCATGTCGCGACCAATGCGGACGCACTCGGCAGGCGGCCACTCGAGCATGCGGAAGTACATCGTCGGCACGCCGAAGAAGAGCGTGGGGCGCCACTCGCGGAACCAATCCAGCGCGCGCGTCGCGTCGAAGCGCTCGACAAGACGCATGCGGCAGCCGCTCGCGAGCCAGGAGCCGACACCATTTCCAAGGCCGTGCACGTGGAAGAGCGGGAGCACGGCGAGATAACGGTCGCTCGGCGAGATCCGCCACTTGAGCACGAGATTGGCGGCGTTTACAGCGAAATTGCCGTGCGACAGGACTGCTCCCTTGGCGCGGCCGGTCGTGCCTGAGGTATAGACGATCGCAACGGGCGAGGTAGCGGGCCGCCTAACGATTTCCAATGTAGGTGCATGACGCTGAGCGGCAGCTTGCAGCTCGGCAGCAAGCCAGCGCGCAACCGTGGATGGCAAGTGCGCGGCGAGATCGCTGCTCGTGATCACGGCGCGTGGCTCGGCGTCGGTGAGAATATGTGTGAGCTCGCGCTCGCGGTACAAAATGTTAACGGGGACGACGATCGCGCCAATCTTGAGACACGCGAGAAAGGCATCGATGAAGGCGACATCGTTAGGTAAGAAGAGCGCGACCCGGTCGCCCGCCGCGACGCCGCGCGCGCTCAGCTCAGCGGCGAGGCGGTGGCTGCGCGCATCGATTTCGCCGAACGTGAGCGTGGTCAGGCGGCCGCCGATCTCGTAATCGAGCGCGGGCTCCCGCGCGCGGTCGCGCAATACTGCGGCAAAGAGGTCCGGGAGGAACATTACCGCGCGATGCTCAGCGACACGGCACGCGCCAGGCGCGCATGGTAGCGCGTGGCGGTGTAGCGCGTCCATCAGCGACGAGTGCCATTGCGCGCCCGGCCACAGTGTCAGTCGCAGTGGGGCGGCGCGAGAAGATTACCTGCACGCCGGCGGGCCACCACGCCGGAAAGAGCAGCAGTGTTGTGTCGTTAGGCGTCACGTCCGACGCCGCCCAATCGCGCCCGCCCGGTGCTTTGATCTGCGTTGCTGTTGAAGGCTCCGTGTCGTGACCGGCGGTGCGGAGGTCGAGCGGTGGATTCCATGCGCCGAACGAAAATCCAAAACACTGCGCCGCGTCCGCACTTTGCGCACCGGCACTCATTGTCGCCGACGCAGTTAGCGCGATGACGGTCAGATGACGGCCTATGCCCAGCTTTCTCAAACGGCGTTTTACCACAGAGGACAGAGAGGACGCAGAGAGAGAAACTGAAATTCGATGCGCGAGGAACTCAATGTCACAACGGGCCAGGTAGTCGATGCGGCTATAAAGGTGCACTCAGTCCTTGGGCCGGGTCTGCTCGAGCGTGCGTACAAGGCATGCCTCGCGTATGAACTGCGCAAGCGCGGCCTTGGCGTCGCGACAGAAGTGCCCGTTCCAATTGTACGACGGTCTCACAATCGATCTCGGTTACAACCTTGACTTGCTTGTAGAAGGGACGGTGGTGGTAGAGGCGAAGGCGATTTCAAGAGTCCTACCAGTTCACGAAGCACAGCTCCTATCTCACCTGAAGCTCGGTAACTACCCCGTAGGCCTACTGATCAATTTTCATTGCAGACACTTGAAACACGGAATCACGCGTTTAGCAAATTGATTTTCTAGGCCCTCTGTGTCCTCCGTGTCCTCTGTGGTAAAAAGCAGTTAACGCATTAAAAGAGATCGTGCGAGCTCCAAGATCTCATTCGCGGCCCCGGCTCGCGCGCTACGGGAATAGTTCGTCGTGTTGTACGCCGCGATGATCGCCTCACGCGACTTCGGGTTGAAATACAAAAAAGCACGGAACCCCGCCTGACTCCCCGTATGCCCGATGACCGTGGTCTCGCCACGCGGATGCACAAAGAACGACAGCGCCATCGCGTCGCCGTTCTTCCCTTCACTTCCGCCGTACGGTGCCACCGGTCGCCACATCTCTTCCAGCGACGCTCGTCGCAAGACCACGTTGAACAGCCGCGCCCGAGCCGAATCGCCTAACGAGGCGTTCGTGAGAAACGCCGCATACGTCGCCAGATCGCCGAGCGGGGCGTTCCAGCCGCCATTCGGAATCGTGATCCCCGGATCGAAGTCGCGCCCGTTCGCGCGCATCCGCACGCGGCCGCTCGAATCATCGCGGACCGTATAGTTGTTCGACCGGTACCGCTCGAGGTGGTACGGCGTCGCACCGAAGTAGCTGCGTGTGAGGCCTAACGGCGTCAAGATGTTCTTCTGCACGTAATGTGACCATGGGTCGCCGCTCAACTGTTCAATGATGCGGGCCAAATAAATGAAGGCGGGATTGCTATAGCCGTAGCGCGACCCCGGTGCAAAGCGCAGCCTCATGTACGGCATCATCGCTACGAGCTGCTCCCACCGCGTTGGCTCGAACGGCTCCCACTCCTGTGCGGTGTCCCAAGGCCACGTCGGATCCTGCAACCCAGACGTGTGCGACATGAGCATGCGGATCGTGATGCCATCCATGGAGCCGAATGGATTGTGCACCTGCCGCAATTCAGGGATATAATTGATGACGCGATCGTCCAGCGTTAGGCGCCCGCGGTCGCGCAGTTGCATGATCGCGACGGCAGTCAGCGTCTTCGTGATGGAGCCCCAGTGAAAGATCGTGCTATTGTCGACGCGCTCGCCGCGCTCGCGGTCGCCCATCCCCCGGTGGTGCCACGCCACCACGCGCGCGTCGCGCAAATACAGTACGCTGGCCCCAACCACGGAATCGCCCTGGCAGTAGGCATCCAACGCGTTGACGAATGCATCCCAGCCGTTCGGCGCATCCGGACGCTGAGCGCCTGTAGGTCGGGCCAGAAACAGCGTAACACCAACGGCAACCGATCTGAGCACATGCTGCATCGATGGATACCTAACGAGAGGGGAGAAAATCCTGCGCGACCTGGGCAGCCGCTTCGCCGGATGCGACAACACGGACCCGCTCGCCGCCAAGCTCCACGAAGAACGCCCGCGCAGCGTCGCTAGGCGCCACGAGCACGACGGGCCGGCCGTTCTTGATAGCCAGAGCAACCTCAGACGCTGTGCCCGGGCCTTCCACGCCACACGCAAAGACAACATCGCTCGACAACACGTTCACATTGTTGCGCCCATGCCCCAGGTCAGTACGGATCGCAACGTCGACAAAGGCTGACGGCACCTCCTCCGCCGTCGGCAACACACCGATCGTTAGGCTTCCCTTCACACGCTTCGCGCCACGGCTAGCCGCCTCCATCACGCCAAATGGCCGCCCGCCGGTCAGGACGATCCAACCTTGTTCAGCCAGCAGCTCCCCCAGCCGCTCGGCATCCGCCAAGCGCTCCGGAGCAGCTTCGGACGCTCCCATGATACCAGCGACGGGGCGGCGCGGCGCGGCGAGTCTCAGGTCCACGTTCGAAAGTTGAGCACGCGCCTAATTTTGCCCCCCGGTCCGTGCCGCGCTACAGGGCAAGGTGGTCTGGCGCCATGTGGTCTAGCCGAACATGTTATCGTCGGCGACGGCCATGCCTAACGTGGGATCGAGAGAGGAGCTGCATCAATGCGACACTTCATCTGTTTGTCCGCGCTCTGTGCGATGAGCGCTGCGGCAACGGCCCAGCGACCGATCAAAGTCTTTATTTCCGTCGACATGGAAGGGATCACCGGCGTCGTCACCGACGCGCAACTCGGGCCGGATGGCTTCGAGTATCAGCGCTTCCGTGAGTTCATGACAGCGGAAGCCCTCGCGGCCATCGAGGGGGCGCGCGAAGCCGGCGCCACGCAGTTCGTCGTCGCCGACTCGCACGGCAACATGCAGAACCTGTTGATCGACCGCTTTCCGGCTGACGTGACGATCATCCGCGGTGGAAACAGGCCGCTCTCGATGGTGCACGGCATCGATTCCACGTTCTCCGCGGCGATGTTCATCGGTTATCACTCGGCCACAACCAACACACAGGGGGTCCGCGCACACACAATGTCCAGTGCGACGTTTGCCGGTGTGTATCTCAACGGGCGACCGATGGCCGAGTCGTCGATGAACGCGGCGCTGGCAGGTGCGGCAGGCGTGCCAGTCGTGCTGGTGAGCGGAGACGAGTCGGCCGTCGGTGAGGTGCGCACGCTGCTCGGCGACGTCGAAGGAGCGGTCGTAAAGCAGAGCATCGGATTTCACTCGGCGGCGACGATGACACCCGCGGCAGGGCAGGCGCTCATCAAGGCGCGCGCACGGGCGGCGATCGCGCGACTGCGAGATTTCAAACCGCACCGCGTCGCAGGGCCATACCAGCTCGACCTGGTCTACAAGAGCTACCTACCCGCGGAAATCATGGCGCTGCTGCCGGGTGTCGAGCGACGCGACGCGCACACCATCCGATATTCGGCGCCGAGTCTGCGCGACGTGTCGCGTTTTCTCGTATTCTCTACTGCGTACCGGTCCGACTTGACGCCCTAGCGAGCCTGTTCGGGTATGGTCATGTTCTACACGATTCCGAGCCCTGCCTAACGGGGGACCTTGCATGTGGATGCGATCCGCTTCGCGCTGCTCTTCGCAGCGACTTCAAGCCGACGAATCAGCATGGTGAGGTCGCTACGATGTTCCTGGAGCAGACGCGACAGCATCGGCGCACCCTGGACGCGCTATTGAGCACTGACCTCGAAGCATTCAATCGGCGGCTAAATCAGCGCGGCCTACAAGGGATTATCCGGAGAGGGACGGCAGTGAGTTAGGCAATGGTGAGCCACGACCGTGACAGCAAAGCAAAGGTAAGGCGCTGAGCCCGCACATCCTCATCGAAGCCGCGGTCGACTCGATCGCGAGTGCGGATCAAGCCGTAGCCGAAGGCGCAGACCGTCTCGAGGCCTGCGGCAACCTCGGCGTCGGCGGCCTCACCCCGTCATTCACGCTGCTGCGGCACTGCCTAACGCTAGGAGTGCCGTGCCTCGCGATGGTGCGGCCTCGCGCCGGCGATTTCTTCTACGGCCCGTCCGAGATCGCTGACATTCATGCCGTGGCAAGTGAGCTGTGTGATGCCGGCGCGGACGGCGTCGTCGTCGGCATTCTGCGTCGCGACGGTTCGGTCGACGCACACGCGACACGCGGAATCGTGGAAGTAGCCGGAGCCAAAGCGACAGTCTTTCATCGTGCCTTCGACGCAACGCCCAATGCCAGCGCAGCTCTCGATGCGCTGGTCAAATGCGGTGTGACGCGCGTGCTGACCGCGGGACAGGCAAGCAGCGCGGTCGAAGGGGCAGACGCGCTGGCCAAGCTGAGGTCGCACGCTGCGGGACGCATCGAGATTCTCGCTGGCGGCGGAGTACGAGCGACAAACGTCGCCGAACTCGTTAGGCGGTCTGGGGTGCTGCAAGTCCATGCCCGCGCTACAGAGCCTGGTGTTGTGGCCGCCATCCGCGCGGCCCTGGCGCCAGCTTAGTCTGACAATCCTGGTCCACATGAAACCAGCCGAGACAGGCAAACGCTACGACGCTATCGCGAATTGGTGGGAGGCGCAGCAGCTGATAATGAAGGCTGGCCTGCGCTACATCGCACGCGCACTCGGTCTGTGTACCACAAAAGGAAGGGCCCTCGACGTAGGCTGCGGCAGCGGCGGCCGAATCATCAAGGCACTTACTGACGCCGGCTTTGATGTCGTGGGACTCGATGTTTCGGAGGCGATGCTGGCACTCGCCAAGGCTCGCCATCCCGCGGCCTCGTTCATCCACGCGGACATCTGCACCTGGGAGCCGTCGGAGAAGTACGACCTCATCGTCGCCTGGGACAGCATCTTCCACGTCCCGCACACTTCGCAGCGCGCCGTAGTCGCCAAGCTGTGTGCGGCGCTAGCGCCACGCGGCGTGATTCTTTTCACCGCGGGCGGGATCGATGGTGAGGTAACAGGCGAGATGTCTGGGGAGACGTTCTACTACAGCTCTCTCGCGGATAGGGACTATTTGCAAATCCTCAACGAATCGGGTGGCACCTGTGTGCTCCTGGAGCGGGATCAGTATCCCGAACAACACATCGTGGTGATCGGCGTTCGCAGCGCCTGAGAGCCAGAAGGCCCCGTTCTTCTAACTGCCGCTAAGCGTTAGGCAGCCGGCTCTGATCGCTCTCTCCTCAAGCATTTGGGAGGGGCGGGCAAGTTAGATGGGACTCCGGCGCCGAATCCGCGTTCACCGCGATGGAGAGTGTCACGCTCGCGGTTCCTTTCCGATATGTAGGAAACGATGCAGCCGGGGATTACATGCCTGTCATACGACGTCCGTCCTGTGCCTACCTGTCGACGGTGGTCTTCGTATTCGTATCCGCGTGCGGAGGTGGGTCAGACGCGCCGTCGGCACCGCCCCCGCCTCCACCGCCGCCACCAGCGCCAGCCACCATATCGACATCCGCAACCAGTCTAACCTTCAATTCCACAACCGGCGGAACGAACCCTGCCGCGCAGACCGTCAACATCACGAACACCGGCGGCGGAACGCTCAGCTTTACGGTCACGACGAGCACGACATGGATATCAGTGACGCCCTCGTCAGGCACGGCGCCCGCCACCCTAACGATTACACCAAACATCACCGGCGTGCCGGCCGGGACCCACACCGGCTCCATCTCGATCTCAGCCGCCGGAGCAACCAACTCTCCGCTCCCTGTCGCGCTCAATCTCACGTTGGCTTCACCGCGCGTGATCGATCCCGGTTTCTGGACCGGGGTCACGAGCCACGGGAGGTCCATCAGCTTTCGCGCTTCGAGCTCCGGTCTCGTCGACCAACTGGCTGTTCGAATCTCCGTGTCGTTGGGCTTGGGTACTTGCACGGCTGTTTTCGGCGGAGCGACGGCAGGCGTACAGGTAGCGAATGGCAGCCTCATAGATTCCGTGAGCCACTCGGCATTCTCGCTGCCGCGGCGAATTCCGGTGACGGGGACTCTGCAGTCAACGGGCAAGCTCACCGGGAACGTGGGCGGATACTCCGGCTCTTTCTCGGTCATTTGCGGTTCTTCGTTCAGCTTCGGCACGGGGACGTTATGGTCTCCGATGACATTCGAAGCGCGAGCGATGGCCACTGTGGAAAACACTACAACTTTCGGCTCGATCGTGGTCGGAGAGTTTCATGCCTGCGGCCTAACCACGAGCGGCGCGGCGTACTGCTGGGGACAAAATCAGTTCGGCCAGCTCGGTAACGGTACGACAACGCCAATAACAAACCCGCTTCCGGCGCCGGTTAGCGGAGGTCTGTCGTTTTCGAAGCTGAGCACAAACGGCAGAACCAACACGTGCGGCATAACGACAGCTGGTGCCACCTGGTGCTGGGGAAGTGGCTCAAGAGGCCGACTCGGTAACGGCACCACGACCGATAGTCCAGTTCCGACGCAAGTGATCGGTGGCCACACCTTCGTGCAGATCTCGACCGGCACGACGCACAGTTGCGCGCTGACGGGTGATGGCTCGGCCTATTGCTGGGGGTACAACGTCGACGGACAGCTGGGAGACAGCAGCAAGACTGACAGAACCTCGCCCGTTGCCGTCAAGACGCCGCTCAAGTTCACCGCAATTACGGCTGCTCGTGACGACTGGTCGTGCAGCATCGCCGTTGGCGGTGATGCGTATTGCTGGGGGCGCGTGCCGAACGCCACCTCGACCACGGGGCCGAGCCTGGTGCCAGGTGGCGTGAAATTCACCTCACTTGACGCCGGCCGCAACCACGTATGCGGAGTTTCGACAAGTATGGCAGCGTACTGTTGGGGCACAAACTTCCAGGGCGAGCTCGGTGACGGCTCACAGACGCCTCGGTCTACACCGACGCTGGTTGCCGGGGGCCTTTCGTTTCTATCTGTAGACGCCGGTAACGCGCACTCGTGCGGTCGCACGCAAGCGGGACTCGTCTATTGCTGGGGAGCTAACGCGGGCGGGGCCCTGGGAGCGGGGACGGTGGTGTCTCCCTCCCTCGTGCCGGTCGAGATCTATGGTGGCTTGACGTTCTCGTCGCTCGCGGCCAGCGACAACTTTGCATGCGGACTGTCCTCGCGAAACGTGGCCTTCTGCTGGGGGAGCAACTTCGCGGGTCGCTTGGGTATTGGAGTCCCATCTTTAGACGTCGTGGCCGAGGTACCCGTCGCAGTCCACCCGAAGAATTAGGGGCTTACGCGTTAGGCAGGATGTTAGAGCGGACACGCCCGTTCGCGCATCTCGCCACGAACGGCATCACAAGGGCGTTTTGCGCAATTGTGCTTCAAATCGTTTGCTGTATACTAGCCTGTGACACCGACTGATGAGCTCGTTTGCACGACACGATCGAGTTGCTGGACCTCGATATTCGGCTGCGGAGCATTGCCGCAGGCTTGGAGGTCGTCGCCGCCAAACGCCTTGGTAATCGCGATGATGCACTCGAGGCGGTGCAGGAAACGATCGCCCGGCTTCTGGCACGTCTTCGCGATTGTAAAATCGCCGATGCCTGTGAGCTCACGCCGATCGCTTATGGCATAGCGCGTCACGTAATCATCGATATTCAACGGCGTAGGGCGCGCGAACACTCCCAAATCATCGAGGCACAAAGCGCTGCGCCGCACCCCCTCGACGTGCTCGTCCGAGAAGAAGACTGCGCGCGAGTTCGCATCGCACTGCGCGCGCTGTCAGCGAGGGATCGCACGCTCCTGCGGCGCTGTTTCATGCATGGCGAGAGCATTGGGAAAATCGCAGCTGACCTTGGCGAGCCTGCCGAGCGAATGCGCAAGCGAAAGTCACGCGCACTACAGCGTCTCGCCGAACTCATCAACGGACGCTCACGACCAGCGCGTCACGAAAGGCGCGTCGTCGCGATTGAACAGGTGTGAGCTGCAATGAAGCGAATGACGATCGTGTAGCGGCGTACGTAGCCGGCGTCCTGCCCGAGGACGAGCTGGCTGTGTTTGAGTCTCACTTGTTAGGGTGTGACGCATGTCGTGACGCCGTTCGTCAGGCGGCGGTGATCCGACGCGCGTTGGATACACGCGGACGCTCGACTGCTCGCCCAGCCTTCGTGTGGGTAGCAGGCATCGTAGCGGCGGCATCGATAGCTTTCTTCGCGATACCGTGGCCGCCGTCGCCGTTGGTGCGGCTTGGCGCGATATCGCCACACGAATTTCATGGCGCGGTCGTGCGCAGCAGCGCCGACTCCACGGGAATGATCATCGATCGTGGCATGGCAGCGTATTCTGCTGGCGATTTCAGGAGCGCTGCGCGGGATTTGGCAGCGGCGGCAGCAAGTGACAGCTCTCCGGCGCTGTCGTTTTACCTCGGCGTTGCACTGCTCATGCGCAATGACCCTGCGCGAGCGCTTACAGCGTTCGCTCGAGCGCAGCGGCCCGAACTCAACCCCTTCGCAGCAGACGCGCAGTATTTCGCAGCGAAGTCGTGGTTACGGCTGAACAATGCCGACTCCGCGCTTGCTGTCCTCGATCGCGCCGTTGGTGAAGACGAAGTCATGCGTCAGCGATTCATGACTCTGCGCGACAGCGTTAGGCGGCTCCGTAGATGAAGCTGCGCGCCTGGGCAACGCTTGGCGGTCTGGGCGCGAGTGCGCTCACAGTCAGCCTCGTTAAGCGTGATCGGCACGGCTCCGACACGACTTCGCCCGCGCGTGCGCGAGCCGAGATGCTCGTACACCAGGCGCTCGACCGCGAGCTGGAACTGGATTACTCCGGAGCATACGATCTGCTCCGCAGCGCACTCCGCGCCGATCCATCGTACGTCGGGCCGATATTCGAGATGATGGTGATTGGAGCCGGCGTACCGCACTTCCTCCTCGCCTATTTTGACTCCCTTGCCAAGCACCACCCGGATTCCGGCGTGGCAGCGTGTGTCGGAGGCCTGCAAACTTGGCTGGCGGGCACGGATTCAATGAAAGTGGCGCCGCGTCCCACATCGCTCGCGGCGCGCGACTGCGAGGTCTACCACTCCCTCGGCGACAACACCGGTCCGACACCAGTCACGCCAGAGCTGCAAGAATTCTGGCGCAGGTATGACGACCTTCCGTCGTTTGCCGATGGGCGGCGCGACTTGCGCCGACACTCATTTGGAGACGGTCCCGCACTTGTCGAAACACGTTTGCATATGGCGCCGCATCAGCATCCGATGATGCGAGCGGGGGCGTTCAGCTATGCAGCGCTGCATCTGCACCGGCTCGGCCGCCACGCTGAAGCCGAGGAGATGGAACGCAACGCTCGCGCTGATGTCGCGTGGAAGAAGCCGGGCTTTCGAGCGACCTACTTCGGCCTAACGGCTCAGAGTCATCCTGCGCTAATCGGGACCGCTGCGGACAAGGATTCCGACAGCGTTGCGGCACACGTGGCGCGCGTAGTGGAAGAAGCAATCGCAGGCACCATAGAAGCCGCCGAACAAGCGCCCGATCCGCTCGCGTTTGTTGTCCATATGACGGGGCTCGGCTTGTGGTTGCTGGACCGCGGGCGACTACAGCAAGCGCAACCAGTCTGGGCACGCGCCGCGGTCATGGCGGACCGCATCGGTGATCGCAATATCCGCATGTTCGCTCATACACGCCTCGGTCGCACCCTCGTGAAACTGGGGCGGCTGGCCGAGGCCGAGCGCGAGCTCCTCGTCGCGCGCGAAGTCGGCAAAGACAGCGACACTCCTTCGTTACAGAAAGAAGTGGAGCACAACCTGTTGCACCTCTATGAATCGTTAGGCGACTACGAAGCAGCCAAGCGCGCGGGCGCTGCCTTCGTACACTTTGCCAGCAGGGGCAGCCTCAACGCGGTGCGCATGATGAGCCAGCGGGATCTCGCGCGCCTGCTGCGCAGTCACGGCGATGTCGAAGCCTCGCGTCGGCACTTCGAGCGCATGTTGGTCGACCTCGATTCGCTTCATCGCGAACTGAATTTCGCCGCCGAGTACTACGAGTTGACTGGAGAGCTGGACCGCGCACGTGTGTACTACGAGAAGGAGCTCGGCAACCCTGACGGAGACGGTCCGCGAACGCTCGAGGGACTCGTTAGGATTGCGTTGGCTACCGGCGACACAGCCGGCGCGTTTCGCTGGGCGGGACGTCACGATGCGCGCTTGGATGCGCGTGGGATTCCCGAGTCGGCGCCGCTCCTGCCAGGCGTGTTGGCGAAAACGGGACGTTTTGCTGAGGCCAAGGACGCACTCAGTCGCACGCGCACCGCGCTTGCGCGCCGCGGTCAGACCACAGCACTCGCGAATGTCACTCTGGAGCTGGCCGAGTTAGAACTGACTCGCGGAAGAGTCCGGGAAGCGCGAGCTCTTGCCAGCGAGGCGGCGGCTGGTGCGCGCAAAGTGGCTGTGAAGGACGTTGCCCTTCGCGCTGACGGCATTGCTGAAATCGCCGCAGCCCGCCTTGGCCAAAGCTCGCGGAAACGCGCTCTCGATTTCGCCAATCGATCGCGCGATGAGGTAGATCAAATCGGTTACCCAGAGCTGCGCGCCGAAATCCGGCTGCTCGGAGCGCAGGCGCTCGTGGCGAGTGGTGATTGGCGACTCGGACTCGCTCGTCTCGAGCAGGCGGCTGACATCACGGACTCAGTCGCTGAGAGGATCGCGCTCGATCCTGTGCGAGCAGGTTATCGCGCATCTCAGCGGCGCATCTACGACGCAGCATTTGAGACGCTCGTATCGCACGCGAATGATCATGACGCGGCGCGCTTGTTCGCAGAGTGGTCGATTCGTCGCAAAACTCGCGGACTCGCACCGCGCGAAACGAACAGTCGCATCACGTTACCGACTGTCGACAGCGGAACTGCAGTAATCGACTACGTCCTCAGCGGTTCGAACGCGATCGCGCTCATAGTCACGAGTCGCGGCGCACGACTCCAGCGCCTCGCGGCTCATGGCGACAGCGTGCGTTCGGCGATACAACAGGTGTACAACGCGCTGAACGTTCGCGTCGGGAGCGCCGTCGACGTAGGGCGAGCGCGGTTTCGACTCGACGTTGCGCACCAGCTCTATCGCGCGCTGCTTGAGCCGCTCATTCCAATGTTGCAAGGCGCGCGAACGCTCAGGATTATCCCCGACGGCCCGCTGCACCTCATTCCTTTCGATGCTCTCGTCGTCGTGCCTAACGCCGACGACGCGCGCAGTCAATTCGTTCTGGATCTCTACGAGGTCTCGCGCGCAGCGTCCTTAGATCGAACGGCGCAGCGCTGGAAGCTGGGTGCCGGCAAAGTAGTCGTGTTCGCGCCGAGCAAACTTGTTCCGGAGTCGGTCGAAGAAATCGCCGCCCTTGAGCGCGCCGTGCGACGCGATCGACTTCGCGTGCTTACGGATCGTCTTGCGACTGAAGCTGCGGTGCGCGAACAGAGCGCTGGTGCTTCAATCATTCATTTCGCAGCACACGCGGTTTCAAACGACGAAGATCCGTCACGGTCTCGTCTTGTGCTGACTGCTGACGGCCAGGACGACGGGCGTTTGCACGTCTTCGAGATCAGCTCCCATCGATTCGAAGGTGCGCTTGTCTTTCTGAATGCGTGCGAGACGGCGACTGGTCGCGTCCTCGACGGGGCGGGACTCTTGAGCCTCAGCCGTAGCTTTCTGAACTCCGGTGCAGACGCGACCGTTGCGACCCTTTGGCCCGTCGGCCCGAACGCGGGTCAATTCACTGAGGCCTTTTATGCCGCGCTCGATCGCGCGGCGACGCCTGGCGCTGCGTTGATCGCTGCCAAACGGTCTCTCCGCAAGCGTGGCCTCAAGCCGATTCTCTGGGCGCCTTACGCGCTGTTTACGCGCTGAAAAGTCAGGAATGGCGGCGTTCGCGATAAGGAAATGCCAGTCGCGAAGACGTTATCCGATTCGAGCCACAGCCTAACGCCGCATTCGCAACGTGCCGGGTCGCCCGTTGAGATTGGTGTCGGCGCAGCAACCCCCGCACTCGAATGCCGCGGTCGCAACAAAACGGTACGCGCGATTTGAGCGAGTCTGCTAACGTGTGCGCATACTCTGTAGGGTGAGCCAATGAAGCCAAAACCGCCAAAATCACACCGAGACCTCTGGGTGTGGCAGCGCTCTGTCGCTCTCGTGCTCGACATTCACGGCATTACGCAACACGTGCCCTACAATGAGCCGTCAGGTACGCTGCGCCATCTATGTCGGTCCGCCGTGTCCATTCCCAGCAGAATCGCGCGTGGCGTCGGCATCGGCCGATACGGATCGTACATCCGTTGCCTTCTCTCTGCGTACGGCTTCACGCTCGAGGTCGAAACCGCACTGCACATCGCTCGCGAGATCAAACTCATTTCCGACGCAGACGCGGCTCGCGCGCTGGTCACCAACGAAGAAATCGCTCAGATGCTGGTGAGCATGGTTAGCTCGCTTGAAATGCTGCGAGAACCGGAGGGCTAGAGTGGCGGCGCTGGCTGTCGCGGCAGATCGGCGAGCTGACGCTCGTGCACACGCGCCAACGTGAGCTGCGCCGCTACAGCACCAATAAGCGCCAGGAACATGTCCCACTGCGTATCCCACACGTCGCCTTGCGTGCCTAAAAAGTCGGTCGCTGCCTCGCCGCCTAACAACGCTGACCACCACTCCAGGAACTCATAACATGCGCTAAAGGCGAGACAGATCGCGACGACAATCACGAACAGCCACTTCCCTGGTTTCAGGGGCGATGTGCGCAACAGGATCTCGCGCGCCAGGATCGCCGGGACGAACCCCTGCGCCAAATGGCCCAGCCGATCGTAGTGGTTCCGCGCGAAGCCAAGCGCCTCCTGCACCCAAAACCCCAGCGGCACGCGTGCGTAGGTATAATGTCCGCCCACCGCGAGGATGATGGCGTGTAGCGCCAGCAGAGTGTACAGCAGCGTCGTTAGGGGGAACCGCCGGTACGTGAGTATCAGAATCGGAGCGCCGAGGAAGATCGGGAAGACTTCCAGCCACCAGGTCGTCCGGTCGTACGGGCCAATCCCGGACCAAACGACGACAAGCGCCACAACCGCCAGCAGCGCAAGCGGATAGCGGGGAGATTTCACGGGCGGTAGTATGGCGCCGCACTGGCGAAACGCATAGGCCTACAGACATCGTACTACGCCATACAGCTGCGCCCCGATTGTGGGCGATCCGCTGTCACTCGTCCCGAGGACACGCCATGTTTGGCAAGTTCTTTCGCGCCATCGCTGCGCAATTCAACAAGCTCGCCAACTTCTTCTTCGAGGCCGACCCGATCGCCGTTATGCAGCTCGAGGTCGATCAGGCCACGGAGCGGCTCAAGGAGGGGCGCAAAGGTCTCGAGATCTACCGCGGCCTCGTCGAGACCGTAGCGCGCCAGGTCCAGCACGGGAAGTCGAACGCCTCGCAACTCGAGGCGCAAATCAAAGCGCATCTCAAGGCAGGAAGTCGCGACGTCGCTGCGCAGCTCGCTGTGCAATTGCAGAAGACGCAAACCGAGCTCGCTCAGAACCAGCAACAGCTCGATCTACACGAGCAGGCTTACCAGAACAACCTGATCAAGATTCAGAAGGCGAACAAAGACATCATCAAGGTCCGCGAAAAGATCCAGAAGTATCATGCGGAGCTGAAAATGAGCGCCGCTGAAGCCGAGATCGCGAAGCTCTCCGAATCGTTCGAGATGAACGTGACGACGAACTTCGGCGAGATCGAGAGCGTTATTCAGCGTCAGATCGACACCAACCGCGGCAAAGCGCGCGTCGCCGTGGACATGTCATCACGCGGCATCGAGCAGATCAAGGCCGAAGAAGCGGCGGAGAAAGCGATGGCGGAGGATCTGCTTTCGAAGTTCGAGGTGCAGCTCGGCCTCAAGTCGCCGGAAACAGCGCCGATGGCAGAAACGGCGAGGAATCTGGGACCAGCGTTAGATAAAACCTAAGATCAAGACAGGGAGCTTTGAGTTGGCAGCTTCGAGTGCCGAGTATCGAGAATGGAAACAAGAACTAGCACGATCAGATTCTGAATACTCGGCGCTGGAAGCTCGAGACTCAAAGCTCCTTGTTTTCGCGGACAACCATAAGCTTCCCTAACGACAACCGACCTAGCCATGTCAAACGGCAAACCGAAACCAGCATTCTACCTCGTCATGCTCGTCATCATCGCCGGGCTGGTCTGGTTCGGCGTCATGCGCTATGGCGGCGGCAGCATGATGGGCGGCAGCGACACCAGCGATGTCGCAGCCTCCGATCTCGATTCTCTGCGCGGCGGTGCCGAAGCGCCTGACGCGTCGAGCATAACGACGGTCAAGGAATACACGTACGTCGCCGGGTCGAAGCTCCCGGAAGTGCGCGGCACGTCGGCCTACGAGCCGATGAAAGACAACACCGTGCGCATGGCGCTCAACGTCTGGGCTGGATGGGCACCGGTCATCTACGCCAACAACGGCTTCGCACCCAACAAACAGTGGAAAGCGCCAGGCGGGAAGACGTTCAAGCTGGAACTGGTACTCATCGATGACCCGATCGCGATGCGCGACGCATACGCGTCAGGCAAAGTGCACATCGGCTGGGCAACGCTCGACATGGTTCCGCTTTTCGTCGAGCAGCTGCGCAAGGATTCGCGCACGATGCCGCGCATCTACCAGCAGATCGACTGGTCCAACGGTGGCGATGGCATCGTTTGCCGCGAGGCTGTGAAATCCGTCAGCGACCTTCGCGGCAAGACAGTCGTACTCGCGCAGAACTCGCCCTCCCACTTCTTCCTGCTGAACACGTTGATCTCTGGCGGTGTGCAGCCGTCCGAAGTCGAGACGAAATTCACGCAGGACGCTTTCCAGGCAGCGGCAGCGTTCAACGCCGATCGCAAGATCTCGTGCGCGGTGAGCTGGGCCCCTGACATCTATAACCTTGCTGAAGCGCGCGGCAATCGCATGCTCGTGAACACGCAGACGGCGAACAAACTCATCGCCGACGTCTGGTTCGCGCGCGCGGACTTCGCAAAAGACAACGCCGCGATCATCGAAGGTCTCGTACGCGGGATCTTCGAAGCGATGGAAGCACTCAAGGCGCAAGAGGCGAAGGCACAGGTCTCCAAGCTCATGGCGACGGGCTATTCAATTCCGGAGACTGACGCGCTCTCGATGTTGGCCGACGCGCATGCCACGAACTTCGCGGAGAACCGCGAGTTCTTCTTGAATCAGAACAACCCCACAAACTTCGAGCGCACGTGGAATACGGCGTACTTCCTGTACCGTCGCATCGGCAGCGTGTCTGGGAATCCGGTGCCGTTCGACCAGGTCATGGACTTTTCCATCTTGCAGAAGCTCGCGCCCGAGCCCTTCTACGCGAATCAGAAGAACGAATACCAGGTGCAGTTCGTTCCCACGTCCGCCTCGACGGTGCAGGCCGAAAGCGACGAGATCCTAACGAAGACGATCGTCATCCAGTTCTACCCGAATTCGGATGAAGTCGAAAAGATGATAGTGAAGACGGAGGGTGACGAGAAAAACTCGCAACGGGTGCTGTACGACCCGAACGTGCCGGCCGTGCTCGAAGAGGCAGGGAAGCTGTCGGGGCAATTCGGTGCAGCACGTATCGTCCTCGAAGGTCACACCGACGCATCGATGAAGAACACGGGCAGCGTTACAGCAGCCGACGTGCAAGAGCTATCGCTGCGTCGCGCCAATGCTGTGAAGCAAGCCCTCGTACGCAAGTTCCCATCGCTGCAGCCGAATCAGTTCACGGCCGTCGGCAAAGGTTGGGACCGGCCGGCCGATCCTGGTGATCCTTTGAATCACGCGAAGAATCGCCGGGTGGAGATCAAGGTCTATCCGCTGGAGGCCAAGTAGCCGCGATGGCGGAAGCTCAGGAGGTCGCACAGCCGTCGCTCTCGCGGCGGCTGTTCACTCTGCGGGCGCCGCCACCGCCGATCCTCAAAAAGCTACTCGGCGCGTTAGGCGTCTTACTCACCATTGGCTTCTGGTGGTTTCTGACATTGGGTCCCACACCCGAGACGCGCATCGTCTCACCGGTGATCCTACCGAGCCCCGGAGAGGTCGTCCGCAGC
Organism: Gemmatimonadaceae bacterium; assembly: GCA_052388395.1. Classification (GTDB taxonomy): domain Bacteria; phylum Gemmatimonadota; class Gemmatimonadetes; order Gemmatimonadales; family Gemmatimonadaceae; genus DASYRX01. The sequence continues at coordinate 35,624 of JBQTIF010000153.1, read as the reverse complement.
ATTCCAACGCTGTTTCGAGAGCGGGCGCTATTACAAAGTGCTGCCGCGACGCTGCAGCGAGTCATCACCGGTTTTGGCCTGGCGATCATCGTCGGCGTGCCGTTAGGCATCCTCGCTGGAGCGTATCGCATCTTCGACGCCGTTACGGGACCGATCTCGGTCTTTTTGCGCAATATCCCGATCGCCGTGCTGATCCCGCTCACGATCCTCTGGTTCGGCATCGATGAGACGCAGAAGACGATGTTCATCTTCATCGCCACGGCGCCGTTCGTCTTTTTCGACACGGTGCGTGCGATTTCGGCCGTGCACGAGCGTTATGTCGAGACCGCCCAGACGTTAGGGGCATCACAGCGTCAGGTCATTGGCAAGGTGTTGATACCGCTTGCACTCCCCGATATTTATGGCGGTCTCAGAAACCTGTTCGGTCTCGCGTTCGGTTACATCATGCTCGCCGAGCTGGTGAACGCGCAGCATGGACTCGGTTACCTGCTCAGCGCGAGCCAGCGACGCGGGCTGACCGAGCACATCTTCGCGATACTGATCGTCATCGGGCTCATGGCCTATGGTATCGATCGGCTCCTGTACTGGTTTCAGCGCGGACTTTTTCCGTATCGGACGGCCACCGAGTGAGCGACGCGAAGGCCGTCCCAACATCGGGGGCCAGCGAACCAGCGCCTAACGCAGAAGCCGCGGCGCCGCAGCCAGCAAGCTCTGACCTCAGACCTCAGACCTCAGACCTCAAACCTGCTGTCGTCATCTTCGACAAGGTTGGGAAGACCTTCGGGAATGGCCACGTCGCGATCCAGGATGTCACGTTTACAGTCCACGATCTGCCCGATCGCATGGAGTTCGTCACGATCCTCGGCCCTTCCGGCTCCGGCAAATCCACCGTGCTGCGGCTCATTGCAGGCCTAACGCCGCACCATCCAGCGACGAGCGGCAAGGTCCGTGTGTACGAGCAGCCGGTGCTCGGCCCCGGCGCGGACCGCGGGATGGTCTTTCAAGATTACACCTCATTCGATAACCGCACCGTCGAAGAAAACGTCGCCTTTGGACTGGAATGCCGCGGCGTTCCAAAAGACGAGCGCCGCACCCGTGCGCGCGACTGGATCGCCAAGGTTGGGCTCGATGTCCAGCGCGATGCGGACAAGTATCCGCATCAACTGTCGGGCGGGATGCGGCAGCGCGTGGCCATCGCGCGCACGCTCATTCTGCAGCCGCGCATTATCCTGATGGACGAGCCCTTTGGCGCGCTGGACCCTGCCACACGGGTGCGCATGCAGGACCTCCTGGTCAAGTTATCGAGCGAGGCGCAGGCGACAGTCTTTTTCGTCACGCACTCCATCGAAGAAGCTGTGTTCCTCGGCGATCGCATTCTGGTGTTTTCGCCGGCGCCGGGTACGATCTTTCGTGACCTCGAGGTCCCACTGCCGGAATTTTCAGCCAAGGAAATGCAGCGTCATCCGCAATTCGCCGAGTTGGTGCATGATCTACGCGAGCAGATGGAGTCGCTCGAGACCGCAGCGCAGGCAAAAGCCGAGGCGAGCGCCTAACGATGGCTGAGAAGGAACCACGCGGCATTCGCCGCTACCTGCGCGCGGCGTTCATCAACCCGTGGAACTTGCTGCTGTTCTTTGGCGGCATCGGTCTTTCAGTCGCGTCCGGGACACAGGACATCGTCGCGCCGCTCATCATGGCGGCCGAACTCGCATACATCACGGCGCTCGCATCGATGCCGCGTTTTCGCATTGCTGTCGATGCAAAGATCGCGAAGGAAGAACGTGGGGCCGAAGCCACGATGAGCGGCGATGCGGCAAGCACGCTGCAGCGTATGATCGCGAGCTTGCCGAATAGCGCCCTGCGGCGCTTTCTCTCGCTGCGCCAGCGCTGCTACGAAATGCGCGATATCGCGGCCGGTGTACGCGGGCAAATGCATAGCGAAGGTGGCATCGCGGCAGACGCGATGCGTTCCAGCTCACTCGACCGTTTGCTTTATCTGTTTCTCAAGCTGCTGGTCTCTCAGGCGGGGCTCGAGCGGTTTCTCAATACCACGAGTGATCGCGAGCTGGAGCTGCGCCTGGCCGATGTGCAGACGCGCCTCGCCGATGCGCAGAGCCGCAACGACGAACGAATCGTTAGGTCGCTGCAGGACAGCGTCGCCGACGCTACGCTGCGACTGGACAACTACCGCAAGAGCATGAAGGACGCTGAATTCGTCAACGTCGAGCTGGATCGCATTGAGACGAAGATCCGCGCGTTGGTTGAGATGGCCGTGAGCCGTCAGGACGCCGACGCGCTGAGCGTCCAAGTCACCGCGGCCGCTGATAGTATGAAGCAGACGGAAGAAGCCGTGAACCACCTACAGCATCTCACAGGGCTCGAGAGTGGCCTCGAAGAGCCGCCGCCGATCCTGAGTGCAGACATGGGAAGCGTGCTCGCGCGCAACGCAACATCGAAATCATGACGGCACCTAACGAGACGATTCCGCTACCTAACGCTGCCGCGCGCCGGCGTCCGCGTCGTACCGACTTGCCATCCTGGTACCCGCCATGGGCGCTCTCGCTTGCGGACCTCTACTTCAGCGGATCGAGCTCCGTCTTCGCCTTGTACGGCAATACGTACGACCTCGTCCCGCTCTGCGATCCCGCCGAACAGGAACGTGGGCGCTATGGCGGAGTCCCTGAGTTTCTCGCCGAGCAGATGTTCGGTCGTTGGGATCTCGTGCTGCACTACGACCTTGGGCGCGGGCTGCGAGTCTTTGCCGGCGCGAATGAGAAGCGTCTGCGCGACATGGTGCAACTGGCCACGAAACGCATCGGCGATCTCAGCACGCTCAAGAACGACCCCGCGATCATCCTCGGCCTGCTCGATCTGTTTGTGCGCGAGAACATCATGGCCGCACCTGAGAAGCAGTTACGGGCGGCGTTCATCATCAACCACGCATCGTATCTCTTTCCGGCAGGAGAGCCTGGACGCACAAGCTTTGCTGCGTCGGGTATGCTCGTCACGCTGCTCAATTGGGCGCTGAGCGCGCACGTCAAACGGCTGGAAATGGCCTGTGTCCTGATCGACGAGCGCCGCGCCGATCTGAGTGATCGCCTAACGACAAATCCACACGTCGCCGCGATCGAGATTCCTTTGCCTGGTGAAAGTGAGCGCCTGGCGTTCGTGCGCGATATCTCAGTCGGGCTTCCCTGGGAAACGATCTCGGACTACACGCCGGAGCAGATCGCGCCACTCAGCGCGGGGATGTCGCTGAACGACCTCGCGACCCTTACGCAGTCGGCGTCGGAAGGGGGGAGTCAGCGTCTCGACGCCGGGCTGTTCAAAGCGCTCAAGAAACGCCTCATCGAACGTCAGTGTCATGGGTTACTGGAGTTCGTCGAGCCGAAGTGGAAGCTCGATACGGTGATCGGGCACGATGCGGCGAAGCAGCGCCTGCGCGACGACGCAGCGCTCATCGCGCGTGGTGCGCTCGACAGCGTGCCGATGGGCTACTTGTTATGCGGTCCCGTTGGAACCGGGAAGACGTTCATGGCGATGTGCGCCGCCGGCGAGATTGGCATCCCGTGCGTTGTGCTCAAGAACTTCCGTTCCAAATACGTCGGCGAGACTGAAGGGAACCTGGAACGGGTGCTCTCCGTGCTGCGGGCTATGGGGCCGGTGATGGTCATAGTCGACGAGGCAGATGCCGCGTTAGGTGATCGCGAGGTTGAGGGCGACTCCGGCACGTCTAGCCGCGTCTTTGGAATGATCGCGAACCAGATGGGCGACACGCGTTACCGCGGACGGATCCTCTGGATGTTGCTCACCGCACGTCCTGATCTTCTGCCGATCGATATCAAGCGCCAGGGTCGTGCTGAAGTGCACATCCCGCTCTTCTATCCAACGGAAGGCCGCGAGTTATCGGAGATGTTCGTTGTTCTGGCGAAAAAACTCGGTGCGGCGCTCAGTCCCGAGGATGTCCCTGCCATTCCGGAGTCTCAGCGCGGCGCGCTCTCCGGTGCCGACATCGAAGGCATCGTCGGCCGCGCGCTGCGTAAATCGCTATTGAGCGGTGCCAAACACATCACGCGTGAGTCGCTCGCCGAAGTCATCGATGGCTTCATGCCTTCGACGCAGGGTCTCGAAAAGGAGCTGCAAGAAATCGCCGCGATCATCGAATGCACGGACCGTGAGTTTCTCCCGCCGGCGATGTTCGCGCGGATCGGAACGGCCGGTGGTCGGGCGGCACTGCAGGAGCGCCTAACGGCAATCAAGCAGATCGTTGCGACCCTGTAGTACTGACAAGCGGCCACACATTCAGGACTGCGTTTAACACTTTACGCTTGACCCTTCACGTTCCGTATTGTTGCTAGGTGTCCTCCTGGCCGGATCTTGGGAGAGTTTTCGCAGTTGAGCCCGCTAAAAATAAGCACAGATAATGCGTGAGTTATTTGCATAGACCGCTTACGGAGCCGGACATGCAAAGAGGCAGTTCGCGTAAATACCCAACGCCAAACCTCGGCCGGCTACCGCTTTATCTCGCCGCATTCGCCGCTGTCGCTGGTTGTAGGCAGTTCCCGGATACCAAGCCGACTAACGACCTCGAGCGACAAGGACGCGAGATCTTTCGTGACGACACCTTCGGCAACGAACAGTTCTGGACGGACACTGCGCGTTTGCATGAGGTCGTTTCAAAACGGATTCAGCCGCTCGAAGCGTTAGGCTTGGGTCTCAAGGTGGATATGGACCGGCTGAACCTCGCCAAATTCGCCATTCACAATCCGTTCAGCACCGGCGGAACCGTCGAGCTGCTCAAGCAGAACGCTGTCGTTGGCGTTAGGGCCACGTTTGACAAGGACGGGAAGCTCCAGAAAGTCGGCATCACGTGCGCGCTTTGCCACTCTACCGTGGACAATGCGCTCCTTCCGGGAATCGGACATCGCTTGGACGGCTGGCCTAACCGCGATCTACAGGTAGGGAAGATTCTCGCGATGCTTCCGATCTACACGGATGATCAAAGGGCCATCCTGCGAAGTTGGCCGAAAGGCACGTACGATCCACGCTTCAACTTCGACGGGAAGAGCACGCCGCTGACGCTGCCGCCCGCGCACGGGCTCGCTCAAGTCGACAACGAGACGTACACCGCCGAAGGACCCATCTCGTATTGGAACGCCTATGTCGCGGTCACTCAGATGCACGGGCGCGGCAACTTCTCTGATCCGCGGATCGGCGTGAACATCGTACAAGAGCCGGATCTTGTGACGCCAAAGCTCGCAGCGCTACGTGCCTATCAACACAGCCTGCCAGTTCCGCCAACACCGGGTGCGTTCTACGACCGCATGGCAGCAGGGCGAGGGAAAAACGTCTTCAACGCGAACTGTGCGAGCTGCCACGTCAATGGGAATCTCACGGACAACAACACGCGCGTCGCAACCGGCGGGGTGGGGCCCGCTGACAGCGCTCGAACGACCAGAGGCATACTGCACAGCCCCTCCGAAACTGGTATGGACTCCGCCTATGCAGCGCGCACGGCGAACAAGATGTATCGCACGACGCCGCTACGCGCCCTGTGGCAGCATCCGCCGTATTTCCACGATGGCAGTGCAAAGACGCTGAAGGACGTTGTGGAGCATTACGTGAAGGTGCGCAACCTGAATCTGACGTCCGGTCAGAAGCGCGACCTAGTGCATTACCTCATGTCGCTCTAACGAGGGCCTAACGATGCGTGCTTTAATATTGGTTGCAGCAGCGCTGTTTCCCGTCAGCGCGCTCGTAGCGCAAAGACCCATCGCGATAGGAATCGCCGGCGGAGCTAGTGCGCCTCAAGGGCGACTGGGTGATGGATCAGAAATTGGCTGGCATGCGCTCGCTACAGTAAACCTGAGCTCCGTGATGCTTCCACTCGGAATACGGATCGACGCAGCCTACAACCGCTTCTCCGTCAGCCAGACCACCGGTGACGTGACACGCGACGGCTATCAAGGCGTCGGTTCGCTCACTGGCAACCTGACGTATCGATTGCCTATGTGGAATTCGCCGTTCTCGCCGTATCTCATTGGCGGAATGGGAGCGTACCGCAGTCGCTGTTCTGATGTGTCGATCTGCGTCGGCGACACCGAGTTCGGATGGAACGCCGGTCTCGGGACGAAGCTCTACGTCCTCGGTTTCCGGAGCTTTCTCGAAGCACGCTATCACCGAACGGAGCGGCTCGGGGCTGACGTGCATTTTATCCCTGTTAGCTTCGGGATTGTATTCTGAGATCGGCCCTTACCTAACGCGAGCAGCATACTCGCGCGAGAGTCAGCAGTTCATCGGCCAGCCCCACGAATCTTCCGGGCTGGCCGAACCGTAGGCGCCTCTTCAGCTGTCCAAACGCCGTGACAGCTCGTTAAGAGCTAAGGCCTAAGAGCTACGGACTATGTCGACCCTTCTCCAAGACATTCGGTACGCAGTTCGCACATTGCTGCGTAACCCGCTTTTCACAGTTATTGGCGTTTTCACGCTCGCGCTGGGAATTGGCCTTAACAGCGCCGTCTTCTCTGCAGCGGAAGCGCTCCTGCTTCGACCGCTTCCAGGTGTGCGCAATTCGCACGAGCTGGTGCAGCTCTACCGCTCGTACACAGGGAGTGTCGACTACGGATCGAGCTCGGTCCCGCACTACATGGACCTGCGCAAGCGCATGACCGATGTCTTCTCCGGCGTTGCCACATGGACTTATGTGCCGCTCAGCCTCTCGACTGGTGGTCGCAACGAGCGGATCATCGCGCAGATCGTCTCAGCGAACATCTTCTCAGTGCTCGGCGTTGGTGCGGAGCGCGGACGACTGTTCGTAACGGCGGAGGACGTGGGCGTCGGGGCGCATCCTGTCGCGGTGGTCAGTCACACCGGTTGGCGCACCATCTTCGGGAGCGATCCGCAGATCGTCGGCCGTGAGATCGTGCTCAACGGCTACAAGTACTCCATAGTCGGCGTGACTCCAGCCGAATTTCGCGGGCCACTCCCGCTGGCGACACCGATGATCTGGGTGCCGCTCATGCAGGCAGGTCATGTGCGTCCCGGTGAGGAGCACCTGCTGGAGAACCGCGGTCGCAGCAACATGAACGTCATTGCGCGCCTGGCACCGGGCGTCACGGCAGAGCAGGCGCGTCAGCGCCTAACGGCCTTCACAGCCGTGCTCACAGAAGAATATCCAGACGTATACCGCCGCACAGGTGCGTTGCTCGTTCCGCAGTCCGAGTCTGGCATTCATCCACAGTTCCGCAACGCGCAGGTTGGCCTCACAGCGACCGTCATGGGCGTTGTCGCGCTCTTGTTGCTCATTGCGTGTGTCAACGTCGCCAACCTCTTCCTTGCGCGCGCGCGAGGGCGCTGGCGTGAGATGTCGGTGCGTTTGAGTCTTGGGGCGCGCCGAGGAAGGCTCGTTAGGCAGCTGTTGACGGAGAGTGTGTTGTTCTCGCTCCTTGCCGGCGGGACGGGACTGCTCCTGGCGTCGGCCGTGATCAGCGCAGCCAACGGCATCCGCCTACCGATGGACATCGCAATCGAGCCGGACCTTCGTGTCAACACAACGGTGCTCGTCTTCACGGTCGCGGTATCGTTGCTCACGGGCATCATCTTCGGTCTCGTCCCTGCGCTGCACGCCACACGACCGTCCCTCGTTCCGGCGCTCAAAGGGGAAGCACCGGCTGGGGGAAAGAAGTCGCGCATGAGCCGTGGGCTTGTCGTCGCGCAGCTTGCGCTGTCCCTAACGCTTCTCGTCGTGGCAGGGCTCTTTGGGCGCAGCCTGCGGAGCGCTACCGCGATCGACAAAGGCTTCAACAGCGACAACCTGCTCACCGCCAACGTCGACGTCGGTCTTCAAGGTTATAGCCGGCCGAGGGGGACTGTATTTTTCGCCCAGCTGAAGAGCCGCTTGGAGCAACTGCCTAACGTGCGCGCCGTCGGCTACGCCGACATCATTCCGCTGAGCCTCAATTCACAGCAGCGCGGCGTGACGATCCCTGGCTACACGCCGCAAGAGAACGAACGCATGGAGGCGGACTATGCGTCCGTGACGCCGGGGTATTTCGAGGCGATGGCGATCCCGATTCTTGCTGGGCGCACGTTCACGGCGCGCGACGACAGCGCCTCCGCACCGGTATTGATCGTCAACCAGCAGTTCGCCCAGCGTTTCTGGAAGGGGGGCGATCCGCTCGGTCGCATCGTGCGTCTCGCTGAGCGCGACTTCACTGTCGTCGGCATGGTGCCTAACGGTAAATATCGTACGCTTGGTGAAGATCCCATCCCATACATGTACACCCCGCACGCCCAGGCATATTCGGACTGGATGACCATCTTTGTGCGCACCACGGGGGAACCACTCGACATCGCCCCGGCTCTACGCTCCGAAGTCGCTGCGCTCGACGCGAATCTGCCGATCAGCGATCTCCGGACGATGAACAGCGCATTAGGGACTGCGCTGCTCCCGGCGCGACTCACTGGAAGTGTGATCGGTATTTTCGGCGTCCTCGGTCTCGTGCTCGCGGCCGTGGGGCTTTACGGTGTCATGTCCTATTCCGTCGCGCAGCGCACGCGCGAAATCGGCATCCGCGTGGCGGTCGGGGCAGGGGACCGCCAGGTGCTGGGACTCGTTATGCGTCAGGGGATGCTGCTCGTTGCAATCGGCACCGTATTCGGAGTGACGGGTGCGTTCGCGGCTTGGCGCCTGTCCCGCGGTCTACTCTATGGGGACACAGCGCTGGATCCGATCACGCTCATTGGCGTGATCGCCGTGTTATCCGCCGTGGCCCTGCTGGCAATCTGGGTTCCCGCGCGGCGCGCGGCGCGCGTCGATCCCATCGTCGCTCTAAAGACGGAGTGAGGGAAAGAGCGCCGGGGCTCTTCACTCAGTGGTGACTGCCTAACGCGCGCGCTTAAAAGCGCGTGCCGCTGATCTGAAAGAGGATACCGACGGCGAGATTCGCGCCGTTCGCAAAATCATTGATGATCGTGTATTCGAACTGAAGGAAGGGTCGCCACTTGGGATTCACGCCCACAATCAATCCTGAGATGAGGTTGACCCCCACGTTGGTCTCATCGAAATCGGCTCCCGCTTCAGCTGCATCGACGCTGAACCTATTCAGCGCCAGACCAATGCCCATATATGGCTGAACCTGCGGAACCAAAGACGACATGTTGAACAGGATGTTGCCATCCAGCTGCAACGAGCTGCCGCCATCGAAGGGCAAATAGTGAACACGTGGCTGCACATCGTATTGCATGCGTGCGCCGCGCAATCGCGCCTCGGCGCCGAAGAGCAGCCAGTTGTCGTACGAGTCGAACGCGAAACCGAGAAAGCCGCCCATGCGCACGTTCGCCTGCGCGGTAGCAATTGGCGCGGTAACAGGTAGTGACAACAATGCCGCAGCTACGACCAGCGCAAGTCGCTTACGCATGCAGCCTCCGCAGTGAAGCTACTGTTGGGAGCGCCCGCGCGCATGGCGCGCGGGCGCGGTGCCTAACGGGCTACTGCCGATTGTAGGCGATGCCCTTGTCTTGGGCCTTTTGGATCGCAACGACCATGCCGGGGACGATGATCACACCGGGCAACAGATTGGCCTTGAGATCAGCGAGCACGGCTGGCTGCTGCGCGCTGTTGGCCTGTGCCACGAGTCCGGACCAGATGATGAGCGCGTTGTTGCAGAGCAGGAACAGCGCACCGCGCTTCTGCAGTGCCTCGATGCTGGCGGGCGGCGCCACCATCAACCCTGCGATTTCCGGATCCGTCCGCCACACATTGCGTGTGGCTGGCTGCTTGGTCTTGTGATCGTCGAACTTGAGGATCTCGCCCAGCTTGTACTTCGCCCACATGGCGTCGTTGAACGAGAAGAGCGTTGTCGATGCCGGCGCGCCGTACAGCGTGAATACGGTGTTGATCTCGTTGTCCTTAACGCCGTACGCCGCATTCAGCGTGTTGTAGTAGTTGAGCACGTGCACAAGCGGCAGGGCGTTATCGTGCCCTGGGGCGTCGAAGAACTGACGGTACTTCGCTGTGAGCTTGTCCAGCCATTCGTCCTCGACTGGTGCGGCTTCCGCGAACACAGCGCGGGGTACAACCGACGCTCCGGCTGCAGCCGCGACGGCAGCCAAACGGCCGAGAAACCCGCGGCGGGGCGTAGGTGCTGCCTTCTCAAACATGAGTGTCCTCCAGGGGATGCGCTGGAATCGTTAGGTACGGCGCACTGAAGTGCGCGCCTAGTTAAGACCCGATGGGGGTTTGTCGTTCCCGCGCCGAATCTTGGGGTAGTCGCGTGGGATCGGCAACCCACATACCAATCGATCCGGCTCAGTCCGGTACGGCTACTCGCCGTAGGGAATCCAGATGTTCTTCACCTGCGTCGCGCGCCGAAGCAGTTCGCGCCCCTCGCCCTGCTCATTGCTTGACCAGTCACGGGTTGTCCATTCGGCCCACGTACGCTTCATGTTAGCCGCTGAGGCCCGTTCCACGTCCGCCACCCCCTCCCGCGTCCCGAAGTACCACATCGCGTCGACCTCGTCGTGCTCGGCGAGCACCTTCGCCAGCGTCTCACGCGACCCGGTCACGATGTTCACGACGCCGTCCGGAAGGTCGGACGTCTCGAGGACCGAGTAAAAGTCTGTTGCGGCGAGGGGCCAGGGCTCGCTCGGAATGACAACAACCGTGTTGCCCATCGCGATGGCGGGGGCGACGAGAGAGACGAACGCGAGAAGTGGTGATTCGGCGGGACACGCGATGCCGATAACGCCAAGCGCCTCGTTCATCGCGAGCGCTACGCCGCGAATCGGGACGGGGTGGACCGCTCCGTCGTATTTGTCCGCCCACGCGGCGTAGGCGAAGAGCCGTTTGATGGCAGCCGCGACTTCGCTCGCGCCCCCCCCCTGACGCGTCCCCGTCATGCAGTCGACGCGCCTAACGAATTCGTCGGCTCGGGTGGCGAGGTTTTCCGCGATGTAGTAGAGGATCTGCGCGCGGTTGTGTGCCGTGGCGCGGCTCCACGCACTACCGCTGTGTGCAGCGGCGACAGCGTTGCGGATGTCTTTGCGATTTCCTTCGCCGACTTCGCCGATCTGCTTTCCCGCTGGGTCGGTGATAACGCGAGAGTAGCCGCCGTCGGGCCGCGTCTGCTTGCCGCCGATGAAGAGCTTCAGCGAGCGATCGATGGGCGGGATTTCGAATGCAGCCGCAGCGGAATGGTTGGGTGCGGCGGCTTTTTTGGCGCCATTTTTCCCGCGGGGGGGGCCCCCCGCGCCGCTCTCACGCGCCTTCTTGCTCCAACTGGGGACGAGGTACTCGTACATCCCCTCGCGTCCCCCCTCACGTCCAAACCCACTCTCGCGATACCCGCCAAACCCCGCCGCCGCATCAAACTGATTCGTCGAGTTGATCCATACCACGCCAGACTTGAGCTTGGGCGCCACGTCGAGCGCGAGATTGATGTTGTCTGTCCAAACGCTCGCCGCCAACCCGTACGGCGTGTTGTTCGCGAGCTGCACTGCCTCGTTAGGCGTGCGGAACGTCATGCTCACCAGTACCGGCCCGAAGATCTCCACCTGCGCGATCGTCGCCGAGGGTGCCACGTTCGTGAACAACGTCGGTGGATAGAAGCAGCCATCTTGCGGCACCGCCCACGACGGCTGCCACATCGTGGCGCCTTCATCGACACCTTGTGTTACCAGGCTCTGGATGCGCGCGAGCTGCACAGGAGCAACGATCGCTCCCATGTCGACAGCCTTATCCAATGGTGACCCGACGCGCAGCTTCTCCATCCGTGCGCGAAGCTTCTCCTCCAAACGCTGCGCCACTCCTTCCTGCACCAGCAGCCGCGACCCCGCGCAGCAAACCTGACCCTGATTGAACCAGATCGCGTCCACAGCACCTTCGACGACGCTATCGAGGTCCGCGTCTTCAAAGACGATGAAGGGACTCTTCCCGCCTAACTCGAGCGTCAGCTTTTTGCCGGTGCCGGCCGTCGCCTTGCGGATATGCCGTCCAACGTCCGTCGATCCGGTGAACGCGATCTTGTCGACATCGTCATGCACGACGAGCGCTTTCCCCGTCTCGCCATCACCAGTCACCACATTGAACACCCCGGGTGGGATGCCTAACGCGTCTGCCAGCTCCGCGAAACATAACGCCGTGAGGGGGGTAAATTCCGCGGGCTTGAGGATGACCGTGCATCCGGCGGCGAGCGCCGGCGCAACTTTCCACGCCAGCATCAGCAAGGGGAAATTCCACGGGATGATCTGGCCGGCGACACCCACCGCTGTGTAACCAGCATACTCGGCGTCCAGCAGCTGCGCCCACCCGGCATGGTGGTAGAAGTGCCGTGCTACCAGGGGGATATCGATGTCGCGCGTCTCGCGAATCGGCTTCCCGTTGTCCATCGACTCGAGCACGGCCAACAGGCGCGAATTCTTTTGCACAGCACGAGCCAATGCGTAAAGGTGCCGCGCCCGTCCATGGCTGCCTAACGACTGCCACCCCCTGAGCGCTTTACGCGCAGCTGCGACTGCGCCGTCGACGTCGGCGTCCCTCCCCTGTGAGACTCGCGCGATGACTTGTGCATTCGCTGGATTGATGACGTCGAAGAGCCCGTGCGGCGCGGTCCACTTTCCGCCAATGTAGTGGCCAAAGCCTTTCGAGTGCCGCCCCAGCCAGTCACGCACCGGAGCGTCGCTCTCAGGTGCGGGGCCGTAGCTCATTTCCTCAAAGAGTTCAGCGACAGTAGCCAAAAGGTCGAAGGTCTAGGGTCTAAGGTCTAAGGTCTAAGTGGCTCACGGCATGGGTTGTCGATAAGCTGCAGCATAACGGCCGGTCACGAAGTGCTCCAGCTGTCTTTCGATGTCGGTCAACAATGCACTCGCGCCTAACCGGAAAAGATCCGCACGCAACCAGCGGTCGCCTAACTCCTCTTTCATCAACGCCAGCCAGTCGAGCGCGCTTTTCGCGCTGCGAATACCACCCGCCGGCTTGAAGCCGACCGTGTATCCGGTGCGCTCCTGGTAGTCACGAATCATCCGCGTCATAACGAGTCCAACCGGCAGCGTCGCATTCTCGACTTCCTTCCCGGTGCTCGTCTTGATGAAGTCTGAACCGGCCATCATCGCGACCATGCTCGCTCGCGCCACGTTCGTCATCGTCGCCAGCTCACCAGTCGCGAGGATCGTCTTCATGTGCGCCGGGCCGCAAGCCGCGCGGAACTGCCGCACCGCGTCGTATAGCGCCTCCCAATCTCCGGTCAGCACGTGGGCGCGCGTCACAACGATGTCGATCTCTCGAGCGCCGGCATCCACGCTCGCAGCGATCTCCGCGATGCGCTGCTCGATCGGATTCAGTCCGGCAGGAAACCCCGTTGAAACTGCGGCGACTGGAATCCCCGAGCCCTCCAGCGCTTCGACCGCAGTTGCAACGAGCGCGTGATACACACACACTGCGCCAACGGTAAGCCGCAGATGTCCCACGCCTAACGCAGCCTCTAGGTCGGGGCGAATCGGCCGCCGAGCCTTCGCGCACAACCGCCGCACATTGCCAGGGGTATCGTCGCCGGCGAGCGTCGTTAGGTCCATGCACGTGATCGCGCGCAGGAACCACGCCGCTTGCCACTCCTTTTTCACGGTGCGTCGCGTGGGTATCGTCGCAGCTCTGCGCTCCACGGCGCTACGGTTGACCCGAATCGCGCGCACGATGTCCAGGTCGAGCGGAATGCCTGGATTGCGCTCGCCCTCACTCGACGCCGCCGCCGGAACGACAAGGGCGGGCCTCGTGACTCGATTTGCTCCAACCGTGCTTGTCGGCCTGGGTGCGCTCATCCCATCACAAGATGCGACAACGCCGACCGTCAGCCTATCCCCTATCCCCTATCCCTTATCCCCTGTCCCTATCCCCCTATCCGCTATCCCCCATCCCTCTGTCGGTTTTTGTGATAGCAGGCCTAAGGCAGAGACAGCTATTTGGTATAGCCCGTGCACCAGCGGGCGAGGGGCGGGTACAGGCGTCGCCGTCCGAAGGCGGCGCAACGGCGAGCGAGCATGTTTCTCAAGGCGTGGCGATTCATCACAATCATGTTGACGGCAGTGCTCATGACGATGGGCTTTACCCACGTCTGGCAGCTGCCGCCGCGCCTTACATACGAAGGCTCCCTCTGGCTCGACACGCTGACGTTCTACGTCAAGTTCGGACCGGCAGGACCGGGACCGATCATTGAAGTCGCGGCAATTCTCTCGACTGTCGTGCTGCTCTTTCTCGAGCGCGGCCGCCGACCCGCCTTCGTCCTAACGCTGAGCGCGTTGATTGCGCTCGCATTGTCGACCGCGGCCTGGTGGCTGTTCGTGTACCCTGTCAACCGCGAGCTGCTCATCTGGACAGCTGACACGCTCCCACAGAACTGGACCGACTTTCGCGATCAGTGGGAGTACACGCATGCGGCACGCGCGGCTCTCATGTTCGTCGCGTTAGGCACGCTCGTATACTCTGTGATTCGCGAAACTCCTGCTGATTCCGGGCCGCGCGACATGACGGAAACTACAAAGAGCTCACACGGATCAAACTGATAACACGAATTCTACCGCTTGGTTTTTGCATTGATAAAACAGCAGCCTAACCAGACGCGCGCGTCTGAGATGTTCTTGCTCTCGAGGCGACTCGGCCGTTGCCGCCCGCTGTCCGTAAGATTCGTGTGAGCTCTTGGCCCGTTGCTCCGACGGACGCGGGCGTTCGAACTAGCCCTTTGGTTTCAACATCCGAATCCAGCGAGGGTCGTCCCTTAGCGATGCAAACGCCGGATCGCTATGCAAAAAGACGACATCCACCGGATGCGCGCGAAACGGCAAGGTCTCCAGCAACGTCAACACTCGATCGCGGCGCCGCGCGGCCAGCGCGCCTAGGCGACCTCGGATCTCGATGCTCGCGGGATTGTCGCGCGCGAGCTGCCTAACGAGCGCCCACGCGCTGTCCAGCTCCCCCTCCAGCTCCAGTGCCAACACTCGCTGGTAACGGTTCTCCGTCCCCACCTGGTAGAGCACCCACGCCGGAGTCCCGACGCGCTCGGGCGGCGAACGACCGGCGATCTCCCGCATCACCAGTGGGGGGTCGGCAGCCAACCCAATTTTCGCGATCAGCGGAGCGATCGTCGCATCACTTGTACAGCTAGCCTGCTCCGACTCGACCGCTACGCGTAATCGCACGCTCGTTGGCGCCGACATCGCACTCGGGCAGGGCACCGTCCATACGGAAGCGGTAGTGTCGGAAGCCGGCGAGACGCAATCATTGGCGGTCGTACTCAGCGCGTCGGCACTACAAGGACTCCCGATGCCGACGGCCGGTTCCGGCCCTGAGGTGGTCATCCCGCTGCCCACTGGGCTCACAACGCTCTTCAATCACGCAACACTCAACTGGATGCCTAACGGGCACCCGCCAGTGGGTACGTTCGACAAGCCGCACTTCGATGTGCATTGGTATCTATCGACGGCAGCGGAGCGTGATACGAGAACGCCTGCCGATCCGCAGTTTGCGGCAAAGGCGGTCGTGCGGCCGGGCGCCGAGTTCGAACCCGTGAACTACGTGGCTGACGCGTTCGCGATTCCGCGGATGGGGACGCACTGGACAGATCGCAGTGCGCCGGAGCATCACGGTGGCACATTCACGCGTGCGTTCATTTGCGGGTTCTACGATGGGAAGCTCTCGTTCATCGAACCGATGATGACGGTTGCATTTCTGCAGACAAACCCTTACGCGGAGATGGACATCCCGCAGCCGGTGCGATACCAGCGCAGCGGTTCGTACCCGACGAAGTGGGCGGTGCGTCACGATGTGGCACGGCGCGAGTACCGTGTTGAGCTAACTGGCTTCGTCAGCCGCTGAGTTGCACCCCAGACGACTGTGACCCGTTGCGTGGCGAGCTACTACCCGCCGCCCGAACCTCCGCCACTCTGCAATTGTCGCAAAATGGCTCCTAGCCGCTCGATCTCCTGCCCGTATTGCGCCCAGTTTCCAGCGCGTTGCGCGGCGATCGCGCGATCGTAGTGCTCGGTAGCGCGCCGCGCTAAATCGCGCACTTGCGCGTCAGGCGCCACCGTGGCGCCAGGCGTCGTCGCGGGCGGCGGCGTCGCCTGCCCTTCGGCTGCGACCTGCGACGGCGGCAACACCGCACCCGCGCCGGTGAATAGTCGCGCAAGGCCAGCCTCCAGCGTCCGCTCCATCACGACCTGGTTCTGATACGCGACGATCACGCGTTCCAGCTGATGAATACGTCCACCCTCAGCGCGCAGATACAGTGGCTGCACGTAGATGAGCGCGTCCTCGATCGGTATTACCATGAGCGCGCCACGCACTACCTGCGATCCGCGCTGATCCCATAACGAGACCTCGCGCGCAATCTCCGGATCCTGATTCATCCGGTTGATTACTTGCTGCGGGCCATAGACAAGGCTCTGTTTCGGGAAGCGATAGACGAACATGTCGCCGTAGTGCTCACCATCATTCCGCGCGACCATCCACGCGGCGAGGTTGTCTTTGTTCCGCGGCGTGAACGGAGACATGAAGATGAACTCGGCGCTGTCTTGCTCGGGGAGCCGCATAACGATGCGCCGCATGAACGCGCTTTCAGTCTCTCCCTGCTGAATGGTGGGGATCTGCCACTGATCTTCCCGATGGTAGAACTCTTCCGGCTGCGTCATGTGATACGTTGCGTACAGCGCGGTCTGCATCCGAAAGAGATCCTCCGGGTAGCGCAGATGTGCGCGCAGGTCCGCAGGCATCGAATCGAGGGGCTGGAAGATGCCGTCGAACACGGCGGCCCAAGTGCGCACCAGCGGATCCTTGGCATCGGCGATATATGCGTTCACATCGCCGTCGTACGCGTCGATTACGACCTTCACGCTATTGCGCATGTACGACGTTCCATCGGCGAGGCGCTGCGAGTACGGGTACCCGTTGGTTGCGGTATAGCCGTCCAGGATCCATTTGAGCTCGCCCGCGGCGTTCACGACCATGTAGGGATCACGGTCGAACCTAACGAACGGCAGGGCACGCGCTGCCCGCTCGACGACGTTGCGCGTGTAGAGGATCTTGCTCTCGTTCGTAATGTCTCCAGAGAGCATGATTTTGAGGGAGCGAAAATGCAACGCCAGCAAGGCTCGCCGAAACATCGAGTTGACCCGCACGCCACCGCGGCCGGCGTACGCCGTGAAAATGTTCGCATCTCCAGCGGGATGGTCGAACTCGCGTTGCTTCGTTCCCACGATCGCGTAGCTATTCGTCGCCTCACCATAGTAGATCTGTGGTCGCGTTAGGCGCAGCGACACCGAAGAGACGGGCGGCAAGTCCTTGATGAATAAGACCGGCAGTCCTTCTTCCGTTACCTGATTGACCGGAGCGAGTGTCACTCCCATCCCGTGCGTAAACGTCAGGTGCTCATTGATGAAGCTGCGAGTCGGAAGCGACGCGGAGTTGAGCTCACGCGGCGAGAGGTGCACCTGGCGGTAACGTCCGTCGATCCAGTAGCGATCGTCATCGATCGATACGAACTCGTAGTACGTGCGGATCTCCTGGATCTGGCCGAAGGTCTGCCGCAGCGGCTCACGATCCCACAGCCGCACGTTCTCGATCGTTGCCGAGTGCCCACGCAGAATCGCTGTCGTGAGCGATGCCTCGCCGCGCACGTCGCGGACTGTCACGCTGTCGATCCCCCAGGCGCGCCGCGTCGCATCTATATGATTGGCGAGATACGGCAGCTCTTTGGTCAGCTCGGTGGGCGCCACGATCAGGCGCTGCACGGCTGCGGGAATCAGCGCGCGGCCCACGACCGACACGGCTAGATAGAGACCGACAGAGGCAGCGAAGAAGCGAAAGCGCTTCCGCCTAACGATACCAAAAACAACCAGCCCGGCGGCAACGAGCGCCGCGACGATGGACAGATACATCCCGGGGAGTCGTGCCTTGACGTCGGTGAAGCTTGCGCCGACAAATGGGCCCGTTGTCGAAAACAGGAGCTGAGGAATGCCGACCAGCCAGATCTGTACCGCGGTGAGCACGAGGAAGACAGCCAGCAGCGCGGCGATGTGAACGCCGGCGACGCGTGCAACGCGGATCTGCTGTTGGGTAACCGCGACTGCGCCGTTCGCCAGATAGACGCCGGCCGAAATCAGCATCGACACGATCGTTAGGATCGTCAGAAATGCCAGCACGCCTGAGATGATCGGGAGCGTGTACGTGTAATAGCCGATGTCACGGCCGAAGACGGGATCCGTGATACCAAACGGCACGCCGTTGAGGAAGCGCAGCACGCCCAGCCAAGCGGTCGAGGCCGTGCCTGCGGTCAAGAGCGCGAGAAAGATCGCGATGCCGACCGCGAGGCGCCTAACGAGAAGGGGTGGAAGGTTAGGGGCGATCGAGATCATGTCCCCCATTACGGCTGGCAGCGGCCGAGCTCGGCGTTGAGCGATCCGGACGTTGATGAACAAGATCGCGAACGCGGCGACGACTGTGACGACCGTCAGGACGGCCCGCGTGACGATTTCCGAGACAAGGATGGTCCGGAAGCCGATCTCGCCGAACCAGTACCAATTCGCGGAAAAGCGCACGAGGGCAGGGAAGACGAACATCGCGAGCACCACGAGCCCCACGATGACCAGGACGGCGTTGCGGCCGAGGCGGGGGACGGGTGTCGGAGCTGGGGCTGTCATAGGTGATCTCGCGCGCGGAAAGCGTGGGGGCCCGGGGGGGGGCGGAGAAATCTGCGCCAAAACCGCGTGAAATGTAGGGCGGCGAAGTTCCGTACGCGCCCTTGCGCGCCCAGGTTTTCCCCCGAATCCTGACCGGGTGATCGGGTTCGCGGTTGTCCTTGCGCTCCACCAGGCGGTTCAGCCGGCACCGGTGGTCACGATCTCGGCGGCCGAATTGGCTCACGCGCCACGCCTAACGATTTCGTTGCAGCCGGTATGGCGAATCGGCGGCAACAGCGACGGTCCGTACAGCTTTACGCGGATCGTCGGCGCCGTTTTCATGCGCAGCGGACACGTTGCCGTGCTCGAGTCAGATCCCTCCGCTGTGCGGCTCTACGATGCCGCCGGGCGACACATCAAGTCCTTTGGACGCCGGCCGTGGCCCGTGGGAATTCGAAAACTTGCAACGCCTCGTACTATAGACGGCCGATTCACTCGTCGTCATTGAGATCGGGCGCGTCAGTGTATTCGACGCCGCCGGCATGCATGCGCGCACCGTGAGCACCATCAACGCTGGCGTGGGGTTCGCCGGCGCGCTCCGAGTACTCTCAAATGGAACGATCCTCGCCCGCACAAGTCCGCTGCCAACGACGCGGGAGCGGAAGCCGGGGGTTCAACGCGACAGCGTCCGCGTCGTTCTCGTCAACGCCAAAGGTGATTCAGTCCTGCGCAACTTGGACATGCGGATTCACTTCTCGTTTCGATAGCGGGAGACGTGCGTTTAGCCTAACGCCGCGCGCTGTTACCGCGCGAGACCGAGACGAATTCATTCGGTCGCGCCGTGCCGCGGCGCGCACAGAGATAGCAAAGCAGGGAGCCGAAGCGTATCTCAAGATCATGCCGTACCCTGAGCGCATGCCATTTTTCGATGCGCTGCGTCAGTCACTTGATGGCACGCTACGGTTGCGCCGCTACAAGGCAGCACTGGACACGTCCGCACAATGGCTCAGCCTAACGTCCGCCGGTCTCCTGCTATCGGTAATCGATGTGCCGGCTAGCGCGCGCGTGCTTGACTTTGCCGCGGATCGGGTGCTCGTAGCCGAACGCGACGCGGACGATCTCGAATACGTGGCCGTCTACACGCTGGTGCCCAAGAAGCCGTAAGCCGATACCCAACATGTGTCGAACCTGGATCAAAAGGGGTCAGAGTCGATTGAACGACGGTTTCAATCGAGTCTTACCCCCTTTGATCTGCGCCGTTCAATCGACTCAGACCCCTTTGATTCCGTGATCCGGCCGTACGCGGGCAGCGGTATACTTTATCCAGATCTCCCACCCGGTCACCCATGCCATCCGAGAGTTCGCGACGTGTTAGGCAGTTGTTCCTTGGGCGGTGGGGTGGGCACCTCCATTTCGAGAATCGCTATGATAGAAAAACAACGGCAACGACTTATGCGGATTCTACGGGCCACCGCCGGATTGAACGCATTAATCGGTTGGATGGCGCCGGCCTGCCTAACGCTGACGACGCCGGTGACCGCACAGACGGAACCGCCGTTTCCGGCACCGGGTTGGATGATCGACGTCGGTGGCTGAAAGATCCATCTGTATTGCACGGGAGAAGCCAAACCCGATCAGCCGACCGTCATCCTCGAGGCGGGCGCCGGCGATTTCTCCGTCGAGTGGAGCCTCAATCAGCCGCGCATCGCGACGTTCGCCCGTGTCTGCTCATACGATCGCGCCGGCGACGGCTGGAGCGAGATGGGGCCGCATCCACGCACGATGCGGCAGCTGTGTACGAGCTTCACACATTGCTGGAGAGAGCAGGGGAGCGGCCGCCGTATCTGATCGTTGGGAAGTCGTTCGGCGGTGTAGTCGTTAGGCTCTACGCACAAACGTATCCCGCAGACGTGGCCGGCATGATGTTCATCGACGCTGGACGCCTCGATCCGTGGCGCTACATCAACGGCAACTTCGTTCAGATGAACACCACCGCAACCGGACGCCCCGTTCCCGAAGTCAAGACAGCGAATCCGCTGCGCGAGGCCGACATCCCGCCGGGCACACGCGCACAAATGGAAGCCTCGGCGCGAGACTTGGTCACGCGCGCGAACGAGTCGCGCGACAAGCTGCCGGACGACGCGAAACGTATGCGTGTGTGGGCGTTAGGCACGATCCAACATATTGCCGCGTACGTGAACCCCTTTGAGGCCGAAGAATTGGCGCTCATGATCGCAGCCGCGAAGGATAAGGAGTATCCACTTGGTGACATGCCGCTGATCGTATTCACGGCCGGACGCGTGCAATACGATGAAAAATGGCTGCAGGAGGATCGCGACCGGTCACAGGCGTCGCTTGCCAACCTATCGCGCAACGGCAAGCAGATCATTGCGCAGGAGAGCGGCCATCACATCCACATCGACGAGCCCGAGCTCGTGAATAACGCGATTCGTGATCTGTTAGCCTCGATTAGACCGTGTAGCCAATAGCCTCCATTTCTTTGACGCTTAGCGGTGAGAGCCCTTGGTAGATCTCGTCCAATGTCAGGGCTGTTTCGGGGCACGGGATCGGAACTGCCCCCTCTTCGACGATGGCCCGCTGCCACTCGCCAGTAGCGTCCCGCCAGTGCCGCTCCACACGACGCCACGCCTGTTCGACAATGAGGTAGCCTTTGAGCGACGGAATACGTCGATACACGTCGAGTTTCTCCGTCTTATCGTAGCGGGCAGTGCTTGGTGATGTGATCTCGATAACCAGGCACGGATCACGGATGATAACGGCACTGAGATCGATCGCGCCGCACGCGACCATGACGTCCGGGTAATAGATCACATCATCGGCGGCAGCCAGCTTCATGTCACTTACAAAGAGCTGGCACGGCCCAGCTTCAGCAGCTGTGCTCAAACGTCGGACGAGGTTTATGGCGATATGGTTGTGGCGCCCTGTGACAGCCGCCATCTCATAGCTGTTACCGCGGACGTACTCATGCTTGACGAGCGCTGCCTCCTCGAAGGCGAGGTACTCGTCGACGGTTAGCAGCCTGTTCGGCAAGCGCGGCTGACCCATGACCCCTATTTAACACGATCTCGGCTCCGTGAAACAGGAGAAATGCGACATCAGTAGGATGTGCCTGGTCGCAAATCCCTGGCGCGCGGTTGCAGTGTCAAACTCATATTCCTATCACTATCAACTATCAACTATCCACTATCCACTAGAATCCCATGCGGCTACTCGGTTTGACACTCGCGCTGTCAGCAGCGAGCCAGGTCGCGGCTCAGTCCACACGACTCAGCGTGCCCTTCGCTATCGACACGCTGCCTAACGGCCTAACGTTGATCGTGCACGAAGATCACTCCGTGCCGACGGTTGCAACCAACGTGTGGTACCACGTTGGTTCCGGTGACGAAAAGCGCGGACGTACCGGCTTCGCGCACCTCTTTGAGCATGTGATGTTCATGCGGTCGCAGAACGCACCGTATCCAACGTTCGACACAGGGCTCGAGGCAGCCGGCGCAAGCAACAACGGCTCCACCAACAACGATCGCACGAACTACTTCGAGTGGGGACCGTCCAACTCGCTGCCACTCATGCTTTGGCTCGAAGCCGATCGTATGGGATGGCTGCTTCCGGTGATGACACAAGAGAAGCTCGACGCGCAGCGCGAGGTGGTGAAGAACGAGCGGCGCCAGGGTGTCGAGAATCAACCGTACGGCATCGCGACAGACATCCTTGGGGCGGCTCTATATCCCAGCACACATCCATATAGCTGGCCCGTTATCGGCTCCATGGCCGACCTGAGCGCGGCATCGCTCGAGGATGTGAAGGAGTTTTTCCGCACCTACTATGCGCCGAACAATGCGACGATCGTCGTGGCCGGCGCTGTCAAAGCCGACTCTGTCAGGCGCCACGTTAGGCAGCTTTTCGCCGACATTCCACGCGGCCCCGGCATCACGCGCAACGCGCCGCCGGCCTTCACTGTGAAGGACACTTTTGTGGTCGCCGAAGACCGTGTGCAGCTGCCGCGCGTCTATCTGAACTGGCACAGCGTGAAGAAGTTCGGCGCAGACGATGCCGCGCTAGACGCGGCCGCGTATCTCCTCACGG
The DNA here is from genome assembly GCA_052388395.1 of Gemmatimonadaceae bacterium. Classification (GTDB taxonomy): domain Bacteria; phylum Gemmatimonadota; class Gemmatimonadetes; order Gemmatimonadales; family Gemmatimonadaceae; genus DASYRX01. Next base: position 12,857 of record JBQTIF010000153.1, on the reverse strand, counting down.
GGGCTCGCAACAGCCGCCTCACGAATACGCTCGTTTACGAAAAGGAGCTCACCGGCGACGTCGTTGCGTTCAATGCCTCGAAGAAGTCGGATGGTGATTTCCAGATCCGCGCCACGGCCCGCCCGGGCAAGACACTCGACTCAGCAGTCGCGGTGATCGATCGCGAGATCCAGCGGCTTGCCAACGAAGGTCCCACGGCGCGGGAGCTGGAGCAGGGGAAAAATGCGATCGAGTCGATGTTCCTGAACCAGCTCGAGTTCGTGCGTGCCAAGGCCGATCAGCTCAGCGACTACTACTACTTCACTGGACAGCCGGACTATTTCCAGAAGGACCTGGACCGCTATCGTGCGGTGACGGCGGACGACGTCAAGCGCGTCGTGCGCAAGTACCTGCAGGCACCGCGTGTCACACTCTCTGTCGTCCCGTTAGGCAAGAAGGAAATGGCCGTAACGAAGAAGGAGACCGTCCAATGATTCGTTATGCACTCTTGGCAGTCTTAGCGACGCCACTTGCAGCCCAAGAGGCATTCGACCGCAGCAAGCCGCCGGCATTACCGCGCCCAGCTGAGCTGACTGTCCCGCGCGTGCATGATCTGAGTTTGCCGAACGGGATCAAGGTGAACGCTGTCGAGCACCGCGAGCTTCCGCTCGTGCACATCATCCTGTCTGTTGTTGGTGGCGCGCGACTCGACGGCGAGCGACCAGGCCTCGCGACGTTCACGGCCAACATGCTCGATGAGGGTGCAGGGACGCGTAGCGCCTTGCAGCTGCAGGCCGAGCTCGCCTTCCTCGGCGCGACACTAAATACGCAAGCCGACTGGGATCGTACCGTCGTGAGTCTCAAGGTACCTGTACGCAACCTCGAGCCGGCACTCGATCTCATGGCCGATGTCGTGCGGCGGCCCACGTTCGCTAGCGCCGAACTAAATCGCCAGCGCGGCTTACGCCTAACGGGGATCCTGCAGCGCAAAGATCAGCCCGGGACGCTGGCGCAGCTCGCGTTCAATATGTCGCTCTATCCTGCCGGACATCCGTATCGCAATCCGACTGGTGGCGACAGTGCCGCGACGGCGAAGCTCGACTCGGCGATGGTGCGCGGCTTCTACGACGCGACCATTCGTCCGACTCGCACTACCTTCTATGCTGTAGGCGACTTGCCCGCCGATCAGCTGAGGGCCGCTTTGGCCAAGCGTTTTGGCGATTGGCGCGATGCTGCGGGGCCGCCGATCACCCGGTCGAACATAGGAGCTACGCCGCCGCGTAGTGACCGGTTCCTCGTATTAGTCGACAAGGCTAACGCGGCGCAATCGGTCATCATCATCGGTGCACCCGGTGTCGAGCGCAAGATGGCCGACTATGCGCCGCTCATGGTGATGAACACGATCTTAGGCGGCCTATTCACGTCGCGACTCAACTTTAACCTGCGCGAGACGAAGGGGTACACGTACGGCGCCGGCTCGCGTTATGACTTCAGGCTCGCACCCGGGCCGTTCAGCGCAAGCGCGCAGGTGCGCACGAACGTGACCGACAGCTCGCTCGTCGAATTCTTCAAGGAGCTGCGTGGTATGCGCGATTCTCTGGTGACCGACGAAGAGCTCGCAAAGGCGAAGGCGTCGCTCGAGCTGAGCATTCCGGATGATTTGGAGACGACATCTCAGATCGCAGCAGAAATGGCCGCGTTAGGCGTCTTTGGATTGACACTGGAAGAAAAGCGCGACTTCGCGCGAAAAGTGCGCGCGGTAACAAAGGCCGACGTTCAGCGCGTGGCGCGGCAATACGTCCCAGAGGATCGAGTATTGATCACTGTCGTTGGCGACTTGGCCAAAGTGCGTGCTGGCATCGAGGCGCTCAAGCTCGGCGAGGTGACTGTGCTCGAGGTGGGCCAGGTCGTGCGTTAAACACTTGAATTGCGCTTGGCTGCCGTTCGCTACCGCTGCGCTATTAGCTCACGGCGTTCGTGTTTGTTACGCGAGGCAGATTCCTTCGGGTGGATGGCGATACAGTAAACGGCGTAACGCGCGGGCCTGTCGTGATCGCGAGTGGTTTCGTCCCCAACATCGACAGAACCATCGAAACGTGGGGGCGACCCATCGAGCTCGCTTTGAGAAAGCGGATCCGCGCCGTCAGGCTACCTGCGTGGGTGGATATCGGTCTCGTCGCGCCGACCCTGCGCACAATAGACACCGGAATCAGCGCCGGACGGAGCGGCCCATTGGAGCGCCTGCAACAGTCAGAAGCTGAGTGGTTCGAACGGCGATGAAGAGACCAGCACTGATACCGCTGTGTGCCTTGCTCGCCGCTTGTGATCGCTTCGAGCTCGTCGGGCTCGAAGCAAACCTCGCGCCAGCGCTCAACATTACGGTCAATGTGCAAGAAGACACGATGGTCGCCGTTTTTATCGTCGCCCGGTAGGACCTTGGGACCGATGCTCGGAGTCGCCTAACGCTTCCTCGCAGCAACGTGCTCGAAGTCCAGGGCATCATGGTCGAACCGGACTTCGCTGAATGGCGGCGCTCGTTCATCTATGAGTGGAGCAATGTGCGGCCAGCGACAATGGGCGGGCGGGACTCGCTCCTATTCACCCTGCCCGCAATCGGGGCTTCATCGGTCGGCGCGCGCCAGATCGTTCCTGTTGGGCGGAGAGGAGGACCACGAGAGCTCGTGCTGATGACGGACCAGGAACTTCGGCTACGCATTGTGAATGTAGACGTCGCACAGCATGGCCTTGCGCAGGAGTCGATTCCCTGGACACTGCACGTTCAGAGAGACTGTGCAATCAGCGAGTTGACCCCAGTTTACACAGTGGCCGGCAGCACAGCGCTTTCAAATGAGCTGCGCATTCCATGGGCATCGGTCAGGAATATCGGAGGCGATAGTGCGTCCGCCTGTCTGCACTCGTTAGGTATCTATCGCGCCATAAACACGCCGTACGCTGTGCAGGTCGTCGTAAACCAGACGATCTCGTGGCGCCTGCATCCCCGCGCTCCGTAAGGCCGCAAGTAGCACCCGGCTGAGCCCGCTGGCAGGGGCAACGTTGGAATTGACAGTGGTTTAGCGTGGCATCTGACGCTGCTAACGAGCAGTTTATCGGCAATGAGTGACGCTAAAACCGCGCTGGACGCCGGACTTGCTGGTCGCTACCGCCTCGAACGCAACGTCGGTGCGGGTGGGATGGCGACGGTCTACCTCGCGCAGGACCTGCGGCACAACCGCAAGGTTGCTATCAAAGTCCTGCGCCCTGATCTAGCGGCACTCCTCGGCGCGGACCGCTTCCTCAAAGAGATCGAGGTCACGGCTAGCCTTCAACATCCGCACATCCTCGGTCTCATCGAGTCTGGCGCTATCGACGGCCACCTCTTTTACGTGATGCCGTTCATCGACGGCGAATCGTTGCGCGCGCGAATCAAGCGCGAGCATCAACTCTCCGTCGATGAAACGCTTCAGATCATCGGGAAAGTCGCCAGTGCGCTGGACTACGCGCACAGGCACGGTGTGATCCATCGCGACATCAAGCCGGAAAATATTCTCATCAACGACGGTCAGCCGATCGTCGTCGATTTCGGGATCGCGCGAGCCGTGACCCGCGCCGGTGGCGATCGTCTGACCGAGACCGGCATGTCGTTAGGCACGCCGACCTACATGAGTCCGGAGCAGGCCTCCGGCGAAAGCTCTCTCGATGCGCGCAGCGACATCTTCTCGCTTGGTTGCGTTGCATACGAACTGCTCGCCGGCGCGCCGCCGTTCACCGGCGCGACCGCGCAAAGCATACTCGGCGCCATCATCACAACCGATCCGCAAGTTCTCACGAGCAAACGCCACAGTGTTCCTGACCATATCGCAGCGGCGATTCACACGGCGATCGAAAAGATCCCAGCCGATCGTTTTGCGACAGCGGGCGAGTTCGCCGAGGCGCTACAGCATCCAACGCATCGCACGACGAGACGGCTGCAGGCGCTGCGTGCCGGCAGGCGCAAGTCGCGACTCCCTCTCGCAGTCGGTGCGAGCGCAGCGCTCGCGCTCCTTGTCGGGCTGCTGGCTGGGCGCTTTCTGTGGAACCGATCCACTGTGACGACGCTTCCGACGCGCTACTGGAACCTGGTACTGCCTAACCAGGCGCAGCTGGCACTGACCGGGCCAGGGCCGTTAGGTGTCTGGCAATCCGCCCTCGCGCTTTCGCCATCAGGCGAAATTCTGGCGTACATCACGCCGCGTGGAGGAACGACAGCGCTTGTCGTTAGGCCTCTCGACCGCGACTCGGCAGTCGTGTTGCCTGGCACGGACGGCGCGTATCACCCATTCTTTTCGCAAGACGGCCGATGGATCGGATTCTTTTCGAGGAACGAGCTACGCAAAGTCCCCACCGCTGGTGGCAGCGCAGTTACCCTCGCGACTGTGGATCGACCTGCCGGAGCTGCCTGGCCCTCTCCTGATCGCATCCTCCTCTTCCAGCAGGATGGCTTTCAGTTGACCTGGGTGTCGGCGTCCGGCGGCATCGACTCAACGGTTTTACTCGGCACGCAATTCGGAACGCCGGAAGTCCTGCCGGGGAATCGTTATGCAATCGGTCAGCTCAGCTCAGGGCAGCTCGCGCTGCTCTCACTCGCTGATGCCAAGCTTTCGGCGATCCTGCGCCGCGGCGTCGTGCCGCTTGATTCCGTTCAGGTCGCCGAGCTGCTGTTCGGTGCGAGTCCCAAGTACTCCCCATCCGGACACCTGATCTTCGGGAGCGGCGACGGTGTCCTCATGGCCCTTCCATTCGACCTCGGATCGCGCACTGTGACGGGTGAACCTGTGCCTGTCGTGAGCGGCGTTAGGATCGAAGAAGGGTTTGGCTTCGCCGAGTTCGCGCTGGCGCCGGATGGGACGCTCGTGTTTGTACCGGGTGTGAGCCAGCTATACGGTCACATTGCGCATGTCAACAAAGACGGTGGCTTCGACACGCTGCCATTTCCGCGCGCTCAGTACACACAAACCCGCATGTCTCCAGACGGTAAGATCCTGGCCGCACAACTGCGCAAGGATTTCGGTGGTTGGGATGTGCTCCTTATGGATCTCGAGACAGGAGTGCGTCAGCGCATCAATGTCGAAGGAAACTTTCGATCCTTTCCGGGAGCTTGGGCACCTGATAGCAAAAACCTTCTGCTCGGCCTGTGGGATCCGGTACAGTTTCTCACGATTTCTGCTCGGCTGTATTCACTGACTGAGCGCACGTGGCAAGACTTGCCGCCGTTTCGCGGGTCGTACCTATCGATCGCTCCGAACGGAAAAGACTTTGTCTTTTCCGATTGGCGCACTGGCGCTCTGTTCGTGCGCAAGATGCTGGGCGACACGACAAGGATGCCGATTCCAGCGCGCGGCTTCGCTGCCAGCTTTTCGCCTAACGGCAAGTGGCTGTCGTTTGGCAGCGTTGACGGCAGTGTGGCTGTGTCGCCCGTGCCGCCGACGGGCGCGATCTTCCCAGTGACGGAGCGTGGGCAGCAGCCGCTCTGGGCACCGGACGGGAAACGGCTGATTTACCGTGACGGTCGCCGCTTCTACGAACTTGCCGTGCAGACCGAGGGGGCTTTCCGAGCGGGGCGGCCACAGCTCATCGCGGAAGGGCCATTCATTCGCACGTTTGCGTGGAACCACACGTTAGGTCCTGACGGCCGTCTGACTGTCCTGCTCTCTGCGCCGGGTGAGAGCACGCGTGAGATCGGCGTGATCACCGGATTCCATCGCGAACTGCAGCGACTTGCGCCGCGCGGAGCGAGCGGAGCAGCGCGCTAGTTCGGTCCGTCTGAGTGCTCAACTTCTTCGGTGAACCGGCTGCGTGCGATACTCTTCGGTGATTGCATGGGTTGAGGACGCCAAAATGGATTTGCACATCAAACTCGAGAATCGGCGTCAGGTTGCAGTTCAGATCTACCGCTAGGTACGCGAGGCGATCCTCGACGGACGGCTGCGCGCGCGACAAGCCGTCCCTTTGAGCCGCGATCTCGCACGCCAGCTCCACGTCTCGCGCAATACCGTCCTGCAGGCATACGAGAGACTGTGCGCCGAAGGATATCTGCTCTCGCGCGGCGGGTCGGGGACGTTCGTATGCGACGGACTCGCACGCCGGCCGTTCACCGCGCCGGCACATTCACCGTTAAGACCGCGGGAAATCTGGAACGACATTCCTTCTGGGCTCGATATGGGCGCAGCGACGGCCGCGTTCGATTTCAGACCGGGCATTCCGGACGCGAGCCGCTTCCCGTACGCACCGTGGCGCGCGCGAGTATCGCGTCAGCTGTATCATCACGCCATCGGCACTGGCGTTCCTATCGGAGCGGCTGGTGACGTGGAGCTGCGCGCTGCGCTGGCGCGGCACATCGCTGTCGCGCGAGCCGTGCGCGCGACGGCGGAAGACGTTCTCGTCACCAGCGGAAGTCAGCAGGCTATCGACTTGATTGCGAAGGTGCTCCTCGCGACAGGTGACACGGTGTCCGTAGAGGATCCTGGGTATCCTCTTCCGCGTCGCGCGTTCAATGCGCACGGCTGTCACGTGCGCGGCGTTCCCGTCGACGAGGACGGATTGATCGTCGACGCTATACCTAACGAGACGCGCCTCATCTTCGTCACGCCGTCGCATCAGTATCCGCTCGGCACGACGATGTCGATGGCTCGACGACGAGCCCTTCTCGATTGGGCAGAACGCTCCAACGCGACAATTGTGGAGACGATTACGACAGTGAGTATCGCTACGGCGGCCGCCCACTCGATTCACTGCAGAGTATGGATGCATCGGGGCGAGTGTTGTACGTCGGCTCGTTGTCGAAAGTGATGCTTCCCACGTTGCGCCTTGGCTTTGTCGTTGCGCCGGCGCCGCTACACGGCGCGCTGCGCAAAGCCAAGTTCCTGGCCGATTGGCATACGGCTGTACCGATGCAGGCCGCCGCGGCCCAGATGATGACAAACGGCAGCGTCGATCAAGCCGTTGTCCAGCGCGCGCACGCCGCGGGCGTGGCTGTTCTGGCGCTGTCGCACAACTACGTCTCAGCCAGGCCTCGCCCTGGGCTGCTCATAGGCTACGGCGCCGTCAAGACTGATCGTATCGCGGAAGGTCTCCGCCGGCTATCAACCTGTCGCTGAGGGGTCAGGGGACAACCGGTCCAAGTCAATCAACGCGAATTGGTTCTTGTACAGAGCCACTTCGGGGCACTAAGCTCACGTTTCTCGAGCGTGCCTAACGAGGAACGCGATGCACGCCGTGGGCCATAAAGCGCTGACCGTCGGCCGCGCGTTCTTTCGCGCTCGGCATGATCGGACTTGGCGTCACTCACTTCGTGTTGCAGCGCTTCGCGACAGGACGCGCTCCGCCATGGCCGGAGGCGGGCCCCGGCGGAGCGGTGTGGGCTTACGCGTCAGGTGTGGTCGTGATCGCCATGGGGGTGGCGATCAGCGCGCGGCGGTACGCGCGTGTCGCGGCGCTGCTCGCTGGCGCGATGATTTTTCTCTGGGCCCTGCTGCGGCACGGCCCAATTCTCATAGCCGGCTCGTTTCTGGGTGGAGGCAGGACGACCGCTGGGAAGGCGCTCACGTTCGTTGGCGGCGCGCTGGCAGCTGCCGTGACGTCACCACCTATCGCTGCAGACGACCCGTCATCCCTCGTTAGGTACGTGAATGTGCGTGGCGGCTTCATTGTGGCGGCGCGCATATGTCTGGGGATCTTCTTTCTGATTGCCGGTGCTCAACACTTCAAATTCACGCCGTTCGTCGTGTCGCTCATTCCGACGTGGTTTCCAGGAGATCCCGTTTTTTGGGCGCGGTTCGCAGAAGTGGCGCTGCTTGCGGCAGGAGTCGGTTCGCTGATACCGCGCACCGCCGCGCTCGCGGCGTTCCTGTCGGGAGCGATGGTTTTCTCTTGGTTCTGGATCATTCACGTGCCGCGCGCGCTCACGTCTGTGAGTGACAGAATTGCTGTGTTCGAGGCGCTGGCGGTATCGGGGATCGCGCTCATGATCGCAGGCTATCTGAGCTCAGTGCGCGAGGCTAAGCGGTCTCGATCCCGTAGCCAATCGCTTCCAGCTCTCTGACCGTGAGCGGAGCGAGACCCTCGTAGATCTGATCGAAGGCGATTGCAAGTTCGGGGCACGGCAGTTGGATGCTGCCATCCCCAAGCAGCTCGTCATTCAGCCATGCGCCGGCTTCGTCGCGCCGGTGCCTAACGACGCGTCGCCACGCCTGCTCTACGATCACATACGCGCGGAGCGAAGGGATGGCGCGATAGGCGTCAAGCTTGTGGGTTCGGTCGATTCGCGCAGTTGACGGGGACGTGACCTCGACCAACAAGCATGGCTCACGTGCCCACAGGTCGTGTGTATCCGACGCGCTACAGGCAACCATCACGTCGGGGTAATAGACATCATCCCCGATGCGCAGCTTGAAGTGAGCAAAGACCTCGCACGGTCCACCGCGCGCGGCGCTGTGGAGGCGCGTAAAGATGTTTCCGACGACGTGATGGTGCCGACGGCTCGCGCCTTCCATGGCATACACCTCCCCCGCCACGAATTCATGGCGGAGGGGCGATGCCATTTCAAACTCGAGATACTCGTCGAACGTGAGTCGCCGTCCGGGGAGGGGAAGGATCGGCGGTGTCATGCGCCCAGTATAGGCGCAGGGGCTCGCTGGCAAAACTGCAGAAATGCGACATCGTGCTGCGAACCTCGCGCACAAAGCGAGTTGACGGGCCGACCGCGACTCCTTGACGGGAACGCACGGCCGGCTAAAATTGGTAACCATATGGTTACCAATACAGCACGGCTCGATCGCACGTTCGGAGCGCTGGCTGACTCGACTCGTCGAGCAATTCTCAGTCAACTTGCGCGCGGGGCTGCCACTGTCGGGGAGCTAGCGGATCCCTTTGCCGTATCACGCCCTGCGATCTCGAAACATCTGCGAGTGCTCGAACGCGCCGGTTTGGTACGTCGCACGCGAGATGGACGCACAAGCCGCTGCCGACTCGACGCTGCGGCATTGAACAGTGCTGCCGAATGGTTCGATCGGCAGCGTGCCTTCTGGACCGAGCGGTTGGATGCGCTCAAGCGTTATGCCGAACAGCAACAATCACCCACTGGCTCGAGTAAGGAGCGACGCTCATGACGACAACGACAAACGCGCTACGCGTGGCGCAGGTGATTCGCGCGGACCGCGAGAAGTTGTTTCGCGCCTGGACCGATCCTGCAGAACCGGTTCACTGGTGGCGCATGGAGGAAAAGGGCTGGGCGTTCGCCGGCGCAACGATCGATCTGCGAGTCGGCGGGCGCTACCGGTTAGGCATGACCAGTCCGGAAGGGAAAACACATGTCGCGGTCGGCGAGTATGGTGTACTTGACCGTCCAAAGCGTCTCGCGTTCACGTGGGATTGGGCGATCCGGAAAGCGCGATGGGTGCGACGCTCGTCACCGTGGAGTTCAACGATGCCGGTGCGGGTGCCTCCGATTGCTCGATCGCGCCATGCAGGAGACCGACGTATGACACAGGCGATGTGATTCGCGGCTATTTCAGCGCTCTCGAGCGGAAGAACGGTTGGGAGTCGCATCTGGCGAATGACCTGGCGTTCACGAGTCACACGAGCCCTGTATCATGACCTCTTCGCGAGGCGCAGCACCACGACCCGGTCCAGCGCATCGCTGGCCGGCGCCGGCAGGGTGAGCGTCACTCCTGCATCGCTCTGCGAGAACTTCACCGCGGCGCCGCCGTCCAGCATCGCCGCGGACAGCACAGGTCCGCCTAACGCCGGAAGTGCGAGCACTGCATCGGGCCAATCGAGCACGTGCACGAATACCGTATCGCCACGCTGCGTTGTCGCACCCCAGCTGCGCGGTGGTACGGGACCCTTGCGTGTGCCGTAGATCGACGCACCGTACTTGGCTGTCCACTGTCCGACCTCGCGCAACCGTTCGACCGCTTCCGGTTGAATTGTGCCGTCGGGCGCGTGCGTGTTGCGCGCCGTCCCGGTTCACGGCGTATAGCAAAACATTGAGATCAAGGACTTTCACGCTCGGCTATTTCCGCAGCGACAACTCGCGCGCCGTCTCTTCGTCGTCGATCGCGGCTGCTGTTCTGAGCGCCTTGTCGATGTTGAATTCGCTCGCCCGGGGGCTCGCTCGACCTCGCATTCATTATAGTGCGCCGCGAACATACGTCGAGATGCTGTTTACCGGCGAAGAAACGATCGCGCCCCCGTGGGCCGTGATACTCGGCTTCCTTCGCATCGCCACAAACACACGCCTCTTCCAGCAGCCGCTGCCTGTCGATCAAGCAGTCGCCACGGTCGACTCGTGGCTCGCTCAGCCGCCAGTTGTCGCCAAAAACGCCGGCGATGAGCACTGGCAATTACTGAAGCAGCTGCTTTCCGTCGCGGGTGCAGCGGGAAAAACCTAACGAGCGACGCGCATCTTGCCGCGTTGGCCATGGAAAACGGCGCAGAGCTTGTGTCGACAGACGCAGACTTCGCCCGCTTCCGGCATCTACGTCTCGTCAATCCGCTGCGACCCACCTAACGCAGGATCTCGCGTACGGAACACGTAAAGCCCGGCAGCACGTTCTCGCCATCGATAGAGTCGTTACTGCCGACAATCCTCACGCTGCCATCCGGCCGATACACACGGACTTCCTCACGGTCGGGATCGACGACCCACACGAGCTTCGAACCGGCGCTGAGCCAGGATCCGACTTTGCCAAGGACTTCTCCAGCCCGATCATCTGGAGACACCACCTCTGCAGCCAGGTCGGGCGCGACGGGCGCATAACCACGCCGTCCAACAGCACCCAGGCGAGCCGCAGAGAGGAAAGCGACATCGGGCGCACGCACGGTGTCTGGATCGGACTCGATCTTGAAGCCGGTATCCTGAGCGAAAACGGCGCCGAGCTTCTCGCGCCGCACGAAGCTCGCGACGAGGAAACACAGCGTCGCGGCTATCATCCCGTGTCGTGTGCCCGGCGGCTCGCGCACGATGAGCCGGCCGCGGATAAGCTCCGTGACCTTCCCCGGGATGTCGAGCCGCTCGAGCTCTTCCGCCGTCATCAGGCTGGTTTGTTAGGCGCCTGCCGGCACCGCGTACCCGATCGCCTCGAGTTCCTTGACTGTGAGGGGCGCGAGCCCGTCGTAAATGTCGTCGAGTGTGAGGGTTGTCGCGGGACAGGGGATTGGAATGGTTCCCATGCCTGACAAGTCCTCGCGTTGCCACTGGCCGTTTGCATCGCGCCAATGGCGTGTTACTCGGCGCCAACCTTGCTCAACGATCAAGTAGACCTTGAGCGACTGCAGGCGCTGGTAGCCCAAAAGTTTCTCGCTGCGATCGAACCTGGCGGTGCTTGGCGACGACACCTCTACGATGCAGCACGGATCAGTCGCCATATGCGCATTCATGTCAACAGCGCCGCAGACGGCCATGACATCAGGGTAGTAGAACCGTGCATTCCCCACACGCAGCATGATCATTTCCATTGAGACGGTGCACGGACCGCCTTTGGCCGCGCTGTCCAGCCGAGTGACGATGTTCAGCACAATGCGGTTGTGACGGTAAGTTGTGGCAGCGACGGGGTACACCTCGCCGTCGACATACTCATGCCGCCCGTTCGACTTCTCTTCGAGGTCGAGGTATTCCTCGACAGTAAGTAGCCTGTCAAGCAGGAACGGTGACACCATGCCTCAGTATATGACTGGACGTTGACCGAGGGAACGCGGCCCCACCCGTAGGAATGCGACATTCGCGAGATCAGCGCCGAATCGCGTGACGCGATCAAGCGGCGTACATTCCACGCGGAAGCCTTGGAGAGCTAGTCATGTCGGTGAATCGCAACGCTCCGTGCCCCTGCGGCAGCGGCAAGAAATACAAGAAATGCCACGGGCAGTTGAGCGCTGCCGCGGTTGTGCCGCCCGAAGCGGCGCGCGCGAACGTTCTCAAGGCGCTCGACACATCGCTCGGCGACCGGCTGATGCGGTTCGCGCGCGTGCGTCACGGTCCCGACTGGCTCCAGAACGTACTCGAGGTGCATGGATTGCTCGATGATGGCGACCCGAGCGCCGCGGAGCTCTCTCTCATCGTGCCTTGGCTGCACCACTTCATGGTGAACGACGCAGCTGGCGCGACGCTCGCCGACGCCTGGCGGCAACACAACCGACAGCGAATCACGCCTGACGAGAGGCTGCTGCTCGACGCGTATGACGCTGCGTGGGTCTCGCTGTGGGAAGTCCGAGAGGTGGAACCCGGTGTCGGCTCCAGGCTCGCTGACGTCCTGACAGGCGAAGAGCGCTTCGCTCTCGACGTCAGCTCTTCGAGAACGCTACGGCCATATGACACACTGCTCGCGATCATCCTAACGATTGATGGCGTGTCGTTCTTTGGCGGCGCTCACGGCCAACCGCTTCCGCCGCGGGCCGCTGAGTTCGTGACGCGAGAGGCGCGACGCATGTGTCGCGTTCGCACGCGCGCTGTGACGCAGGACAAGCTGCGAGATCCGGCCGTGCAGCTCGACCTGTTGGCGCTTTGGAATGCCGCGGTGCAGGACATTCACAACCAGCCAACACCATCGTTGCAGAACACCGATGGCGATCCCTTCGCGCTCACCACCGATGACTTTGCTCTCGTGGTGTCGCGCGACGAGGTTGCACACAGGCTGGCATCGGTTCCCGGTGCGCAGGGACCGGAGCACGATGGCGATTCCATCGTGTACGTGGTCACCAAGGCAGGGAACGCGAAGCATCGGTCGTGGGACAACACGATCGTCGGTCGTATCGTTCTGTCGGCGACGCGTCTGGCCCTGGAGACAAACTCCACTCGGCGTGCCGACGCGCTGCGGTCGCTTGTCGAGACGCATTTGCGCGGGTTG
>JBQTIF010000152.1:0-3389 GCA_052388395.1 Gemmatimonadaceae bacterium | reverse complement strand
AGTGTGTGGGCACCTTGCCGAGTCGTCCGGCACCGTCGATAATTGCTGAGCTCGCGTGCAATTCCCCCGGCGTTCATCCCCGGCGCCTCGCGTTCAGCAGCTGATCCCCCGGTCGCGGTGTCCGATGCGATGCATCGCTGCAGTGCTTGCGTTCCTCGCCGTCCCGTGCGGTGCCCTGGCACAGCGCGGGGTAATCCGCGGGAGCGTGAGCGACTCCGCTAGCGGCACGCCGCTCGGTGGCGCCCTGGTGAGCGCGCTCGTGGGAGCGGAGCTCGCCAGCTCCGCAACGACCGATCGCAATGGCATGTATCGGCTTAGCGGTCTGCAAAGTGCAGCGCACGTTCTGCTCGTCAGGCGGCCGGGATACCGTAACGCCAACGCGACGAACGTCGTGCCTAGCGATGCCGGAACGGTCGTGGACTTTGCTCTAGAGCGCCTGCCTCAGTCGCTCGACCCGATCGTGATCTCCGCGACGCTGAGCCGGGAAAGCAAGTTCGATTCGCCCGTCTCCACCTCGGTTGTTAGACGCGAGGATCTGCAGAACGCGCAGGCGGCCACCGCGCTCGATCACGTGCGCTATGTCCCGGGCGTCGATTACGCGGCCAAAGGAGTTGCGACGCAGACGTTTTCATCTCGCGGCCCGCGCGGCGTCAGCGCGTCGTCAATGTTGCTCCTCTCCGACTTCCGGTTCTCGGCTATTCCCTACCTCGGCGTCAACTCCGCTCAGCTTCTGCCAAGTACCAATGATGACATCGAGCGCATCGAGATCGTTCGTGGTCCGGGGGCGGTCATGTATGGTCCTAACAGTCGCCGTGGCGTGCTACATGTGATCAAGCGCTCGCCGCTCGAGACGGGCGAGTCGAGCGTGTCGTTAGCCGCCGGAAGCATGGCGTACACGGACGCCGCCTTTCGTGTGTCGCAGCCTGCTGGCGATGTCGGTTTCAAGATCTCCGGCCGCTACCTCACTGGCCACGACTGGCCTTTTGTCGACGACGTGGAGCTGCGGCTGCGCAGCCAGGCGATAGCCGCGGGTGCGCGGCCCGATACACTTTTGTTAGGCAAGCGTGAGAAGGATTTCGAGAGCATCCAGGGGGACGCGCGCATCGATTGGCGACTCGCCGAAAACACACTGCTCGCGTCCACTCTAGGAATCACACAGGCAACGGGGATCGAGACAGGGGCGGAGATTGGTGCGGCGCAAGCGAAGGACTGGGTCTATGGCTATGCGTAAACGCGACTGGAGCACGGCGCGGTGTTCGCCAATCTCAGCGTCAATTGGGGAGGCGCTGGGATAGCTACAACCTGCGCAATGGACAGCTCATCACGAACAACTCGCGCCTGCTCAGCGGCCAGCTGAAGCACGAGCTCCCCTTTGGCGGATCGCGGTTGCAGTCTGGCGTCGACATGCAATGGACGATCCCGCGCACCGAAGGGACGCTCAATGGTCGCTTCGAAGACGACGATCGGGTCGTGGAGACGGGTGTCTACACTCACCTAACGAGTGCGCTCACACCCAAGGTCGATCTGGTCGCGGCGGTGCGGCTCGACCATCACAACCGGCTCGAGCAAGCATGGTTCCTCTCGCCTCGCTTGAGTCTAGTCCTCAAGCCGCAGCCGACGCAGACCGTGCGCGCGACGTACAGCCGTAGCTTCGAGCAGCCTGCCGCGCGTTTGATGTTCGCCGATTTCTCGCTCGGTCCACTTGGGCCACTGCCATACAACATCCAGCTGCACGGCTTGGGCGGGTCGGGTCTGAACGTGCTGCGTGATTGCTCCGGCGGCCCATGCATGCGTGTTCCGAGTGCGTTCGGCGGGGGCGCCTCCCCGGTGCCCGCGGAAGCCACGCGTATGTGGCCGGTGGTTGTGGCACTACTAAGCGCAGGGCGTGGACATCTCGGCGCTGCCGCCGCCGACCGCCGCGCAACAAGAGCTCACACGAATTTTGCGGAGCGGACGGACAATACGGATCGCTCCTGTCGCGGAATGACGGTCATCGAAGCGACATTCTGCAGTTAACCTAACCACAAGTAAAATTCGGCTCTTTTCGTCTCATCCGGGTAATCCGTGTGAGCTCTTAAAGGTCCGCGTCGTAGCGCGAGACCGCGCATCGGAGTGATGTCGCTCGGAACTTCCGACGCCTTGCTCGCCTTATCGCTACGAGCTATGAGCTAGCGACTACGGCCTATCCCCCGAGAGCATCCTATGAATTGGCATGACTTGGGTCCTGCCGCCCAATTCGCCGAACGGCCCATCACGCCCGCGCACTTCGGTCGCGTAAGGTTCGCCGTGACACACAAAGACGGCCAGTTCGGCGTCATCAGCGGCGTCTGCAACCACGCCGGCGGCCCGTTAGGCGACGGGCGCCTCGACGGCGATTACGTCACCTGCCCCTGGCACAACTGGAAGTACCATCGAACGACAGGCCTGGGTGAGCCGGGGTACGAAGACGATGCCGCGCCTGCATACCAAGTGAAAGTCGACAATGGCCGACTCTTCGTCGATCTCGACTCGGCCACGAAGCGAACGCACCGCCCGCATGAGCCGCATCCGTTGGCGCGCAAGATCGAGCGGGCGTCCGGAGGCGTGCGCGTCGTCGGCATCTCGACCACCAACATGGACGTCAAGAACCCACGCTTTTCCACCTCGGACGCGTTGCTGGAAGTGGCACTCGACTTCGCGAAAGAAACGTTAGGCGTTGAGACGCAGCTCATCAAACTCGCCGAGCTCTCGTTTCGACCGTGCGAAGGGTACTACTCCAAGAGCGCGCACGCGTGCACGTGGCCCTGCTCCATCACACAGATGGATCCCAACGACCAACTGGATCGCGTATACGAAGCGATCGTGCACTGGGCAGATGTCGTCCTCGTTTCAACGCCGATACGATGGGGTGCCGCTGGATCGCTCTCCTTCCGCATGGCCGAGCGACTGAACTGCGTGCAGAACCAGGTCACGATCGCGAATCGTGTGTTGATTCGAAACAAGGTCGCGGCGTTCATCATCACTGGCGGCCAGGATAACGTCCAAGGTGTCGCGGGGCAGATGCTCACGTTCTACTCAGAGCTTGGCTTCCACTTTCCTCAGTTTCCCTTCATCGCGCACAGCCGCGGTTGGTCCGCCGAGGATATGGAGCACAACATCGACTACGTGATGCAGAGCGATGACTTGCGCGATGGCGCAAAGAGCCTTGTCGCGCGCGCCGTCGAGACAGCCGGCATCCTCCTCGATCACGAGGAAGCGCCGCACCGCGTGGCCCGTGGCGGCCGAAAAGCGCATCACCTTCTGATCAAAGAGGCCAGAGCCGGGGTGGGCTGTTGAAATAAAGATCAAATTGGGTCAGAGTCGATTTTGAAAAGACCGGACCCGGCCGGGTAAAGCCAAAAGGGTTTGAA
>JBQTIF010000151.1:0-12529 GCA_052388395.1 Gemmatimonadaceae bacterium | reverse complement strand
CGATCACACTGGTGAGGTTGTCCCCGGTTTGCGGCAAGAGGTTGTACGCATGGCCGTAGCCTGACGACAGATTGAGCTCGGCCATGTGGCTCAGCGTTATGCCCAGGTTCGAGCGAAGATTCGTCTTCGTGAGTTGATTGGGAATCTCCTGCCGGCGCGGCAGATGGTCCACCGACCTCTCGCGCAACAGCGAGTCCCGCTCGGCGTTAGGCATTCGTAACAGACCGAGCTCATTCTCCCAGTCACCGGAGATGAAGTAGCGCACGGATTCGTTGCCACCGGACACCTGTGCGCCGTACTGCTGGCGCTTCCCTGTCCCGATCGGCGTCGTCTCCGGGTCTTCCAGGAGGTTGCGGATGTAGGTCTGCTCCAGCGAGCAGAACTTGAGGTCGATCATCCACTGCAGACAGTTCCGCGACGCGCCGTTAGGCATGCGGCCGGCGCTGTAGTAGATGCTTGGATAGTCTGCCGGGTCGCGCGCCAGCCCGCCTTCGGCGTAGGTATGCCATTTGGGCGGACCGCTGCGTCCGCGTTTGGTCGTGATGACGATCACGCCATTCGCCGCCTGCGTGCCGTACAGCGTCGCGGCCGCGGGACCCTTGGCGATCTCGATGCTCTCGATCTCTTCCGGGTTGAGGTTGTTCATGAAGTTCGGCCGGCCCCCACCGATGTACAACGTGCCGCCTAACGCCGGACTCGACTCCTCGATGCGGATCCCATCGACGATGATCAGCGGGTCGTTCGAAAGTGACAGCGAGTTCATCCCGCGGATGCGCACGCGCGCGCCGCCGCCGACCGTCCCATTCGAAGCCATCATCGTAACGCCGGCGACGCGGCCGTTGAGCACATCCTGCAGGTTCGTGATCGGTTGTTCCTTCACGAGATCGCGCACGTCGAGTCGGGTGATGGCGTGACCGAGCGCGCGCGTGAGCTGACGACCGGTCGCTGTCGTGACGACGCTCTCGAGCTGATACGGCGTGCGGATGAGTATGAAGTCCGCTGTCGCTGTTGCACCAGCAACGACCTTCACAGTCAGCAGAGCGGACTGGTAACCGAGCCTGACGGCGCGCAGGTGGTATGTCCTCGCGCCGATACGCGCAATCGTGACACTTCCGTTCGCGCTCGACGTCGCCGCGATCGTCGTGCCGTCGACAATGATCTGTGCCGCGTCAACCGGAGCACCCGTCTCGCGATCGGTGACGCGTCCAGAAATGCGCCCTGTGCTGTTCTGTGCTGACGTAGTGGAGGGGAACGCGCAGGCAAGAAGTGCCGCGCCGATGGCGCGAACAAGCCAAGCGGACAATTCAGGCCCTCCTTGGACGGTGGCGTGAGGGGAGCACGGGGGGGGGCACCGCCGTTCGGGGGACAACGAGGAGGGTACCGCAACCACGGGCCTCCGCCTGCCATCTGCCTGATGCGCGTCGCCAGGATATGGCTGTGGCCGCTGTGATGCAAGAAGAAAAAATCGCCGGTTGGGCGTCGCATCTTCGCGCCGCTACGATGCTTAGATGCTGGTAATGAGTCGCACCGGGCGGTTGAAAAACAGCGCACCACGAAGTATCTGCCAGTCCGCTATTCTCCGCAGCCGGTCATCGGGCAGGCGTCCGCGCTATAGGCGATAGCGCGACCACTTGTTAGGCGCGAAGCGTGATCAATTTTGACGACTACGACGTGCTGAGCTTTGATTGCTACGGCACGCTGATCGATTGGGAGCGCGGTATCGTCACTGCGCTTAAGCCCGTCTTTGCGGCGCACAGTATTTCCATCGACAGGCGTAAGGCGCTTGAACTCTTCGGTGAGCTCGAGTCCACCATCGAATCCGGCGAATTCGTCGAGTATCGCATCGTGCTTCAGCACGTGCTCGACGGTTTAGGGACGCTCCTAGGCTTTACGCCGTCAGCAGGGGAGCGCGAAGCATTCGCCAACTCTGTACGGGACTGGCCACCGTTCTCGGACTCATCGCGCGCGCTCAAAGCGCTGCACACCAAATACAAGCTCGCCGTCATATCGAATGTCGACGACGACCTCTTTGCGCACTCCACGCGACGGCTCGACGTCGCCTTCGATTGGATCATCACAGCGCAGCAGGTGCGATCATACAAGCCCTCGCTCAAGAACTTCGAGCACGCGTTTGAACGCATCGGCGTTCCGCGGGTGCGTCAGCTGCACGTTGCGCAGAGTCTCTTTCACGACATCGCGCCTGCCAAGAGTCTCGGTCTTGCGACTGTTTGGGTGAATCGCCGAAGCGGAAAAGACGGGTCCGGCGCAACGCCTGCAGCTCGCGCCGAGCCAGATCTTGAAGTACCCGACCTCGAGACCTTGGCGCGACACGCGCGGCTGCTATGACGTGTGCCCCCTTGCAACGAATTGGGCGCCTCCCGCATATCGTTTGAGGCAAGCCCTTAACCTCGTGGCCGTGGAGGTTGCGCCGTGCGCATTCGATTGCTTCTGACAGCTGTGGGCCTGGCGAGCGTCGCCGCACCAGGTAACGCGCAGACGCAGCGCCGGCTCAATCCTATCATCGAGCTCCTGGACCAAAAGCAGCCAGTTTTCGGGCTCTACGCACCAGCGAATCGACGTGCTCGTCCAGGCGAGTCGGCGCCGGCCACTGCCGAAGCGCCGAAAACGCAGGCACAACTCGCTATCGATGCGTTAGGCAACAAGACGGCGGACTACGTCTTCGACGGCAGTATGGAGGGAAACTATGACGCGGCCTTCCCGGCGTTCACCGAGTTCGTAAAGGGGATGCGGGAAGCGGGGGCGTTGCAAAAGAGTCCGTTTCTGCGGCTGCATCATCCGTTGATGGTAAAGACACCGGAGATTTCTCCTGACGTCGGCAAAGCAACCGATCGCATCGGACGGCAACTCAACCTCGGCGTCAGCGGCATCGTGTTCGTGAGCGTTGAGAGCGCCGAGGAGGTGCGCGCCGGCATCGCCGCCATGCGCTTCAAGTCAAAGGGTGGGACGCGCTCAGATGACGTGGGCGACGCCCCAGCGTTCTGGGGGATGAGCGAGAGTGCGTACAAAGAAAAAGCCGACCTCTGGCCGCTCAATCCTAACGGCGAGTTGGTGAACTTCACGATCGTCGAAGGCAAGGCCGGCCTGGCGAACGTGCGCGAGATCGCGGCTGTGAAAGGAATCGGCGTCCTCTTTCCCGGCGCTGGGACATTGCGCGGGGTGTTCAGCACGACTGATGCGAACGGTCAGCGCGTCTTGGACGAAAAAGCGTGGGAGGGAGCGATCCAGCAGGTCCTTGCGGCGTGCAAGGAGTTCAACGTTCCTTGTGGCTATCCAGCGAATGACAACGACATCGAGATGCGCATGAAACAGGGCTTCAGCGTCTTCGTGATCGGCTGGGGAGAGCGCGGGTTCAAGGCCGTAGACGTCGGGCGCAAAGTAGCCGGCCGTAGCGGCTGATCGCCTAACGATGGAGTATGGAGAGACTCCGGCGCCAGCGCCGCTCGATGCGCTCGTCCGTTGCTTCTGGTTCTTGCGCGGCGACGACTTAGGCAGCGACCCTCAGGTGATCGTACCGGACGGACGGCTGGAGATCATCCTCCATCTCGCCGAGCCGTTTCATCGCCTCGACGCGGAGGATCGGGCTCACGTGCAGGCGCAGGCCCTGGTATCGGGCCAACTCACGGCGCCGCTGCGGCTGCGTCCGGGCGGCCCTGCTGACATCGTAGGAATTCGATTTCGTACTGCGGCGGCGTGTGCGGTACTTCCGCTCCCCCTAGCCGAGCTGACGGATCGCGTTGAACCGCTTGCCGATGCGTTGCCGCAGTTGGCGCGCTCGTTAGAGACCGCGGCTGCGAGAAACAACACGGTCGCTGCCCGCGTCGCGGCGCTCGCGCACGTGCTCACACGATTTGTCGTGCGCACACCGGACCCGCTGGCAACCGCCGTCATTCGCTCGCTCGATACCAGTGAGAGCCTGCGTTTGGGCCTGATCGCTGATCTCTACGGCGTTAGCGCGCGCACGCTGGAGCGGAAGCGGCGAGAGCATGCCGGGCTGCCGCTTAACGTGTTGCGCCGGCTGCTCCGGTTCCGGCGCGCCTTTCGCATGCTGGATCAGGCGCCTCCGGGGACGTGGGCACGGGTTGCGGCACGCGCTGGATACTTCGACCAGGCGCATTTGATCCGCGACTTTCGGCGATTCGCCGGCGCGGCGCCGTCTGAATTCTTTAGAGCGGAGCCTGACCTGGCGCGCGCCATACTCGGTGTACGAGAACACTCAGATTCCCGCAGGCGTGAACACCCAAATTCCCGCACTCCCTTGACGGAGCGAGCGTGAGTCTCGCTCCCTCCGCGCCGACACCTTCGGCGTGGAGCGACCATGGCGAAGTAGCGGAGGGAGCACGTGATGATTGCGCGGGAAATGATCGAGCGGCACGTCTCGATTCGAGACGTGGCCGCGAAGCTTGGCGTTGATGAGTCGACGCTGCGCTATCGAGTGAAGCGGCCGCCGGACGCGCCGGATGGCCGGCGTGATCGGGTGACGGTCCTGGATGGCTGGAGCGCGGTGGTCACCGCAGTGCTGGAGCGGTTTGGTGACGCGCGGGTGAGCGCGGGGAGCACGACACGATGTGCGACGCGGGTGGTGTTCGATATGTTGGTGCGCGAGTATGGCTTCACGGGGAGCTACCAAGGCGTTAGGCGGCACCTCCAGCGCACGTATGGGCCGGCACCGGTGCAAGCGATTCGGCGCGTCGACACGCCAGCGGGCGTACAGGCGCAGCATGACTGGTTCGAGTGGAACGGGACGCTGGCCGGGGAGTGCGCCACGCTCTATGGCTTGATTGGCACGCTGTCCTTCAGCCGCGCGACATTCGTCTGCGTCAGTCGCACGATGGCGCAGCTGGCGTGGCAGACGGGCCACCTGGCGCTCTTTCAGCGCTACGGAGGCGTGCCGCTCTGGGTTCGCCTTGACAATCTTCGGATCGCGGTAGCGTTAGGCGCGGGGAGTCACGCGGTGTTCAATCGCACGTTCGCGCGCTTCGCGGGCGTCTGTGGGTTCAGTCTCGATCCTTGCCGGCCGGGGATGGGCTCCGACAAAGGGAAAGTGGAGCGTGGGGTGCGCACGGACCGGACGGCGTTCGCCGATCGGTTCCTGCGAGCGTGGCCGAGTGAGCGGGAGCTCCAGGCCGCCCTCGATGAGCGAGCCCACGAGTTGCACGCGCGGCGGCGGTGTCCGGCCACCGGCACGACGGTCGCCGAGTCGAAGTGCGCGGCACGGCGCAGCACGTGGTCTTTTTAGGCGAGGGCCGGGAGTTGGCTCGGCATCCTCGAGGCACGGCGCGACGGCTCGTGCTGGACGCCGCGCATTACGAGGGGGACTCGACGCCTACGGTGCTACGCCCGACCCCGTTAGGCATGCGCGCGCGACTGCAGCTCTCCGGCGTGGGACTCCCGGCCCCCACAGCGATCGCGCGGCCGCTGAGCGCGTATGTTGCGTTGGTTGAAGAGGCGCTGCGATGACCACAGTGGCCCCTCCCCCCACAGTGCCCACACGGCGCCCCACCGTCGCGCTCGATCCGATCGCGGAGAAGTTAGCGAGCGTCGGCCTGGACTATCCGGCCAGCTGCTTGCCCGAGCTCGTCGAAGAGGCGACACGCGAGAAACTCTCGCCGCTGGCGTTCCTCGATCACTGGCTCACGCGGCAGCTGGAGCGGAAGGATGAGCGCCGCGTGACCACGATGCTCAAGCTCTCGGGCCTGCCGCCGGGCAAGACGCTCGAGGACTTTGACTGGACCTTCCAGCCGCGCGCAGATCGCCGCCAGATCGAGGCGCTCGCGACGTGTAGCTACCTGCGCGACAAGCTCAACGTGTGGTTTCTGGGTCCGCCTGGCGTTGGCAAGAGTCACTTGGCCACCGCGTTAGGCGTCAAGGCGATCAAGAACGGCTTCTCGGTCGCGCACTTTGTCCTGGATGACTTGATGCACGTGCTCCGCGCGGATGCCGCGATTCCGCCGGCGCGGCTCCGCGCCAAACGCTACTTCAACTGCGGGCCGTTGATCGTGGACGAAGTCGGCTTCCGGCCGTTGGACCGAAGCGAGGCGAATCTCTTCTTTCGCTTGGTGTCGGCGCGCTACGAGCGGGCAGCATCGTGCTGACGTCGAACAAGCACGTGCGCGACTGGCCGGAGATCTTCGCGGGAGACGAGATCCTCACGACCGCGATTCTGGATCGGCTGCTCCACCACGTCCACGTCATTCACATCGACGGCCGCAGCTACCGCCTCCGCCATCTCGACGCCCTACTCAGTCCCACAGCGGAGGGACGTACTCAACCCCTAACGAAAGGAGGATCAGACAAAGGGAAGTGACCCCCGAGTGCGGGAATTTGGGTGTTCACAAACTGCGGGAGTTTGCCTGTTCTTGCACACTCGGCGGCGAGGAAGCGGCGGCGTAACGTTAGGCCGAGAATTCGAGTAGCTCCAGCACGTCCCCCGCAACTGCGGGCGGCGAGCGATCGGCGCTGTCCCGTTCCGGCGGACAGGGCGCGTTTTATGATAGCCGCGCTGCGCGCGGCGCTTCTGTAGCGCAGCCGCCTACAGGGACACCCGCCGACCGCTCTTCGCCTGCCCCACGAAATGAGCGCCAACTGCCCCCTGAGCCGTTCTGTCGCGTTCGTCCAATCGGCGTTGTGATCTTTCGCGATATTCCCAGGCGTCACCCTCAAGGAGCTACGGGATGCTGTCACGCGTTGTCCTGATTGGCGCAATCGCGGCTGGTACCGCCGGGCCGGCGTTGGGCCAGGCGACGCCGCTCGACAACGCCAAGTGGCTGGCCGGCTGCTGGGAGTTGCGCGCTGCGAATCGCCTAACGACGGAAATGTGGATGCCCCCCGCGGGAGGCGTGATGCTTGGCGCCAGCCGCACGGTGGTAGGCAGCAGCACCCGAGAGTTCGAGCACCTGCGTATGCGAGCGGATGGTGCGACGCTGAACTACATCGCGATGCCCTCGGGACAGAACGAGACGACGTTTCTGTCCAAACAAGTGAGCGACAGCGCGCTCGTCTTCGAGAACCTGCAGCACGACTTTCCGCAGCGCATCATCTATCGGCGGCGCGGGGCCGACTCGATCGTCGCGCGAATCGAAGGGCCAGGGACGAACAACACGACGCGCGGCTTTGATTTCCCGATGCAACGGGCGAGCTGCACGGGGTAGCGCCTAACGAGCGCAAGTGGTCCGTCATCGGGTGCGGTTGAGCAGTACATTCGCCTGATCGATGAAGCCCGAGTCCCAGAATGTCGCCGCCGGGACGATCGCATCGAGCTCGCCGCGCTCGAGCACCCACTTCTGGAAGTCCCCAAGACTCGTTGTGTCGATCAGCCCATCGCTGCGCGCGCTAAGGCCCTGGTCCCACTGACAAAAGCAAGTAAGGATGCTTTGATTTGACCGACGATTATGGAATTTGTGAACCCAACGAGCGTCTTTTGCCTCATGCTCAGGTCTTGCTTTACGCAATCAAGGAATCCTTTGTAGTCCCAGCATCTTTTCGGGAACTCGTCATTGGAATCCACCATGCACGAGGCACGTTGGTAGTGACAGCAGCACCAACCGTTTTGGAGCGCCAACCATGAAACGTGGATATAGAACCTGGGTCGTCTGCACGCTCTCGTTTGTTGCTGGCGCAAGCGCGATGTGGGCGCAGCAGCAGGCACAGGCGACACGGCGCGAACCGCAATTCGAGAACGATCACGTGCGTGCGTGGAAGTCGATCATCATGCCCAAGCAACCGCTGAACCAGCACCGTCACAATCACGGTCGTGCGCTAATCGCCCTAACAGACGGACAGCTCAAAGTTGTCGACAAGGACGGGAAGGTGACCAACACCTACAACTGGGAAGCCGGGAAGGCATACTGGCTCGACGCCGATCCAGCGGGGCAGACGCACGCCGACGTGAACGACACATCCCAGCCGATCGAAGTCATCGTCGTCGAGTTGAAGCGCGACAAATAGAGAGCGCGGTTCGTGACCGAGGGAGGTAAGCGATGGAGCAGACCAGCGTCGAGCGCACCGAGTTCGAGCGTGCAAATCCGATCCTACGCGTGGCAGACATGACCCGCAGTCTCCAGTACTACGTGGACATCCTCGGATTTCGGAACGCAGAATGGGGCGGTCCCGACTTCACTTGTGTGAGTCGAGACAACGCCGACATCTATCTCTCAGAAGGCGACCAGGGCCAGCCTGGAACCTGGGTGTGGATTGGTGTTAGCGACGTGCCGACGCTCTACTTAGAGTACAAGGCGAAAGGCGCAACCGTCCTGCAACCTCCTCAACGGTTTCCGTGGGCAGTCGAGATGAAAATCGGCGATCCCGATGGGCACGTGCTGCGCTTCGGCGCGGATCCCGATGCTGATCTGTAGCGCTGCTGGTCTGGGTCCCATGCCGCCGCCTAACAAGCTGTTGCTGCAGGCAGAACGGCGCGCCGTTAGGCAGCGAGATCTCGTCATCCGGAACGATCATGCCGAGCAGTCGAGTTAACGGGATCCGCATCTACTGGAAGATCGCCGGAGAGGTCGGAGACCCCGTCGTGTTGGTGCACGGCTCGTGGGGCGATCACGAGAACTGGGCATCGGTGGTACCGTCGCTCTCGAACTCGTTTCGCGTTCTGACCTACGACCGCCGCGGCCACAGTCTCAGCGAACGCCCAGCAGGTCAGGGGAGCGTTCACGAGGATGTTGCAGATCTGGCTGCGCTCTTGGACGAGCTCGGACACTGTCCAGCACACATCGTTGGGAATTCGTTCGGCGCCTCCATCGTTCTGCGTCTTGCGGCCGCACGGCCCGGTCTCTTTCGCAGCTTGATCGTTCACGAGCCACCGCTGTTTGGATTGCTGAAGGACGAGCCCAAGGCGAAAAACGCGCTGCAAGCTGTTCAGGAGAGGATGGCTGTGGTTGCCTCGCTGCTCGCGACTGGCGACTGGGCGGGAGGCGCTCGACAGTTCGTCGAGACGATTGCCATCGGGCCTGGCGCGTGGCTGGAGCTTCCCCAAACAGCGAGGGAGACATTCATCTTCAATGCACCGACCTGGCTGGACGAAATCCATGACGCGGAGGCGCTGGAGATCGACCTCAGCGACCTACGACGGTTTGCCGCGCCAGCTCTGCTGACCAATGGGGATCAGAGTCCGCCCTTCTTTCCTCTCGTTGTGAATCGGGTCGCCGCCGCCATGCCGCAGGCCGCGGTCCATGCATACGCCGGTGCAGGCCACGTGCCTCATCTGAGCCTCCCGAAGGAGTATGTTGGGGTCGTCACGCAGTTCATAATGGGGCACGCGGTCTAACTCGCCGCTGTAACCCACGAGCGCCACGGCGTTAGGCAGCGCCGAATGCTGAGCAGCCGCACGGCTGTGGCGTCCACCAATCCGCCGTTGAAAGTCCAGCGTATATGACGTCATGCAACCCGGCATTGCCATACCCATGACCGCGGCGCGACCAATCCCCCAGCGTTCGCGAATGCGTCCGATGCGCGTCGCCCTCTTCGCGTTCGCGCTGCTGCCCGCGTGGATCGCCTTCGATCTGCTCATGCCGCGCAGTAACGATTTCCGTCAGTTCGACCCTGTTGTGACTGGCCGTCTCGATGCGGACATGTGGCGTTCGTATTATGAACGGAAACCAGCACACCTCTTTTGGCAGCTCGCGCACTCGTTGCGCGTTCAGTTCGATGCCGGCTTCTGGGGTTCATTCCCAATCGCGTATCGCGCGGCCAAGGCAGCGTTCGCGTTCAAAGACGGCACATCGCGCGATGACTACGCGAGAGCACTCCCGGATCTGGAGCGTTATTTCGCGTCGATCAATGCGCTCAGCCAAACGCCGTTCAATGCGAACGCGGCCGCTCGCAACGAACTCGAATGGTGGATCATCCGGCGTGAGCCGACGCTGCACACGACCGCCGACTGGGAACGGCTGATCGCAGCTGTTGCGGCGGAAATCTATAGCGTACCGCCCGAGCGCTTAGCGGACTATGCCCGTCTACGCGTCGAGGCGATGGTCCTGCGCGATCAACGCGGGCAGTCAATTACAGCGCAGGATTGGGCCGAGATTCGCAACTTGCTCGAGCGCAGCTGGAGCGAGTTAGCGAGCGCTGTGCGGCCGCAGGACAGCGCGCTGCTACTCCCTCCCGTCTCCCTTTACCGTCGTTACGCGATTGCGGTCTGGCGGCTCCGCGCCTAACAAGTTGTGCACGAAGAAGTCGAAACGCTTGCGCTCACCGTAGGGACCTCCAGCTCCGTGCCCTGCACCGGGGATCACCAAGAGATCGAACGTCTTGTTGGCTTTGATCAGCGCGTTGACGACTTGCATCGTCGATGCTGGGTCGACGTTCTGGTCGAGTTCGCCTACAACCAAAAACAACCTGCCTTGCAACCGCCAGGCATTATCCACGTTAGAAGCCTTGGAGTAGTGCTCGCCTAACGGGTAGCCCATCCACTGCTCGTTCCACCAGATCTTGTCCATGCGGTTGTCGTGGCACCCAACGGCCGACACCGCGGCCTTATAGAACTCGGGATGGAAGAGCAAAGCGCCCATCGAATTCTGCCCTCCGGCCGACGTGCCGTAGATCCCCACTCGGCTCGTGTCATACCACGCGTACTTCGCCGCGATCGCGCGATGCCAGAGGATGCGATCGGGGAATCCCGCGTCGCCGAGGTTGCGCCAGGCGACGTCGTGGAACGCCTTGGATCGGTTCGACGTACCCATCCCGTCAACCTGAACAACGATGAACCCTACCTCCGCCTGCGTCTGCATGCCTAACTGGAGGCTGAAGGTCTTGGGTGTGAAAGAGTCGTGTGGACCGGCGTAGATGTTCTCGATGATGGGATATTTGCGCGTCGAGTCGAAGTTGGTCGGGCGGATGATCACTCCCCAAATGTCCGTTTTGCCATCGCGCGCTGTCGCTGTGAAGACTTCCGGCGGGCGCCAACCGGTCGCCAGCAGCGCGGACATATCGCCACGTTCCAGTTCGCTAACGACCCCACAATCGCTTGCCCTGCGCAACTGTGAGATCGGCGCCTGATCCACGCGAGAATACGTATCGATGTAGAACTTTCGATCCGGCGAGAAGACGACGCTGTGCGTCGCATCGGCGTCGGTCAGCAGCGTTAGGCCGGTGCCGTCGAAGTTGATACGATACACGTGCACGAAGTACGGATCTTTCCCCGCGGACATGCCACTGGCGCGGAAGGTGATCTGCCGCGCCACGGTGTCGACGAACTCCACTCCACGCACGACCCAGTTTCCTTTGGTGATCTGGTTTTTCACGCGACCTGTCGTCCCATCGTACAGAAAGAGATGGTTCCAACCGTCGCGCTCCGACATCCAGATGATCTCCTTTCCGTCCGCGACGTCGTATCGATAACGCTTCCCCGAATAGCTGAAGAACGAGGGCACCTCTTCATTGATGACAGCGCGCGCCTGCCCGGTGGCTGCTGCGATCTCGATCACCCGAAACGCCTGATGGCCGCGCTGGTTGTACTCGAACGTGAGCGCCTTGGAATCCTTGCGCCATTCGAGACGTGATACGTCATACGCGTTAGGGAAAGCGCGGGATCTACGACGATCTGTTTGCGGCTCGCCACCTCGAATAACACGGGGCGTTCTTGATCGAGCACATCGCCCGGCTTGTTGTAAATGCGCGTCGAGTGCTTCGGTTGTATCTGGTCTTCTGGCGAAGACTCCACGTAATGGACTTCGCGGCGGAATCCTGGCTTCACGCGGTGCGCTGCGAGCCATTTGGAATCGGGGGACCAGGCGAGCGTGCGCCATTCGTAGGCGTCCGCTTCGACGCCATCGCTGCTGCGCGCTTGCCACGCCGTCGTGCCGCGCTGCCTAACGAAGACGTTGAAGTTGCGCACCACGGCCTCGTGTGCGCTGTCTGGCGCTGCGATGGGCCGTTCATCCCATGGTGGCGGCGCTCCGTAGAATCCTCTTCCCGGTTGGCGCGGCGGTGGCCGGTTCGCTTCGCGGGCGGGTGCCTTGCCGCATTGATACTCGGCAAGTGTGCAGCGCCAACGTACTGAATCGACCATGACGTCTATTGCGGCACGCGTGCTGTCGGCGAATGTGAATATGTTGAATGGCAGCGTGATTGGCTTGTAGCGCCGAGTGGTGGCTGCGGAAAGCGCGCCCGCGAGGCGGGTGTGATCGAAGGGAACTCGTTCCCGCCACGCACCGATCTGCGATACCAGAAGTGCGCAGAATCGAGCCATGTCGGCGTCTCCGGCGCGCCAACGACAAGGCCCTCCAGTCGTTGACGCACACTCTCGGCGCGTTGATAGTCGGCATTATTGACCTGCGCCGAACTCGAAGACGAGACGAGGGCGACGGCGGCGAATGCGATGACGACGCCGGGGGGGACTAAGCTATCCTCCCGGGGTCGGATCTTGAAATACGTGTCCTAACGAGCGCACTCGCGAACCCGTTTAACCCCGCGTGAATTTGGGTCGCGGGTGCGGTGTTTAGGACACGTATTTCAAAATACGAGCCCCGGAGGGTAGCGTATTCCCCCCCCGCGGCGTCAACGC
>JBQTIF010000150.1:0-2515 GCA_052388395.1 Gemmatimonadaceae bacterium | reverse complement strand
AACACAGCCATCTTCAGCGTCGTTCGCGGCGTTTTACTGCGCCCGCTCCCGCACCGCGACGGCGACCGGCTCGTCTATCTGCGCCATTCGATCAATGGACCCGGCGGCGAGGACATCAACTTCTCCGTTCCCGAGATCCTCGATTTCCGAGATGGCGCCAAGAGCCTCGGCGGCATCGCGGAGTATTCACCGATCGCGTACACGATTCAGAGTGAAGGCGGCGAGGCGCAGCGTATCAACATCGGCCTTGTCACGGGGAATTTCTTTCAGATCATGGGGCTTTCGCCGGTTATGGGCCGAATGCTCACGTCGGCCGACGATGGGACTGGAGTCCCACCGGTCATCGTCCTGACGCACGAATTCTGGATGAATCGCTTCGGCGGCGATAGCTCGATCGTGGGCAAAACAGTGCGCATGGACGGGCGCGCCGTTGAGGTCGTCGGTGTAGTCCAACCCGCGCCGCACTTCCCGACGCGCAACGATGCATTGATGAACATGGTCATCAGCGAGCACCACACGAGCGCGATGATGGTGCATGGTCGCACGCACCGCATGACGCAGATGATCGCGCGCCTGGCACCGGGTGCGACAATCGCACAAGCCAAGGCTGAAGTGGCTGCCGTGCGTCAGCGCGTGCAAGCCGAGTTCAAAGACGCGTACGACCCCGGTTCAGGGTATCGAGTAACGCTGATTCCGTTCCAAGAGGTGTTAGGCGAGCGGGCGAAGCTGACCTTGTGGTTGCTGATGGGAGCCGCCGCGTTCGTGCTGATCATCGCGTGTGCCAACGTCGCCAACCTCACGCTAATGCGCGGAGTTCGCCGCGAGCAGGAGCTGGTCGTGCGATCCGCGTTAGGCGCCGGCACGGCGCGTCTGCGTCGGCTGCTCCTCGCCGAGAACCTTGTGCTGGCCGTTGGCGGTGCCATCCTCGGGCTACTGCTCGCCAGAATCGGCGTCGGTCTTCTGATCTCGTTAGCCGAACGTTACTCACCACGCGCCAACGAGATCAGTCTCGACGGCACGGTGCTCGTCTTCACGACGGTGCTGACGTTGGTCGTTGCCGTGCTGCTCGCTTTTGCTCCCAAACTCGCCAAGGAAGGGACGTTAGGCACCTATGTCTCGGCCGGCGCTGCGCGCGTGAGCGGCAGCCTGCGGCGCCAGCGGTTGCAGCGCGGCTTGGTTGTCGCGCAGATCGCTGTCTCGGTCATGCTGTTGGCCGGCGCTGGATTGCTCACGCGTACCATCATGGAGCTTTCTCGAGTCGACACCGGCTTGAGAGCGGAAGAGGTCCTGACGATGGAAGTGCCGGTTGGCGGCGCGCGCAGTGATGCCGACGCCAAAGCGTTGTATGATCGCATGCGACAAGAAATCGGTGGCGTCCCTGGCGTGAGCGAGGTGGGACTCGGCTCCACGGTGCCGCTGCGTAGCACGCAGTTTCAGCTCGAGATCAAGGCCGACGGACGACCGCTGGCGGCGGGGGAAGCAATTCCACGCGCCGAGTATCGCACGGCGAGTCCGGAGTTCTTCCGAGCGGCCGGCATCCCGTTGTTAAAAGGACGCGAGTTCACCAGTACCGATCGTGATAGCGCTGCGCGCGTCGTCGTGGTCAATCAGATGCTTGCGGACAAGATGTTTGGTGAGAGAGACCCGATTGGGCAGCGTATAGCTTGGACCGGTGACGTCCTGCGTTTCATTCCGGTGAGCGGCGATTGGCGCACGATTGTCGGCGTGGTCGGCAATACGAAAGACAGTGGGCTCGATGCCGAGCCATTCCCCGTTGTCTATATGCCGTTTGTTCAGGAAGTGAGCTTTGGGCAGGCTGGGATTGTGATCCGTGCAGCCAACGATGCGCCGTCGCTGATCCCTGCCACGACGAGACTCGTTAGGGGCATTGTGCCGGACGCACCGATCGAAAACGTGCTGACTGTTGATCAGATCAAAGATCGCAGTGTCGCACCGCGGCGCCTCAACGCTGTGTTGATCTCGTCGTTCAGCATTCTCGCGCTCATCATCGCGTCGGTCGGTATCGCCGGCGTGCTGGCGTTCTCGGTCAGCGCGCGCACGAACGAGATCGGCATCCGCATGAGTCTCGGTGCTGACAAAGGTCGCGTGCAGCGCATGGTGTTGAGCGAAGGGGGCGTGCTGCTCGGCCTCGGACTGGTGCTTGGCGTCATCGGCGCCGTCTTAGCGAGCCGGCTCATTCGCAGCTTCCTGTTTGGCGTAGCGCCTAACGATCCGATCACGCTGGCCAGCGTCGCCGTGCTGATGGCTGCAGTGGGGGTCGCTGCGTGCTGGGTCCCGGCGCTGCGGGCTGCGAAGGTGGATCCGGCGGTGGCGATAAGGCGCCAGTAGATCAACAGGGGTCAGAGTCGATCAAAAGGGGTCAGAGTCGATTGAAAAGCGCTCGGCTGTCGTAGCCATCAGGCTGGGGTCTCAATAGAATCTGACCCCGTTTTTTCGACTCAGAACCCAGGTGAAAAACAAAATGTTAGGGGTGTTGTGTTTATCGGCGAACGGC
>JBQTIF010000149.1:0-9240 GCA_052388395.1 Gemmatimonadaceae bacterium | reverse complement strand
ATCACCGTCTATCCCGCGTTAGGCTTGGCTGGTGGAGCCTGTGAGGGTTATGGCTTCCTGCTCGACATCTCCGATCCGGTGAATCCACGCCGCATCGGCGCCGTTGCCGACTCGAATTTTGCCTACTGGCACTCGGCGACGTTCAATAACGATGGCACGAAGATCCTCTTCTCCGACGAGTGGGGCGGCGGTGGTGGTCCGAAGTGCCGCGCGACCGACAAGAAGGAGTGGGGGGCGAACGCGATCTTCACGGTTGAAGACAAGAAGATGGTGTTCAAAAGCTACTACAAGATGCCGGCTGCGCAGACGTCGCTCGAGAACTGCGTTGCGCATAACGGTTCGCTCATTCCGATTCCGGGTCGCGATGTGATGGTGCAGTCGTGGTATCAGGGCGGCATCTCGATTTTCGATTGGACTGATCCCGCGAATCCGAAAGAGATCGCATTCCACGATCGCGGGCCGGTAGATTCGACTAGGCTGGGCAATGCCGGATCGTGGTCGATCTACTGGTACAACGGCGCGATGTACAGCTCAGAAATCGGTCGCGGACTCGACATCTTCGAGTTAACGCCGAGTGAGCACGTCTCGCAGAACGAGATCGACGCGGCGAAGACCGTTCACTTCGACTACTTCAACGCGCAGGGTCAGCCGAAACTGGTCTGGCCGCCGAGCTTTGCGTTGGCGCGTGCGTACGTCGATCAGTTGGAGCGCAATAAGTGTCTTAATACAGACCGTATTGCGAGCGTTAGGCAGGGGCTTTCGAACGCCGAGCGAGCTGCTGGCACGCAGCGTTCCACGGCGTTGTCACAGATGACGGGGCAGTTGGAAGCCGACGCGCGTTCATCCTGCGACGGCGCGAAGGTGCAGAAGCTGGTCGCCTCGATTCGCGATCTGTCGAACGTGCTGCCGTAACGCGGGCCGGAAGCCGGAGAAAGAGGCCAGAGCAAAAGCTCTGGCCTCTTTCGTTGCCGTAATAACAGCGTGATAGGTGAGGGTGGAGAGCGTGAGTGGTGAGGGACAGAGGCGTGAGAAGTGCACGGCGTCCTTTACTTCTCACGCGGTCGATTCTCACCTCTCACGTAGTTGACCCTTACCTATCACGCAGTTTGAACATCACCTCCCACGCAGTTATGGCTAGCCATCGCAGCTACTTCTTCATCGGTGGCGTGGTCTGCATACCATCCATTGCCCAGAAAAACTTCGCGAACGGCTTCGCCTCCGGCCACACCTGATCCAATGTCGCGCCATCGTACAAGACACCGCTCTTCATCACATAACGAATGTCCGTCGAGTTGCGGATATTACTGAGCGGATCGCTATTGAGCACCACGAGATCGGCGAACTTGCCGGCTGTTACCGAACCGATGTCTTTATCGACACCGATGAACATCGCGGGGAAGATTGTCGCCGTCTTCAATGCTTGCATCGGCGTCATCGCGCTCGCCATCTGCCACAGCTCGAAGTGCGAATCGATTCCCTGCAGCTGACCGTGCGCGCCGATCGCGCCATAACCACCGGCCGCTATCACATCAGCGACTCCCTGCGCGGTGATCGGGAACGGATACGAAGTCACGGGCCGCAGCGTACGACGCTGCGTATGCGGATACAGCCAGCGCCACGGCACGAATCGCTGCAGCTTCGCGTCCTTCCACAGATCCGCTTCCTGATAGTAGTAGTCTTCTCCCCACGGCCCGGCACCGCCGACGTTGAGCGTCGGCGAATAGAAGAACTCCGCCTTGCCCAGGAACTGCGTGACATCCTTATAAAGCGGCAGCGTTAGGATCGGATGCTCGCAGCCCGTGTGACCATCCATCGCAATGGCGACATACTCGAGATGGTCAGCGTCGCCTTCGCAGGTCACCATGAGATTCGCTTCGCGTGCAGCCTCAACCGTCTTTTGCCGCTGATCTCTGCGGCGCTGCTGATACTCCTTGATCGCGACCGCACCGTAACTCTTCAGGCGATTCACCTCATGCCGCGCGTCCTCGATCGTTTCGATGTTTCCTCTACGCGTGGCCGTGCCGCTCGAGATGGATGGCCCAGTGCTGTACATGCGCGGACCAAGTTGCAATCCTGCTTCCACGACTTCGGCCATCGTGAAGATGGCTTCGGGCGTTCCCGACGGCTCGAGCGCTGTCGTTATGCCGTGCGCCAGATTCGACGCCATCTCCCAGCTCTGTTGCGAAAGAATGTCGCGCGCCTCACGCGCTGTGTGCTTGTGCGTGTCGATGAGTCCCGGAATGATCGTCTTCCCGCTTACGTCGACTCTGCGAGCTCCGGCGGGAATCGGTACCGATCCACTTGCGGCAACTGCCGTTACACGCCCGTTCTGAACGACGATGTCTCCTGACGGGATCACACGATCAGCAGCCATCGTTATGATGCGCGCGCCAGTCAGCGCGACGATTCCGTTGGCACGAGCACGTGGGACCTGCAGGCTGATGCGAAGTGAATCCGTCTCTTGCGTCGCGACGCGATGCCGGTAGAAACGGTTGGCGCTTCCAAATTCCAACACGCTGTTGCCGCGCCAATTCGGGAAGTTTCCACCTTCGCGACTGACGCGCCGAGAGACGATGGGCGGGTTATTCACCGTTAGGCGCACGGGCTCTCCCGCCATCCCCGGCCACGCCAGCGGCACGATGAACATGTTGTCACCGCGCGAATACGCGAGCCACTGTCCGTCGGGCGAGGGTGCGGCTTCGTCGCTCGCCTCGAGAATCATGTGTGTGCGCACATCGAAGCCGTCGGGTCGTACCGACTTCAGTTGTGTACCGCCACCGCCGCCGCCACCTCCGCCACCTCCCGGCGCACTTTCGAGATAGAAGATACGTCCATCCGGTCCGACCTTCGGCGCCACGATCTTCCCACCGCGGCTTGTGACATCGACAATGACGTGCGCCGCCCCGCCTGCCGAAGGCATTGATTCCAGCGTAAACGAGATTTCGTCCGAGGGCATGCGGCCGCGTAGCATCTCGCCTGAGCCGCGCGCCACGACGACGCGCTGTCCATCGGTCGACCAGGTCGGGTTGAGGTACATGCCGGCGACCTGCGTTAGGCGCTGCGGCGTCCCGCCGGTCTTTGCCACTTTCCACACGTGACCGAACTCCGTATCCGACCAGCTCGTGAACGCCAGCCAGTTACCGTCAGGAGACCAGGATGGCGAGTACTCCTGCGCCGTGAAAGCCATGTCGGTGAGCCGTCGCGCCTTCCCGTTAGGCAGATCCATCAGCCAAATCTTGTCCACGGCGAAGAACGCCAGCACGTGACCATCGGGCGAGGCCGTGTGATAGCGCATCATCTTGATGTCCACAGGACCGTCGCTGATCCGAAACGTTGGGTAGACTCGCTCGGAGATCGTCTTCTCGATCCTGGCGCTAAAAGGAATCGTCACCACGTTGCCGCTCGCGATATCCAGGCGGCGCAACTTGCCGCCTTCTTCGATCACCATCGACTTACCGTCCGGAATCCAGCTGTACCGCGGAAGCGCGCCGTTGTTGTTGCGCTCCATGACATCAGTTGTGATCGGGTCCATGATGATCCGCTCAGCGCCGGTTTGAAGATCGCGCAGCCAGAGCGCTGTGCGCGGCCCATACTCGTGCCCAGCAACAATCTGCGTCCCGTCAGGCACGCGCCGACCGAAGGCCAGCCAGCGACCGTCCGGCGAGATGGCCGGTGCCACCGCGCCGCCGCTAGATCGCCGCCCGCCGCCACCGTCCTGCAACGGTCCGACGCCGCTCGTGATTTCGGCGACGCTGCCAGTTGTGCGATCGAGTCGGCGTAACTGATACAAGCCGCGCGACGGATTGCGATCACCAGGGATGGTGACGATCTCCTCGTAATAGACGAAGCGGCCGTCGGGCGAGACTTCGGGCCAGGAAACGTTGGCAGTGGTATCGCGGTTGACGCGAACGCCCGTGCCACCATCGATGTGCCACATCCACAACTCGCCGCGGCTATTGTTGTTCGAATCACCGCCGGTGCGAGCGATGAGGTAGTTGCCGTCTGGAGTCCAAACCGGTAGCGCCATGCGCTTTTCGCGCTGGCTCGAGATCCTCCTCGGATTGGAACCGTCGGCGTTCATCACCCAGATGTTCTCCTGACCGTCGCGGTCGGAGATAAACGCGATCTTGGAGCCATCGGGCGAGAAAGCCGTGTGGAAGTTGAGTGCGATGCCGCTCGACTTTGTGAGCGAGCGCGCCTCGCCGCCGGCGATCGGCAGCAGCCAAATGTCGCCAAGCATGTCGAAGGCGATCGTGCGACCGTCGGGTGACACATCGGGGGAGAGCCACGTCCCCTCGTCGGTGGTAAAGCTGATCGTCCGAGCTTTGCCGCGCGCCTGAGTGACGTCCCAGACAGCGGGTCGCACAGCCGCCGCTGTATCGCGTTGGGCTTCTGCGTTGAGTGACGCAGCGACAGCGCCGAACAGTCCGGCGGCGACGCTCGATCGCAAGTGACGGAAGATGCACATGGCAGTGACCTCGCAGGCGGTTGCGTGCGTGTGATCACTCGCGCCGCGTTAGGCAACCCGCAGTGCACCCCGCCCGCGACGCGAGCGTCCGCTCTCCATTGCAGCATGGATCCAGTGGTTGCCGACAATACAGCCACGACCGTCGTAGTCAAGTCGCTGAATCGGGGACTCGCCTTTGGTATCGCGGTGGCTCCGCGAGCGCTCGCTGCTCGGCAAGCCGCTATTGACAAGTGTCATTCCCAGCCACTCCTTGTCCATTGACCCGGGGCGAGACGCACGCGAGCCGCGAATGAGACCTGGGGTGGTGGTTGTCCGAGTCGAATTTCCGGCCACCAACGCGCCGACGCCCTGCTCTCTACCTAACGACGCAGGAGCGCCTATGAGTACACGCGCGTTTTCCAGTCGTTTGCTTCTGACTGCCGCAGCCCTTCTCGCGGCCCTCTCCACAGAGGCACGCGCACAGACGGGAACCATAACCGGAAAGGTGACCGACGCGGCCACGCAACAGCCGCTCGCTGACGTGCGCGTTACCGTGATCGGGACGGCACTTTCCACGCAGACGAACGCGGAAGGAGACTACCGCCTAACGAACCTTCGGCCGGGGCGCCTAACGATTCAAGTCTTCCGTCTGGGATACAGGGCCGGCGGCGATACCGTGCGCGTTGTCGCGGGTCAGACGGCCGCGCTCAACATCCGGCTCGCGCAATCGCTGGTCACGCTCTCGGAACTCGTGATCACGGGCACCGCCGGTAATCAGGAACGCAAGGCGCAATCTGCTCAGGTGGCGTCGATCAGCGCTCCGCAGCTCATGAGAGACGCGCCAATCAAGACGATCGGCGAGCTATTGCAATCGCGGGCACCGAGTGTTGCGATCAATTCGAACTCCGGCGTCATCGGCTCGGCGAAAACGATCCGCATCCGTGGCGCATCGTCGGTGAACCTGTCGAATCAGCCGCTGCTCTTCGTCGACGGAGTACGTATCATCGAGGGACACATCGCCGGTAACGTTCAGGGCCAAGCGTACGATCGCTTGAACGACCTCAATCCTGACGAGATCGAGAGCATCGAGGTGGTGAAAGGGCCAGCCGCCGCGACCCTGTACGGCGCCGACGCGTCGGCCGGCGTGATTCAAATCATCACCAAGAAAGGGCGGCCGGGTGCCAATCGGTTTGTTCAGACCGTGCGTCTCGAGCGCGGCCGCTCAAATCAGGATTACGATCCGCCCGACAACTGGGGCCTCTGCACAGCGGCGCTCGTCGCGCCGACGAGCAGGAACCCGCTATGCCGAGGGCAGGCCGTCGGCACCTTGGTCAACGACGACCCAATCCTGCGCAACAACGTGTTCCAACGCGGTGAAGACTTCGCGTTCGGTTGGAGCGCGCGCGGCGGCGGTCAGAACTACGGCTACGTCCTGTCGTTCGGGAGGGAAGGAGCACAAGGCACGCTGCCAAACAGCGGGCTCAATCGCTACAACATACGCTCCAACTTCAACTATATCCCGGATTCCCGCCTAACGATCGACGCCGGACTGGGACTGGTGCAGAATCGCACGCAATTGCCTAACTTGGACAATTCGGTGAGTGGCTGGATCGCGGGCGGCATGCTCGGCTCGCCCCTAACGCGAACAGACACGCCGGCGAACAGCGCCGACGGCTGGTTCGGTTTCAATAGGCACTACAACGCACTGGCAGCGATCAACAACCAGCTGCTGACGCACCGTGCCATGCCGACGATGACGGCGAGCTACACGCCACGATCCTGGTTCACAAATCGAATCACGATCGGTGCGGACCTCGCAATGGACAAACAGGCGGAGTTCTATCCGAGGAACGACAGCTCCTGGTACACACCTGCGCTGCAGAATTCCGGACAGAAGACACAAGCCGCGCGCACAGCCGAGCGCTACTCGGTGGACTACCTCGGCAACCTGCGCCGCATGTACGGCGGCGACACCTGGGAAGGAAACCTCTCCTTCGGCATGCAGGTGATCTCGTCCAAAAACTCGGCGACAACTTCACAGGGCGTCGGGTTCGTGACGAACACGAACAACTCCATTAACGCCGCAGCGACAACGACCGGCGGCAGCACGTACACCGAGCAGACGCAGGTCGGGTATTTCACGCAGCTGCAGCTGGGATACCAGAATCGCGCATTCGTGCAGGCCGCCGTGCGGATCGACAAGAACTCAGCTTTCGGCGCCAACGCGGAGGCGTTTGTGCTTCCGAAATTCGGTGCAACGTGGACGCTGTCCGAGGAACCGTTCTACGAACCGTTTGCGAAGTTCGTGAATACTTTCCGTGTGCGTGCGTCATGGGGAACCACGGGCCGCTCGCCGGCACCAGGCGCAGCCCTAACGACTCTCGTGGCAGCGCCCTACAACATCGCGGGAACCACGGTCGCCGGCGCCAATCCAGGCAACCCCGGTAACAAGGACCTCAAGCCGGAGCGCGGAACGGAGTTCGAGGCGGGCTTCGATGCAAGTTTCCTGAGAGAACGCGTCACAACAGAGCTCACGTACTACAACAAAACCACGACGGACCTGATCATTGCGAAACCGATCGCGCCGTCGCTTGGCTTCAACAGCAACCCGCTGGCAAACATCGGCGAAGTCATCAATCGCGGCTGGGAGCTGGCGGTCAATGTGAATGCGCTGCAGTTGAGCAATTTCGGTTGGGACTTCCGCGGCAGCTTGAACACACTCCATAACGAGTTGACGGACTTGGGAGGCGTAGCGCCCTTCACGACCGGGAGCCGCACCCGAGCGATGGTCGGACAGCAGTTAGGCGTGTACGCTTCGAGAAAGATTCAGTCGATCAACGAAGCCACTGGCGTTGTCACAGTGAGCGATACGTTGGAGCCCATCGGCAATCTGTACCCCACGTTGGAGTGGAGCCTCAGCAACAGCTTCACGATCATGAAGGATTTGAGAATTACAGGACTCGTGGACTCCAAGCAGGACTTCATCGTCGACAACCTGCGCGACTGGTACACGGAGACGCTGCTCATTCACAGCCGGCGACGACTCGATCCGACCTTGCTGTCCAAGCGCGAGCGACTGCGCCGCTACGGCAACGAACAACCAGGGAGACCATCGTTCGTGACTGTGAACGGCGCTTCGGCAACGACCAGCGACGTCTTCGAGGCGTTTTTGCAGCCTGGCGATTTCGTCCGGTTCCGCGAGCTCTCGGCGACGTACACAATCCCGAGGCGCTTCCTGAACCGCATCAGGTTGACGAACGCGTCGCTGTCCTTCGCGATGCAGAACCTTGCGCTATGGACGAAGTACGAAGGTCCGGATCCGGAGGTCATCGCCCAGAACGGCACCTTCGACAGGCAGGACTTCTTCTCGCTCCCCGCTCCCAAGCGAGGGCTCGTTAGGCTCGATTTCACCTTCTAACCAACGGGAGCCAACATGAACACGAGGCGA
This sequence comes from Gemmatimonadaceae bacterium, assembly GCA_052388395.1. Classification (GTDB taxonomy): domain Bacteria; phylum Gemmatimonadota; class Gemmatimonadetes; order Gemmatimonadales; family Gemmatimonadaceae; genus DASYRX01. The sequence continues at coordinate 1,345 of JBQTIF010000149.1, read as the reverse complement.
CACGCGGTTTCGCGCAGCGTTTTTAGCGCCGCTCTCGCTCTGGGCGCAGCTGCCTGCTCCAACGACTTTCTCCAGGTCAGCAACCCTAACGTCATCGACGCCGCCGAAGTGAATCCGGCCGCTAGCGCAGGGACGCTGGCAGCATCGGTGCAGCAGAACTTCGCCACGGCATACGGCACGTTCATCCAGTTCAGCTCGCACTTCACGGGCGAGACGTACATCATGGAAACCAGCGGCGCGCAAAACGAGTACGGCCGCCGCGAGGTTTCCGAACTGAACGGTCAGAACACGGCGATGTGGCGAGCCATGCAGCTTGCCGTGGCGTCAGGAAAACTGCTGCTCGACCTAACGCTCCCCACTCCCACGACCAACATCAACATCGCACGCGCCGCAGCGTTCCGAGCGTGGGCGATGTTGTTTCTCGGTTCGGAATTCTGTACCGGCACGGTGTCGTCGGGGCCGGAGGTCAACAACATCGCCATGCTCGACTCGGCGATCGTTTGGTTCAGCAAGGCGATGGATGTCGGCACAGCCAACGCGACGCCTGACGGTCTGAATCTCGCGCGAGCTTCGCTTGTGGGACGCGCCCGCGCAAAACTGCAACGCGGCGACAAGCCAGGCGCGCTCGCCGATGCAAACGCCGTCCCGGCGGGCTTCACTTTCAACCTAACGTATCAAGATGATCTGGCGAATCGCGCGCGACTGTCGAATGCTCTGTGGCGCGGAACTGTCGATCGCAGTGTGATCAGCGTGCCGCCGTATTACCAAACCACGGATCCGCGTGTGCCGTTCCTGCCGCCCGGAAGGCATCCGTACAACGCATGGGACGCGGCAGCAGGCCCGTATTTCATTCAACAGAAGTACACTGGTTATGCATCGCCAATCCGCCTCGCCTCAAAGCTCGAAGCGGAGTACATCGCGGCGGAGGCGTCGGGCGATATCACACAGCAGCTCGCGCTGATCAATCGGCAACGTGCGGCAGCCCAGCAGCCGGCTTACAACGGTGCCACCGATGCAGCCAGCGTTCTCGTAGAGCTGTTCTACCAGAAAGGTTTCGACTTCTGGCTCGAGGGAAAGCGGCTTTCTGACTATCGTCGGCAGCCGGTTGCGGCGTCGCGTTTTGTGCCAGTTGCAGGGACACCGTACTGGCGGCCGAACCTGGGGAACATCGGGCCGCAGACTTGTTATCCCTTGCCGTTCGCCGAGAAAGACAACAACCCGAACATCTAGTTTTTCAACAGGGGTGCGAGGCGGGGGGATATTGGGGGCGGGGGGGATGAATAACAACCAAAGAGGGGTGAACAGAAGCCGGAAGGGTATTAAGGAGGAGCGCACTAGTTATTGA
>JBQTIF010000148.1:0-7395 GCA_052388395.1 Gemmatimonadaceae bacterium | reverse complement strand
CGTGCGAGTGCGATCCTCCATCGGATGCTGAACGCCATCGTGGCACTCGCTGTCGCTGGCCAGTTCTATACGATCGGTCTCGTTATGTTCGGCGTCACCGGCCTCGCTGGTCATCGCGTGTTGGGTTCCGTGACGCTGCTGGCCGGCCTCCTTTCACTCGTCGCGGCATTCCTCGCCGGGCGCTCGCTTGGGCGACCGCTCGCGACGCTCGCCCTCTTTGGCGTGCTACTGTTGCAGCCTGCGCTGGCGTTCGGACTGCGCAGGGTCGCGCCTGCATTCGCAGCGTTGCACGCCGTCAATGGATTGATCGCGCTGGGGCTCGCAATCAACATCGAGCTGCGCTGGCGACGAAAATAGATCAACGCCAGACGCCGACAATTACGGCCACGACGACGAGCTTCACTAACCAGTCGCCGGCGTGAACAGCGGCGAGCGTCAGCGGCACGTTCTCCCAGATAACCGCGCCGAGCCAAAGCACGACGGGAAAGCCGATCCACAGGACGAATCCGAGAAGTGCGGCGCCACCCCAACTCAGTGCGCCGAGTTTCGCCGCGAGTCCAGCGAGGACAGCGGCGATGACAATACACCGAACGAGCTCGACGAGCATCTTCCATATCGGCGGCCGAGCCATGTCGGCGGCGGCGGCGGCGGCGGCGGCGCCCTGCACGCCCCGCGCTGCGGACACAGTCTCGCCGAACACACCATACCAGACGAGGCTCACTACGAACGCCGCCGCGGCCGCCACGATGATCGCGAGGTAGTTCAGCTGTAACATCGAGTCTCCGATTCCTTTGACTACGTAGTCGAACTCACGGGCCTGAATTCGACCGCGTGACGGCTCGAGGCCGGTAGCTGAGGCCTGGCACTGCGCCGCGAACCCTTCGCTGATCGTTACAAGTCCGCAAGCGCACAGCGCACTGCTGGAAAGGCTACGACAGCGCCTCGCGGCGATACCCTGCGTCAGCGCCGTTTCTTACATACGTGTGCCACCTCGGTTCACGATGGGAGTTGAACCCGCGCGTGCGTCAGTTACACAGGAGCCGGTTGTCGCACGCACCAATTACGTAGGGCCCGAGTATCTCCGCACGTTTAGGACTGAGTCCGATTGCGGGGAGGGAGCTGAGTTCTGCCGATCGCATCGGCGTACGGATCGCGTTAGGTGCCTCACGCAAACACATCCTCTTCGGGATCCTGCGCGACGGCGCTTTGTTGACAGCGGTCGGATTGGTCCTTGGCTTTGCACTCAGTGCGGCCGCGGGGACAGTCCTTGGTAACGTGCTCTACGGTGTGACACCGACTGATCCGAGCACGTACCTGGGGCGTCTTCACACTGCTCGGCGTAGCGTCGCTCGTGGCCTGCTATATCCCAGCGCGGCGTGCTGCACACGTCGACGCCCAGGTCAGCCTGCGGCAAGAGTGAGTGGCTGCCTCATGCGCGGACGCGACAGAAGTAGGCGCGCTAGACATTTGTGACACCGGCAGTCCGTTTTCGCGTAGAAGAGAAAGTCCCAAAAAAGAGTGTCGTATGACTTCCCCGTCGTTTCCGATTGTGCGCTCGCTGCTTGGCGTCAGCGCGATAGTGACGCAACTCATGCCCGGTGTAGCCATCTGTCAAGCGCGGCAATACCCGCTAGAGTCCGCGAACGGCCTGGTATTGCATAACGCCACGGCAGAGCCCGCGACGCTCAACGGCAAGAGAGGCGTGCGCCTAACGATCGGCGCAGAAGCGCTCGCTCGCTTTGAGCGTATGAGCGCTGAGGAACAAGCCCAGTTCGAGCAGCTTGCAGTGATCGAGGGCAGCGATTTCTCGAGCGGAACGATCGAGGTCGAGCTCGCAGGCACACCGGCACCTGGTGCCGGTGCCGGAGCGCGCGGGTTCGTGGGCATCGCGTTCCGTTTACAGAAAGACATGCGCACGTATGACGCCTTCTATGTGCGCCCGACGAATGGTCGCGCGGAGGACCAGGAGCGACGGAATCACGCGACGCAGTACATCTCACATCCGGAGTGGCCGTGGTTCCGCCTGCGTCGCGACACACCGTCGAAGTATGAGTCGTATGTCGATCTCGTTCCTGGCGAGTGGACGAGGATCCGGATCGAGGTGCGGGGCGAAAAGGCGCGTCTTTTTGTTCACGGTCAGGAGCACCCCTCGCTGATCGTGAACGACGTGAAGTCCGGAGCACAAAAGCCCGGGACGATCGCGTTGTGGCTCGGTCCCGGTACCATAGCGCACTTCCGCAACCTGACGGTGAACACCGACCGCGCCACGCAGTAACCGCCAGCGGACAACGTCGACCACAGGGTTGTTGTTTGCATCGCGTACCACACCAGCGCGTCATCCGAACCGCGGGACGCCGAGGTAGTTTCAAGACGCAGTCAGTCCCGCTCGAGAGAAACGAGCATGAACCTAGTGGCACGCGCTGTCTGCCTAACGGGATGGCCGAGAGGGTCGCTCGGCGTGTTCGCCGTGCTGTTCGCGTTTGCTTGCGGGGGAAGGTCGGAAAATACGCTTCCCGTGGCGGCCTCCCAGCCGGTGGCCAGCGTTACCGTCGCCATGGATGCGACCGAGCTACGGGTGGGGCAGTCCGTCCAGGCGAGTGCTACCGTACGGGATGCGCAGGGTAACGTGCTAAGCGGTCGATCGATCGCGTGGTCATCGAGCAATCCCTTGGTGGCGACCGTCATCAGCGGCGGTGCCACTGCAACTGTGACGGGCGTTGCTCCAGGAACCGCTCTCATCTCGGCGACGAGTAGCGGTGTCACCGGAAGCGGAAATGAGCTGCGCGTCGTCCCGTCACTGCCTTTCATAGCTGTCCAAATCTCCGCAGGAGGAGAACACACGTGCGCCCGCGCAGGCACGGGCGCCGCATACTGTTGGGGCTTGAACTTCGAGGGCGAGGTCGGCGACGGCTCTGGGCAGCCCTTTCGACCGGTTCCGAGCTTGGTCGCTGGTGCCCTGACATTCATGGACATCTCAGCGGGAGGCTTCCACACCTGCGGCCGAACCAGCTCGGGTGCTTCGTACTGCTGGGGAGTGGGGGGTCAGGGCCGCCTGGGGACCGGCTATACCGCCGACGAACCGGTTCCTTCGCTGATACTGGGTGACCTGAGCTTCGTGGAGCTTTCGGCGGGAAACGAACATACCTGCGGCCGCGTCAGCGCTGGAGCCACCTACTGCTGGGGCCGGAACACGCACGGTCAATTGGGTGACGGGACAACCGAGCACCGTCGGGTGCCCACTCTCGTGAGCGGTGGTCTCGAGTTCGTCGAGCTCTCGGCGGGCGGGGAGCACACCTGCGGCCGTACGAGGAGCGGCGCGGCCTACTGTTGGTTCCGTCCTGGCGCTCCAGCTCTGGTGAGTCCGGTCCTGACATTTACTCAGCTGACGACGGGACTGCGGCACGCGTGTGGCCTCACCGACAGCGGGGCCTATTGCTGGGGATCCAATAGCCGCGGTCAGCTCGGCGACGGGACGACTGCTGAGCGGGGTGTGTCGGTGCTCGTCAGCGGTGGCCTGCAGTCCGTCGAGCTAGACTGGTGGGCAGTTTGTGACGTGCGGCCGCACAAGCACCGGCGCCGCCTACTGCTGGGGTGATAATCGATGGGGCCAGCTGGGTGATGGCACGACTGTAGACCGGTTGGTGCCGACGCTCGTGGTGGGTGGCCTCGACTTCGCGGAGCTTGATACGGGAGGTGTGCACACGTGTGGCCGCACGACCGCGGGCGTGGTTTACTGCTGGGGGAGCAATACTGAAGGAGAGCTCGGTGACGGCACTTTCTTCGATCGACATGTGCCAACCAAGGTAGTGGCACCGCTCACTCGTTGATTACCGCTATTTCGGTCTGCTTCAACTGCGCGAGCACGCCTGATTCCAGACGGTGAGATAGTTGCCGGCCGCCAGGTTCGGGCAGTGCGCGCATTCTTGACGCCCTGGCCGATGTAAACCAAACGCTCAGGCGCTGCGAGCGTGTTCCCTTCGGAACGGAGGAAGCGCCCGAATGCGGCGCACGAAAGCGCGCATGGTTCGCTCCACTCTCAGTCGGTTCGGATCGCCTTCATCGGGTCCGCGGCGGCGGCTCGACGCGCGGGGAGCCACGACGCACTGCCCGCGACGGCAAGCAAGAGCAGCGTGACGCCACCTAACGTGAGTGGATCGGCTGAGCTCACATCGAAGAGCGAGGTCTCGATGAACCGGCGCGCCAGCAACGCGACTACCAGTCCGGCGACGGCTCCCGGGATCGCGAAGCGCATCCCGCGTCGGAGGATCATCGACACAACTTCGCTGCGTGCCGCGCCGAGCGCGACGCGCACGCCGATCTCACGCTGACGCGACGTCACGAGGTACGACAACATCCCGAAAATACCAACCGCCGCAAGCACCAGCGCGGCGAGGGCAAACCCGCCTAACAAGAGAGTCCAGTGCCGCTGCGGCGTCACTGAACCTGCCACGCGCTCGTCCATCAACCCCGCTTCGTCCAGAGCAAGATTCGGATCCACGCTCTGAATCGCAGCGCGCACCGCGGGGAGTGCGGCGCGCGGCGGCCCTGCGGTACGCACGAACAGGTGCGCGTCATTCGGAAGCTCTGCAGCCACCGAGCGGTATACGGCGTCGCCAGTCTCCTGCAGTCCCTGATACTTCACGTCACCGACGATGCCAACGATAGTAGCAGCCGCTTCTTCGAAGCCGGCATCGAGAATCTTCCTTCCTAACGCGGGTCTGTCGGACGAATGCCGCTCCACCCACGCGCGGCTCACCATCACCACGTATGTCCCGCCCGCTGTATCGCTATGCGTGAAGTGACGCCCGTCGAGCAAAGGAACGCCTAACGCTTGGAAGTAGCCGGCATCGACGGCGGACCACGGTGCCGTCGGCTGAGGAGTTCCCGGCGGGAGCCGCCGATCCTGGATCTCGAAGTTGTTGATGTCGCCGCACTCGTCAGGTGGAATGCAGCTGCTAATACCTGCCGCTTCCACCCCCTGCACTTCCTTCACACGCGCCAGCGTGCGCGTCCAGAACGTCGCTACCGATGAAGGGTCCGAGTACGTCGCTCCAGGTAGGGTTACGTGCACGTACAGGACGCGGTTCGTGTCGAAGCCGTTGTCGACACGCTGGAGCCTAACGAAGCTGTTGAGCAAGAGCCCTGCGCCGGCCAACAGCGGGAGCGCGAGCGCGAACTGTGCCGTCACCAGGGCACCGCGCACGGCGTGCGTTCCGCGCGAGGGACCGATCTCGCGATCGCCGCCACCGAGCGCCGGACGCAGCTGTCGCCGCAATATGGAGACGAGCGGGTACAGTCCAATGAGTAGACCCGTGGCGAGCGTCACCAGGGCAGCGAAGGCGAATGCGCGTGGGTCCAGCGCGGCGCCATCGAGCCGCGGAATGGTGCGCTGCAGCAGTATGGTAATCCCTTTGAGCAGTCCCCACGCTAGCGCCAGACCGAGCACGGCGCCTAACGCTGCGAGTATGATGCTTTCCAATACGAGGAGCTGCGCGAGGCGTCCCCGGGTAGCGCCAAGCATTGTGCGCAGCGCAGCGTCACGCGCGCGGCTGGTTACGCGCACGAGCGTGAGCGAGGCGACGTTCGCAACGGCGATGAGAAGCACGAGTATCACTGCACCCGTGAAGAGCCAGAGCGTCTTCCCCGAGCTGCCGAGCATGAATTCGCGCAGCGGGTACGGCGTGAGCAGAGCCTTGGCATCGTCGACGCTTGCCTTCCATTGCACGTCCAGTCGTTGACTGACGCCAGCGAGGTCGGCGCGCGCGGCTGCGATGCTGAGACTCTCGCGCAGTCGCCCGATGACGCGAAAGACGAATGGCCCGCGGCGGCGCGGCTCCGGCAGCTGCAACGCCTGCCAGATGTGCGAGCGGGCGCCGGCGAGATCATATACGCCGACGGGCAGCACACCGACCACCGTGTGCGCGAGCCCGTCGATCGTCATCACTTTGCCTAACGCGGCGTCGGGCGTGTTGTATTCGCGTGTGGCGAAGTCGTGCGAGAGGAGTACGACGCCCGGGGCCCCCTGAGCTTCATCGCTGGGCGTAAACACGCGGCCGCGCATGACGCCGACGCCGAGCGTCTGGAAGAAGCCGCTGTTGGCGGCTGTAACCTGCGAACGGCGCGGTGCGCCGGTCGTGGTTATGGCGACCTCGCGGTTCTGCGACGCCCCGATGCTCTCGAAGGCCCGCTGGAACGCCGCGATCCCGCGGTAGTCCGCGTTGGAGACGCCGAAACGGTTTGTCGGGGAGTTCTGTTGGATGATGCGGATCAGGCGATCGTCGTTAGGGTAGGGCAGCCGCGAGATGAGAACGGCGTCGACGGCAGAGAAGATGGCCGTGCCGGAACCGATGCCCAGCGCGAGCACAGCGGCGGCGGACAGCGTGAAGGCAGGAGTGCGGCGCAGGGAGCGCAGCGCGTAGCGCGCGTCGCGCGCGGAATCGTGCAGCCAGCGTACGCCGCGGGCGTCGCGGTGCGCTTCGGTGTATCTGTCGACACCGCCAAAGGCGGCGACCGCGCGCCGGCGCGCCTCGTTAGGTGACAGACCTTGCGAGCGGGCGAGATCGGCCGCCTCCATGTCGATGTGCAGCCGTATTTCGTCGGTCAAATCCTTGTCGATGCGAGAAGAACCCCAGAGCGCGCGGAGTCGCCGTACCAGTCGCGATAACATGTGCCGATCCCCCCCCTCAGCTCGAGGTCAGAACGGTTTCCATGACAGTCACGAAGTGGCGCCACTGCGAACGCTCGGCGGCGAACTGCTTCTTTCCGACGGGCGTTAGGGTGTAGAACTTCGCGCGGCGCCCTTCGTCGCTCGTCTTCCACTCGGCTTCGATCCAGCCGCGATCTTCGAGACGATAGAGCGCGGGGTAGAGGCTCCCCTGCCCGACTTCGAAGGCGTCGCGTGACATCGCGCGCAGGCGTTTGGAGATCCCCCAGCCGTGGAGCGGCCCGGCGACGAGTGACTTGAGGATCAGGAGATCGAGCGTCCCCTGCAGAAGCTCCGCGCGACTGGCCATACGCCCTCCGTAGGCGTCCCTTACCTCGACATTCGACAACATAAACCAGAAAAGGGTTGGTGTCGAATGTCGAGGCGCGCAGATTCTCGGTCTTAGCGAGGTGCGTCGAATCGCCGCAAAGGAGCCTCACCTATGGTGCGGACGATGCGCCATTCGGGTGCGCTGGCCGAACTGGAATAACAGCGTTGGCCGCCCATCGTCATGTCGCAGCTCTCAAGCCGCGAGTAAGCGTGCAACCAGGACGTGTTGACTAGCGCCGAGCGGGCGGGTTAACGGCGTCGTTAGGTTAGGGTGTGATGCCTACGCTGCGTGCGTGCTGCCAGGCGCGCGGCAGCCAGTCGCCGAGGTGACGAATCGACGACGCCGGCAGCCGGGAGACGAG
>JBQTIF010000147.1:0-28759 GCA_052388395.1 Gemmatimonadaceae bacterium | reverse complement strand
GCGTGTTGGCATGCGCTCATCATGCGCTTCCCACTCCCACTCGCAAGACCGTTCCCCCGTATATCTCCCGCTCTCCGCGAACACAAAAACCTCCCAAAATCACCCACTCAGTTGGGAGAAGAGCCACAACTTCTTTAGGTGTGCAAGAAACGGGTCTGCTATAGCTTGGCCCGAGCCTAACGCGACAAACGATAGATGCTCGTCGGCGAACTCCGGCGCCCCGTTATGGTCAAACTGAAAGAGCTGTGGCTTTTTATCGACGGGGGCCGCAACCAATGACTTGCAAAGCGACGTAGAGGTATCCTGACCGAGCTGGCGTAACCAGGTCGCGCTCTGCAAGTACGTACCTACGACTTTGGTGATCGTTTGACCTATGACATTCATTGCTTCTGCGGGATGCCTGGCATCCCGTAGTTTCTTTTCCTCCCAGAGCCTATGAAGTTCGTGTGACAACAATTGGGCAACACCGACAGCGCCCGTCCCGGCGTAGAGAATGTGATCGTTGATGCGAATTAGCTTTTGAGTGGACTGCTGACCGATGGTCGGTGCTCCGCTGCTTGCGTATGTGGCGGCACTGTCGGTTGCCATTACGACGCCGTGATCGCATAGAATGCCGACCAGGAGCGTCACATCGCTACCCGCGGAAAACGCTGTTCGCGCGCATTTCTGGGTAAGCGCGGTAAATCGCAGCCACGAGCTCGGTGAAGCCAAGGGTCTGGCACCAGCCCACGACTGCATCAAGGTACTTGCGCACGCGCTCCGAAAGATCGTTCCGCAGCTCCTGGGCGCGCGCGCGCCCGCTTGCTGTTGCGCGATACAATTTGAATCGGGTGTTGGGTGGTCGCTCTATCTCCACCATTCCATCAACTTCGAGCTGTTCCGCATCGGCGTAAACTGCCCCGCAGAACGGGCCATAATCGTAGGCATCAAACTGGTAGAAACCGCTGACCGCGAGAGCCTTTTTGTCGAGATTCTTTGATAGCAAGAAAAGGGACTTTTGCAGCTGCACTGGTTCAAGTGGCCCGGGCGAGGCTGCTGCGACAACGAGCAGGGTCCAGTCCTTCGATGTCATGTGTGGTGTGGTCTGTGCCTAGAACGTAAAGTAACGCGTACTCAGGGGGCGATGTAGACAGTACGCGCGCCTCAGGGGCGTATGTCGCAACTCTGCGAGTGATTTCAAACTGACCTCAGAGCGGACTCATGAAATTAACTAGCTCTCCGAGTAGCAGACCTTTACGTGGGGCAGTCTTGCTTGTCCTACTGGTCTGTGCGATTGCCGATGCACAGAACCGAGCTTGGTCGCCTGTGGCGACATTCTCCATCGTCGGGTACGATCCGGCAACCGGCGAAGTGGGGGGTGCGGTGCAATCGCGCGTCTTCTCGGTCGGCAACGGCGTGCTCTGGGGAGAAGCCGACGTGGGCGTAGCCGCGACGCAGGCGATCGTCGACGTCAGCTACGGTCCCAAAGCGATCCGACTATTGCGCGAGGGACTCGCGCCTAACGCTGTAGTGGCGCGTATCCTCGCCGAAGACCCGGACCCGCGTCCAACCGACTGGACAAAAGAAGGGCGCCAGTTCGCTGTCATGAACGCCAAGGGCGAGGTGGCCGCGCACACGGGCACCAAGTCGTCGACTTGGGCTGGCCACAAAATCGGGAAGTACTGCAGCGCACAGGGGAACATCCTCGCTGGCCAAGCCGTCGTCGACAACATGGTCAAGGCGTTCGAAGAGACGCCTGGCCACCCTTTCGCTTCGACTTCTTGCTGCGCTCGAAGCAGGACAAGCAGCCGGCGGGGACACGCGCGGGATGCAGTCCGCCGCGATGCTCATCGTGAAAAAGGCAGGTGGCGTCTGGCTCAACAACGATGTCGTGCTCCGCCTTCAGGTAGACGACAATCCACAGCCGATCGCAGAGCTCAGGCGCCTGGTCGAAAAAGCTGCTGAGCAGCGTGAGCGCATGCGCAGGAGGGGCTGATGCGTAGCATCATTGCAGCCGTAGCGTGCAGTGTTTGCCTAACGACAGCGGCTGAGGCGCAGGTCGACACGACGCAACCATGGACATGGTCCATCGAGAAAGTGAAGAAGACGATCGGCATGGTGCGCGCTGGTCGCAGTCTCGCGCCCAAGTCGTGGCCCGGTGGAGCGCGTGTCGCCGTCCTCCTGTCGTTCGACGTCGACAACGAGACAGTTTTTCTCGCCCCGGTCGCTCCGGGACGCCCCAACATCGGCGGTCTGTCGCAGGGTGAGTATGGCGCACGAGTTGGTCTCAAACGCGTCCTCGACGTGCTCGCCAAGCACAAGATCCCGGCGTCGTTCTTCATGCCGGCGATGAGTCTGGAGCTGCACCCGGAGATCATTCCGATGATCAAGGCGCCGGGGCATCACGAGTTCGGCGTGCACGGCTGGATTCACGAGCTCAACTCTACGCTGCCGGCTGATGTGGAACGAGACCTCGTTAGGCGAGCGCTGGCGTACTTTGAACAGGCGACGGGGTCGCGACCAGTCGGCTACCGCGCCCCGTCGTGGAACTTCAGCCCCTCCACGCTGAGTATTCTCCGCGAGCTGGGCCTTCTGTACGACAGCTCGCTCATGTCCGACGACTCACCGTACGAACTTCTTGCCGACGGACAGCCAACCGGAATCGTCGAGCTCCCTGTTGAGTGGATCAACGACGACGCGCCGCTGCTCAATCCACGGGGCGATCGCTACGGAGCTCCGGAGCAACTACTGAAAGTGTGGATGGACGAGTTCGACAAGGCGCATGAGGAAGGCACGACGTTCGTGCTCACAATGCATCCACACATCATCGGGCACCGTTCGCGCATCGTCCTACTCGAACGCCTCATCGATCACATGAAGAAGAAGCCTGGTGTGTGGTTCGGCACACACCGCGCCGCGGTAGAATACGCAAAGGCGCAGGCGCGCATGATGTGAGCAAGTTCAAGAGCAACTACTATCCGGATGGTTCGGATGGTTCGGATGGTTCGGATGGTACGAACTGTTGCGATAGGTTTGCAGTTGCCGTGATTCAGAAATGCTGGTGATCGTCCGCCTCGTCGCACGTTTCATTCTGTGCTGCGCTCTGAGCACAACGAGCCGTGCCCAGTCGCAATTGGTCACAGGCGCGTGCACGCCGGACACGCCGATCTTCTCATCGCCGTATTGCGCCGAGCTCGTCGCGGTCCCCGATCTGGGCGGGGTACGCGGCGCGCTGCAGTTGATTCCAGTCATCACGCCGTTCGGTGTCGCGGTCGACTCGGCAGGCCGACCACGCGCGCGCCTAACGCTGACAATCGACTCGCTACCGCCGCCAGCGACCCTGGGCGCATTCACGACATACGTCGCCTGGGTGTATTCGCTCACAATGGATCGCGAGCACAAGCTCGGCGAAGTACACAATGGCGCGAACACGCTCGGCGAGGTTCCCGCCGAGCTGCTACAGTTCCGCGTTCTCGTCAGCGCCGAACCTAACGCCGCAGTCACAACCCGCAGAGGGAAGCTAGTGTTGCGGGCGACGTCGCCCAGCGCGTTGCTGCTGGCCCACCGCGACGTGATGGCTCCGTTCCTCACGAGCAGCGGCGCGGCGCCAATGGCTCACGGCGAGCACTCGGCGCACTGGCCCGCGCCCGCGCCGGACCCCCGCATCACGCCGACACCAGGGATGGGGACGATGTTCCCCGCCATCGCTCCCTTCGCCATTCGGCCGACGCCGAACGCCGTCGCCGCGCGGCCGCGAGAACTCGTTAGGCTCGACGCCGGCGATACGCTGACACTGACAGCGTCTGTGGTCGCTCGGCGCGTGGCGGGGAAGACCTTTTATTTATACGGCTACAACGGCCAGAGTCCTGGGCCACTGATCTCGGTCGCCAAAGGGGCGGAGATCGTCGTGCGGTTCGTTAACGCCATCGATCAGCCGTCGACAATCCATTGGCACGGCGTGCGATTGGAGAATCGTTTTGACGGCACACCGCACGTGACTCAAGAGCCGGTGGCTCCCGGCAGCTCGTTTACCTATCGCGTGCGTTTTCCGGACGCAGGGATTTACTGGTACCACCCACATGTGCGCGAGGACATGCAGCAAGACCTCGGACTGTACGGCAACATCCTCGTGCGCGCTGCTCGCGAGCGCGCCAACGTGCATCGTGAAGAAGTCCTCGCGCTCGACGACCTGACACTCGACTCCACCGGTGCGTTGCTGCCGCATGGCAACGCGGTGCCAACGCACGCGCTGATGGGGCGGTTTGGAAACCTGCTGCTGGTCAACGGCGAGCCGTCTTACACGTTAGGCGTTCGCCGCGGTGAAACGGTACGCTTCTACCTCACCAATGTCGCCAATGCGCGCCTGCTCAACCTCACGTTCGGCGGAGCGCGCCTTAAACTGGTCGGCAGCGACATCGGCAACTTCGAGCGCGAGCGCTGGACGACGCACGTCACGCTCGCCCCCGCTGAGCGATACGTCGTTGACGCACGCTTCGACGTTCCTGGACGCTACGCAATCGTCAACCATGTGCAGTGGCTGGATCATGCCTTGGGAATCTACCGGGACGTTGCCGACACGTTAGGCTTTGTCCAGGTCGCGCGTGAAAGGGCGGCTCGTATCGCCGGCGCGCGGTTTGATCAGCTTCGACGCGATGCGGCTGTCACACGCGAAGTCACACCACTACGACAACATTTGGCCCGCGCTCCCGATCGCACGCTGACACTCGGCCTGCGACTCAAGGATGTGACTCCGACAATGACGGCGATGCTCGCTGGCATGTCCGTCCCCGTCGATTGGAACGATGGCATGCCACAGATGCACTGGGCGCTGACGGGCCGCGAAGTCGAATGGACGATTACCGATGAGCGTGGCCGAGAAAACATGGCGATCGAGTGGCGTGTCAAACGCAATTCGATCGTGAAGTTGCGCATCGTCAATCGTTTCGATGTGGCGCACGCGATGGCGCACCCGATCCATCTGCACGGCCAGCGCTTCGTCGTCCTGGCGCGCAACGGCATGCCTAACGAGACGCTGGGATGGAAAGATACCGCCGTGCTACCAGCCGGGGAGACCATGGATCTGCTGGTCGAAATGACAAATCCCGGGCGCTGGATGCTGCATTGCCACATCGCCGAGCATCTCGGGACCGGAATGATGCTGGTCTTTGAGGTGGAACCCTAATCGGCCAAGGGTTACGTTTTGAGCCCCGCTATAAGCTCGTAGTCCTTGGCTCTTAGCTCTTACCTAGCCATGCGTATCGCCCCCTTTCTTATCGCCGCAGCCTCGCTACCTCTGGCTGCGCAGCAGCGCACGCTAAGTCCGCCGCTGCAGAGCGTTGTCTCGGTCAATGCACCTGTTGTGGCGCTTGAGCACGTCCGTCTCGTCGACGGTACCGGCACACCCGCCAAGGACCACCAAACCGTCATAATCGAGGGCGAGCTGATCAAGGCCGTCGGACCGACGGGCCAGGTAACGATCCCCGCGGGCGCCCAAGTCATAGATCTGAGCGGACATACAGTCTTCCCGGGTATCATCGGGCTGCACGACCACATGTACTACTCGTCGGCGGCCGGTGGCGGCATGAAGATCATGCTCTACAGCTATCCTCGGCTGTTCCTGTCTGCAGGCGTGACGACGATTCGGACAGCGGGGAGCGTCGATTCGTATCGCGAGCTGAACCTCAAGAAAGCGATCGACGATGGGAGCGCTATAGGCCCGGAGCTCGTCGTCACGGGGCCCTATCTCCAAGGGCCAGTCGATGGCCCCGGTGGGATGCACGCGCTATCCGGTCCGGAGGACGCACGGCGCGTGGTGCGGTACTGGGCCGACGAAGGAGTAACCTGGTTCAAAGCGTACACGACGATTTCTCGCGCCGAGTTGGGTGCTGCGATCGATGAAGCGCACAAACGCGGTGTGAAGGTCACCGCGCACTTGTGCTCCGTGGGATTCCGCGAGGCCGTAGCGTTAGGCATCGACAACCTGGAGCACGGGCTTCTCACGAATTCCGAGTACAATTCAGCGAAGGAACTGGACAAGTGCCCATCGGGCAACTCCGCCGTGTATGCCGCGCTCGATATCAATAGCCCCGACGTACAGCGGACCTTCCAGGAGATGGTGAAGAAGAACGTGGCAATGACATCGACGCTTGCTGTCTACGAGACGGGAAGCCCCAGCCGTGTTCCAGTAGACCAGCGCGTTCTCGACGCCCTCTTCCCGGGCGCCAAAGAAGGCGTCGCGCGGTACTACGAGGCCGGCAAGACGGCGAACGATTCGCTGCAGCGCCACAACTTCAAGAAAGCGATGGAGTTCGAGCGGGCATTCGTGAAGGCCGGCGGGCTGCTCGCGGCGGGGGCAGATCCATGCTGTGCCAGCGCAATCGCGGGGTACGCCGATCAGCGCAACTTCGAGCTTCTCGTGGAAGCAGGCTTCACGCCGGAGCAAGCGGTGCAGATCATGACGCTCAATGGTGCGAAGGTGTTAGGCAAATCTGATCGCCTTGGCAGCATCGTGGCCGGGAAGCAAGCCGATCTGGTTGTTGTACGTGGCGACATCACGCGTCAACCGGTCGACATACGCAACGTCGTCACCGTTTTCCGCAAAGGGCTTGGCTACGACTCGGCGAAGTTGACCGCCAGCATTGCGGGACAGGTCGGCCTACGGTGAAGTCGCGGGGGTACTCGTTATGCAGCTAGTGGTGATCCGGCATGCGATCGCGGAGGATCGCGACGAGTTTGCGGAAAAAAGTCCGGACGACTCTGAGCGGCCGTTGACGCGCATCGGACGCCGTCGCATGCGACGCAACGCGCGCGGATTGCGCCGCGTCGCTCCGGTGATCGACAGGATCGCCAGCAGCCCATACGTGCGCGCGCTCGATACGGCGCAGATCGTTGCGGAAGCGTTAGGCGTCAAGGAGGAGATTGCGATCGTCGATGCGCTGACGCCCGAGCAGCCAAGTGAGGCGCTGCTACCGTGGCTGTCGGCGCTGCCTCCCGAAGCAACGGTCGCGGTTGTGGGGCATGAGCCGCATCTTGGGCGCCTGGTCACCTGGCTGCTGACCGGCAGCTCGGAGTCGCACGTCGTCTTCAAGAAAGGCGCTGCCTGTCTCCTCGATCTTGGCGTGCGTCCGGCAGCCGGGGGTGCCTTGCTGCAGTGGCTTCTCACACCAGGTCAGCTGCGGTCGATCGCCGACTGATGGACGACAAGCTGGACGGCCTGATCGCCGAGCCGGCGGCACTAGGTGCCCGCCGTGTGGCGTTAAGCATGATCGAAGCGACCGAGAAAGCCGACGCGCGCCGTGGCACAGCCGACGACTCCGAAGCACTGCACGATATGCGCGTGGCGATGCGGCGGCTGCGCTCCTGGCTCCGCGCGATGGATGAGGTTCTTCATGACGTCGGCAAGAAGACCCGCAAACGCCTCGATGCCATAGCCGATGCGTCCAATACCAGCCGCGACGCGGAAGTGCTGCTCGACTGGTTAGGCGATCGGGTCGACGGGCTGGCGCCGCGCGAGCGGGCCGCCCTGCGTCATCTCGTCGCTGTCATCAGTGAGCGCAAGGCGCGCGCAGACGAGAAACTCCAAGAAGAGATCGATCAGAACCTGGAACGTACGCTGCGAACGCTACGTCGCCGCCTCAGTCGTCACGCTGTTCCAGTGAACCCCGCCGATGGAGTGTCGGATCCGACGTTTGGCTCCGTGATTGCGCCCGCGATTCTGAACCAGGAAGCCGCGTTCGCCGATGGACTGGCAGGGGTCGAAAGCATCCAGGATGACGAACGCATTCATCGCGCCCGCATTCAGGGGAAGCGTCTACGCTATCTCCTCGAGCCACTCGCCGACGCCAATGACGAAGCCAAAGGGTTGGTACAGCGGCTCAAGCAACTACAAGACGCGTTTGGCGAAGTGCATGACGCGCACTTATGGTCGCGCGAGCTGGGAAACGCGCTCGAGGATGCCGCGCATGTCGACGCGCTGGCCATTGCGGCGCTCGCACGCTCCGAGACGTCGGTCAAACGCAAACGCTCCCGATCGGCCACCCGTCTGCGGCCGGGGCTGATCGCCCTCGCCGAAAGCGTCCGCGCGCATGCCGCACAGGCGTTTGCTAGGGCGAAAGCCGACTGGTTAGGCAACGCGGCCGAGGATTTTCTCGCGCGAACGCGCGCATTTGCGGAGAAGATCCGTACGTCGAAGCGCCCCCCCTCCCCCGGCGTGGAGATCGAGCGCAAGTTCCTGTTACACGGGCTGCCGCCGTCCATGCCGGCTGCCGAAACACACGAGATCTCGCAGGGGTACCTCCCTGGCGAGCGGCTGATCGAGCGCTTGCGCCGCGATCGCAGCAACGGGAGTGAGCGGTTCTTGCGCACGGTAAAATCCGGCAGCGGCGTGGCCCGCTTGGAATTGGAAGAGGAAACAACGCGGCACATGTTCGAGCACCTCTGGCCGCTGACGCAGGGGAAGCGACTGGTTAAGCGGCGTCACGTCGTCGAGGCGCCGGAGCATCGTTGGGAGATCGATGAGTTCCTCGATCGGCCGCTCGTCGTCGCCGAGGTCGAGCTGAACGACCCCGACGCGCCGGTCACGCTGCCCGAGTGGCTCGCGCCGTCCGTCGATCGCGAAGTGACCGGCGACAGCGCCTACCTGAACGTGAATCTCGCGCGTTAGGCGCGCCACCTCCGAACCGGCTTGCACGTCTTCGTCGTGACGAACGACTTCCCGCCGCGCATGGGCGGGATCAATTACCTCATGGATCAAGTGCTGCGCCGCTTTCCTTCCGGCGAAGTCACGATCTTCGCATCGACGCATGCTGGTGCCAGCGAGTTCGACGCCACGTATCCGCACGAAGTCATCCGTCTAGCGACGACGATGATGCTCCCTACGCCAGACGTTAGGCGGCGACTCCATGCAGAGCTGCGTGCACGCAAGCCCGACGTCGTGCTCTTCGGCGCCATCTGGCCGCTGGGCCACATGGGCCCCGCCGTGCACCGTAAGGTCGGCATTCCATACGCCGGCCTGTCGCACGGTTTGGAGCTGACCGCGGCGCGCTTTCCCGGATTGTTGGCGCGGATCGGGCGCGAGGCGTTGTTCGTCACGGCAGGCTCCGTCTGGACGCGCCAGCGGCTGGAGCGAGCGTTTCGGCGCGTCGGCGACATGCCGCTGATCGCGTCCGGCATCGACACGCACATCTTTACTCCGGATGTGTCCGACGCCGCGGTGCGCCGGCGTCACGCGTTAGGCAGCGCCCCGGTCATTTGCTGCGTCTCCAGGCTCGTCCCGCGGAAAGGACAGGACATGCTCATCCGCGCTCTCCCGCAAATCAGTCGTTCGGTTCCGGACGTTCGACTGTTGATTGTCGGTATCGGGCCACACGAGCGCGCACTGCGAGCGCTCGCCCAGCAGTCCGGAGTCAGCGAGCGCGTGGTGTTCGCTGGAGCGGCGCGGTACGAGGAGCTGCCGGCGTACTTTCGCGCGGGCGATGTATTCGCGATGCCCTGCCGCTCGCGCTGGTTCGGCCTCGATGTCGAAGCGTTAGGCGCTGTGTTTCTGCAAGCTGCAGCGGTCGGCCGCCCGGTGATCGTGGGCCGCTCCGGCGGCGCGCCGGAAGCGGTGCGTCACGGCGAGACCGGCCTTCTCGTCGATGCTACATCAGCCGACGATATCGCTGCCGCGGCAACGGCGCTGCTGCGCGACCCTGCGCGCGCGGCGGCCATGGGCGCGGCCGGCGCGCGCTGGGTGCACACGGAGTGGACGTGGGAGGTGCAGTCGCAGCGTTTGCGGCAACTGCTTATCGAGCGCCTACGCTCACCGTGAAGCATAAGATCAAAACAAGGAGCTTTGAGTAAACAGCGCCGAGTCTCCAGAACCGAGGACGCGTAGCTCACCGAGTTTACGTTCTGTCGGAAGCAAGAAACCGGTGAGCCTGCCGTCCTGAATTCTGGAAACTCGGCGCTGACAACTCAAAGCTCCTTGTTGTGATCTAAGAAAACGGTTAGGCGTCCAACTTCGTTCGTTAGGCTCTCGCCAGTGCTCTGGTCCGCCGCGGGGCTCCGATCGCTTCGCCGTAGATCCCGTCGAGCGTCGCGAGAATCGTGTCCCAGTCGTAGCGTCGCGCGCGTACGCGCCCGGCTTCGCGCAACGCGCGCGCCTCCGCCGGATTCTCGACCAGCCGTTGCACGGCGTCGGCCAGGGCCACGGGGTCGCCACGTCGCACGAGCAACGCTTCGCGGCCGTGACGCACGACCTCACGATACCCGTCGATGTCGCTCGCCACGATGGGAAGCCCTGCCGCCATCGCCTCGACGAGAACGATGCCGAACGACTCACTACCGGTCGCCGGCGCGACGAACACGTCAGCCGCGGCGTAATAGCCAGGAAGCACGCTGTCGGAGACTCTGCCTAACAAATGCACGCGGGTCCGCAGCGCGCGCGGGAGCATCTCAACAGCTTCGCGTTCGACGCCTTCACCGACCACGATGAGCTGCAGATCGCTGTATTCCTGCGCGAGCCGGGCGAACGCCCGTACCGCAATCGGGAAACCTTTGCGCGGCTCGAGCCGGCCGACAAAGAGCATCGTGCGACCCTTGGGAAGTTTCGCCGGGACGGCGCGCTCGAAAACATGCACGTCGGTCCCGTTAGGCACGATGTCGATCGCCGCGTCCCCCATGCGCGAGCAGACGCTCTCTTTCGCCGCCTCGGAGACAGCGATGCGCTTGTCGATACGCCGCCAAACCGACGCGCCAAAAGGCACTAACGCCGTATAACAACGGCCCGCCAAACTGTCCGGCGCGAAGTACGAATGAAAAGTCGCAACAACCGGCGCCGCTGTGTGCATCGCCGCCCAGCGTGACGTGCTCGTCACCAGCGGATCATGTGCGTGCACGAGATCCGGTGCGAACTCATCGAGCGTCTCGCGCACAATGCGTCTGGAGCTGCGGCTAAAGCAGATGCGCGCGACAGCCCCGTTTGCGCGGATGTGAAACGGCCGGCCAACGATCTTCACGCCGGGAGGATCGAACCCAGGATGCTCGCCGGGCGCCAGGATCAAAACATCATGCCCACGGCCGCGCAGCCGTTTCGTCAGCTGACGGATATGCGCTTGCACGCCACCAGGCGCGTCCCAGCTATATGGCGATATCTGGGCGATCTTCATGC
Organism: Gemmatimonadaceae bacterium; assembly: GCA_052388395.1. Classification (GTDB taxonomy): domain Bacteria; phylum Gemmatimonadota; class Gemmatimonadetes; order Gemmatimonadales; family Gemmatimonadaceae; genus DASYRX01. Next base: position 17,631 of record JBQTIF010000147.1, on the reverse strand, counting down.
AATAAAAGGCGACCTAACGTGAAGGCGGCGCTTGCCACGAAAGTGAGCCAGCGCCGCAACTGCACCTACCAGCGCGAAAACTATGCCGCATACCGCCAGTACGCCGCGATAAGGTTCGGCCCAACCGGCTCGGGCCGCTAGGGCAACAGCACCACCAACTGTCCACGCGGTGACCACGAATGCGACGCCGAGGACCAGCTCGCGTGTCGCAAAGATCGTCGCGCGAGTCTCGGGTGGCGCTGCTTCATGTATCAGCGTGTCCTGCGAAACCATGACCGGTGCGAGCAACGCGCCAGCTACCAGCGCCACTGGCAACAACGCCACAATCGAATAGGCGATGGCGCCGATCACCATAGCCACGCCGAGAAGGAGTGACGACGTAAGGATTATCGTCGCCTTGTCGAAGCGCGTGCCGACCGTGCCGATCGCGAGCGAGCCGATGATCATGCCGACCGCAGTAACGCCGCCAAGGAGACCAACACCTGTCGTCCCTTGGCCCAGCACTGTCTGGACAGAAACCACCAGCAGCACGTAGCCGCTCGCTGCCATCACACCGAGGAACATCACCGACCAGAACGCAAAGCGCAGGCGCGGCTCGCGCCGGATGATGGCGTGTGCCCCGTGTAGCGCGCGCACAGGGTGCAGACTCGTTAGGTGCTTGGCGATCGGCTGCAGGCGGCGCTCGCGCAACATCGGAATGCCGATGAACAGCAACGTGATCGCCGAAAAAGCGAACGACGCCGCGTCGATATAGAAACCCGCCGCGTATGACGGCCAGCCGATTCGCTCCCACAAGGCCGCGCTCAAGATCAAGCCCCCGCCAACGATGCCAAACACGGTCGCAAAGCGGCCGATTAACGCGAGGGAAGCATTCGCGGGAAGCAGCTCGTTATGCGCAACCAACTCGGGGATCAAAGCGAGTTTGGCCGATTGATGGAAGACGCCGAGCACATATGACAGACCCGCGAGCACATAAACGGCCCACAGCCCATGCGTGAACGCATACGCGGCCGGCATCATCGCCACGATGACAGCACGCAGGAAGTCGCACAGAATGAGCGTGCGCACCTTATTCCAACGATCGACAAGCGCGCCGGCGATGGGCCCGATGACGATCATCGGCAGCGTGAACACGACGGCAAGCTTGGCCAGCTCGAGGCCGCTCGTCGCGACCTGAGCGCGCGCGCCGACGAGCGCAATGAGGGCCATCCCCTGAAGCTTGTCACCGAATTGTGAGACCGTCTGACCCGCGACGAGGAGCGCAAAGCGCGGCTGCAGCGCAACCGTCAGCAGTGAGGCTGGGCGTGCCGCGGCTTCTCGCAGCTCCGCCGCGAGTTGTTCGGCACCGCCATGGATGTCCTGCTGCTCCATGACGAGAGGTTTACCACTCACCTGTTAGCCAGCCAGGCTGAAATACGAACCATTGGTCCGGATGTGAGCGCACCGCAGCGGCCAGCCGGTCGGCGACCCTGCGAGTGAGCGTGAGAGCAGCGTCGGGCTCGGTACCGTCAGGCATGATCGGAGGTTCCAGGGTTAGTCGATACCGACGCGGACCATCTGGAGTACGAACCGCAAACCCAAGCACAATCGGAGCCCCGGTCGCAAGGGATAGCAAAGCTGGCCCCCGCGGGACCTGCCGGCGCCCGTCGCAGAACGGAACTTCGACACCATCCGACGCATCCCCGATGACACGGTCAGCGACCAGAAGAAGGAACTCGCCGGACTTCAGCACGCGATACGCATCGCGAGCGCCGCGGTTTCGCGAAATCGTGCGCATGCCGGTGGCTGTTCGGTACTTCTCGAGGAGCGCGAGGATTGGCGGTTCCACGTCCTCGACGATCCCGTGTACCGGGTAGCCCATGGCGGCGACGCACGCAGCGCCCAGCTCGTAGTTCCCTACGTGGCCCGTGGCGACGATGACACCACGCCCCAGCTGCCGCGCCGCGTCCAGGTGCTCCAACCCACGAATATCCACCAACGAGGGGATTTCGTTAGGTGCGCGGCCGACCAATCGGTACAAGTCCACCTGACACTCGGCGATGTAGCGAAACGTGTTGCGCACGAGGCGTTTGCGCTCCGCCGGCGATGCGTTAGGCGCCGTATACCGCAGGTTGCTTAGCAAGATCGCGCGTCGCTCGGGCAGCGCCAGATGCGCGAGTGCCGCGGCTGTGCGTCCCAGCGCGCGCGTCACGCCGGCAGGTGTCACGCGCGCCAGCGTCATCGCCGCCTGGAGGAGCCGGGCGCGGAGCACGTGCAGTGGTCTACTCGCGGCTCAGGGCCGCCGCCCGGGGTCCGACCTCAGCGCGCTCAATCCGCGGCGCGCTTCGTCGACGTACGGCTTGAGCTCAGGATCAGGATTCTGCCACGCCGCAACGACGTAGGCGTACGAGTCGATCGCCTTGTCGCGATTGCCTAACCGTTGATTGACGCGCCCCCGATCCAGCATCCAGATGACCGTGCTGATGGATTCGACGATGTTCGTGGACCGCAGACTGCCGACGGGGTTGTAATCCTGATCATACAGACGCGCCGCGGCCGCGTCATCGCCGCGAGCCGTCAGCAGGCGCGCCAGGTGGAATCGAGCGAACGCGCACCATGTTAGGCATACCGCGTCCGGCATCGTGAGTGACCTGATCGCAGCCGCCGTATCGCGTCGCGCGAGCGACAGCACACCCGCAAGGAGCGGAGCCGGGAAGAAGCCGCGTTGGCTTCGCCGGAATGATTCGACGATGCGCGCAATCCCGACGGAGTCACCACGCATCGTGTACCACATGAGCGCCGCGGGACTGTTTAGGTTGTGCGGCCGCGCGAGCTCGCGGACTACAACGCGATCCACCGAATCAGCCGACAACACACTGACCAGCACTGCCTGCACGACCACCGGCGAAGCGCCAGGAGCGGTCTGTAACGCCTCGCGCACGTGACCGCGAGCCAGGAATCCCTGAGCCGCGCTGAGGCGCGCTATCGCGAGGAAGGCTTGTGGGACCCGTCCGCTTTCGATGGCGCTGCGCATGGCGCCAGCCATGCTGACCTGCGTCTCCGCACTGTCGTTGAGCAAGAGCACGGTGCCGTACGTGGTAGCCCTTGAGCGCACGTCGGCGGCGTCGAAGAGCTTGCCTAACGATTCGGGATCGCGTGGGGTCTTCGGATCCAGCAGCGTCGTCGCCAACCGGAAACCGGCTGCCTGCTCACCACCGGGCTCCAGCGCGAGAAAGGCCTGCATCGCCGCACGCATGGCAGTGACGTCCTGGAGTTGATTCAGCACCTGCACCAGATGGATGTACGACGGAGTGAAGGTCGAGTCGAGCGCCACAGCGCGATCCAACGCTGTACGCGCATCGCGCAACGTCTGCGTGGATGGATGCAGGGAACGGAAATGGAAACGCGCGTCGCCCGGCTTGAACCAAACTTCGGGATCTTCCGGGAAGCGCTCGGTCGCCTCTTCGAGCAACGCGAAGAGACGAGCGGCAAGCGTGTACATGTCGCCCGCCAAGGGATCTTCCAGGCGCTCGCTGAGGCCACTGAAAATGGAATCGGCGGCCACGAGCACACTCTCGCGCGGCGCGAGGCCGACGTTTTTTGTCCCTGCTCGTAAGGCATACGGCTTGAAGTCGGCGATGAACGCAGCTCCGCCGCCCTGCGCGTGCCACGACAGGGCGTTCGACAAGAGACGCAGCGCGGGAGCGAAGTTCGTGTCGATCCGGACGGCACGCTGGAAATAGGCCGTCGCCGAGTCCCATTCGCTGCGGCGATAGAACTGCGCCCCCTGGAGGTACGCCTTGATCGCCGGCACCGCTGTCGATCCAATCGTTCCACGCCTAACGAGGCCGATCGCGCGTGACTGTCCCAGCTCTGCGAGAATACGCAGCGACAGTGAGTCCGCGATACGATCCATGCGCGAAATGTCGTCGCGCACTCGCACCTCGCCGATGACACGATCGGTCGCGGCGTCCACGAGGTTCGCTTCGATGCGCACAGTATCCCGCCCGGACGCCAGCACTCGGCCAAATACGACGATGCCGGCGTTCAACCCCTGCGCGAACTCCCTGGCGGTTGCGCGCTCCGCTGCTCCGCCCTTCCAGCGGCGGATCGCGGTTGCAGGGGAGACGCTCCGCAGCGGACCGGCGCCGTCGAGGTTCGCAGCGAGAACATCGACAAGCCCTTCGCGCCAGACAGCGTACGCCGGATCGAAGACGTCGAACGGTGCAACGGCGACGAGGTTCGCATCCAGCGTCCCGCTGCGCGCGCCCTCCCGAGTCATCGCGACGGCAAGCACACCGAGCGCAACGACCGCCACAGCGATAGCCGCGGCAATCCAACGGGGGGACCGGCGCACAGAGACCGCAGCGGTGTAACGCCCGCCTAACGCATCGCGCAAGGCTTGCGCCGTCTGAAAGCGATCAGCCGGCTTCTTGGCGAGAGCCGTCTGCAGGGTCCCCGAGAGCGCAGGAGGAACGTCCGCGCGCAACGTATGCACGTTAGGCGGCGGCTCCGTGAGGTGCTTCGTGATAATCGACATCGGCGACACACCGGTGAACGGCGGACGCCCCGTCAGCATCTCGTAGCCCACCACTGCCAACGAATAGAGATCCGAGCGGCCATCGAGCGGCTCACCGGTCGCCTGTTCGGGGGACATGTAACCAGGCGTCCCCATTGAAAGCCCAACGTCGGTCAGCCGCGTTCCTTCGGCGGGCCGATCCTCCTTGGCGGTGATCGCCGCGATACCAAAGTCAGCGAGGACAGCGTGGCCACCGGAGAGCAGCACATTTTCTGGCTTGATGTCCCGGTGCACGACACCGCGTTCGTGCGCGTAGCCGAGGGCGCTCGCCAGCTCGTCGAGGATCGCCGCAGCGTTGTCGACGGAGAGCTGCCCCTCACGTTCGAGCCGTTTTCTGAGCGACTCTCCCTGCACGAACGGCGTGATGTAGTAGAGCAGGCCGTCGCGTGCTCCGTTTGCTAACACGGGCAGTATGTGCGGGTGCTGCAGGCCTGCTGTGACCTCGAGTTCACGCGTAAAACGCGCCGTCATCACTTCGCTTGTGAGCTCAGGCGGCAGCACCTTGACCACAACCTGGCGCTTGAGCCCAATCTCAGTGGCGAGGAAGACCCTGCTCATCCCCCCGCCGCCGAGCTCTCGCTCAACGCGATACGCCTCGCCGAGGGCGGCTTGAAGGCGATCGGAGATGTCGGTCACGGGTCGAAAATAGGGGATAGGAGGATCGGGGATAGGAGGATCGAGCGATCAATCGAGTCTGACCCCCTTTGATCTGCAACCGTGCCGGAGCGCTAAGGCATCTAAGGTGTAAATTCCGCGGTTCTCACCAGCGCTGTTCGCAGCCCCAACGCCGCCGCTCTATGCGCCTCTCTCTCGTCCGCAAGATCAACCGTCTCCTCCTCGCGGCTCTGGCGATCGGGCCGAGTGCCACTACCGGTGTCGCCCAGCAAGCTGCGACGTCGACAGCCCCGCGACGCGCTACCGCTCCTCCGCGCGTCGGTGCGGTGACCAAGGTCGCAAGCGTCGAGGGCCTCACTGAATATCGCCTGGACAACGGGCTACGGGTCCTCCTCTTTCCGGATCAATCCAAACCGACCCTAACGATAAACATTACGTACTTCGTCGGATCGCGACACGAGGGGTATGGCGAAACGGGAATGGCGCACCTGCTCGAGCACCTGCTCTTCAAAGGGACGCCAAAACATCCAGCCATCGACAAGGAATTCACCGAGCGTGGTGCGCGCTGGAATGGCACGACGTTCTTCGATCGCACGAACTACTACGAACTGATTCCAGCGAACGACCCGTCACTCGAGTGGGCGCTCGATCTCGAGGCGGACCGCATGGTGAATTCGTTCGTCGCGCGCAAGGACCTGGAAAGCGAAATGACCGTGGTGCGCAACGAATTCGAGGCCGGTGAGAACTCACCGTCTGGCGTGCTCTTCGAGCGCATGCTGGCAACGGCGTATCTCTGGCACAACTACGGGAACACGACGATCGGTGCGCGTTCCGACATCGAGAACGTGCCGATCGAGCGTCTGCAGGCTTTCTATCGCAAGTACTATCAGCCGGACAACGCCCTGCTCGTGATCGCCGGGAAGTTCGACGAGGCGAAGACCGTCGCGTTGGTGAACCGCAAGTTCGGCGGCATTCCACGGCCCGTTAGGCGGCTCGACCGCGGCAACCTGTTGTTCACGACGTATACGCGCGAGCCGACGCAGGACGGAGAACGCAGCGTCACGTTACGCCGTACCGGTGACACCAAATGGATTGGCCTCTTGTATCACACGCCCGCGGCGTCGCATCCGGACTATCCCGCCATGCACGTGCTGTCGAGCGTACTCGCTACTGAGCCAACAGGTCGGCTGTACAAAGGCCTCGTCGAACCCAAGCTGGCGGCGAACATCTTCGGCCTAACGCTGGAGACGCGTGAGCCTGGTTTCTTCATGACGTTCGCGGAGCTGCGCGACGAACAGACGATGGAAGTTGCGCGCGACACAATGATCGCAATCGTCGAACAGTTGGCGACGCGGCCGGTGACCGATGAAGAAGTCAACCGTGCCAAGGCGGAGTACGCGAAGGGCTTCGATCTCACGTTGAATAATCCGGAAGCCGTTGGGCTCCAGTTGACCGAGTTCGCGGCGGCAGGTGACTGGCGCCTCATGTTCTATCTGCGCGACAAAGTGGAGGCCCTAACGACGGCCGATGTCCAGCGCGCCGCCACGACGTACTTCAAGCCGACCAATCGCACCGTCGGCGTATTCATTCCGACGAAGGCGCCCGATCGCGCCGAGATTGCCGAGGCCCCCGATCCACAGAGCCTCCTGCGCAACTATGCAGGACGCGCGGCCGTTGCCGCGGGGGAAGCGTTCGATCCGTCGCATACTAATCTTGACGCGCGCACCACACGCACGAACCTGCCTAACGGTTTCGAGCTGGCACTGCTGCCAAAGAAAACGCGCGGGGCGGCTGTACATCTGCGCGTAACGCTGCGCTTCGGCAGCGTTGCGGCGCTGACTGGAAAATCGCACCTCGGTCAGCTGATGGGCGCGATGCTGATGCGCGGCACCAAATCCAAATCGCGCCAACAGATCAAAGACGAATTCGATCGGCTCAAAGCCCAGGTATCTGTGAGTGGTGGCGCGAACACGCTGTCTGCCAGCGTGCAGACGCTCAAACCGAATCTGCCGGCGACGCTGGCCCTCTTGCGCGAGGTGCTGGGTGAACCGGCGTTCGATGCGAAGGAGTTCGATCTGCTCAAACAAGAGGCGCTCGCTGGGATCGAGAGCCAAAAGTCGGAACCCGACGCTTTGGCGAATCAGGCGCTCAGCCGCCACCTGAACCCGTACGAGAAGGGTCATCCGAACTACGTGGAAACGATGGACGAAGCGCTCGCTGATCTCAAAGCCGCGAAAGTCGAGGACCTCGCGAAGTACTACAGCGATTTCGTCGGGGCGGAGAAGGGGACGATGTCCGCGGTGGGCGACTTCGAGCCTAACGAGCTGACGCAATGGGCGACGGCGACCTTCGGGAATTGGAAGCTTCCTGTGCCGTTCGAGCGGATCGCCGCGACGTTCCAGGACGTGCCGCCCGCTCCCAAGGCCATCGAAACGCCGGACAAGGCGAACGCCGTGCTCATGGCAGGATTCAACATACCGATGCGTAGCTCGGACCCGGATTGGCCGGCTCTACGTCTCGCATCGTACATCTTTGGCGAGAGCGGTTTGGATGCGCGCATCGCAGACCGCATCCGGCAGAAGGAAGGGCTCAGTTACGGCGTCTCCGCGGCGGTGAACGCGGGATCGCTCGATCGCGTGGGGCAGTTCTTTGTCTTCGCGATCTTCGCACCGGAGAACGCCGAGCGCGTCGAAGCAGCATTCAAGGACGAGCTGCAGAAGGCGCTCAAGGACGGCTTCACTACCGCCGAGCTGGAAAAGGCAAAACAGGGTTTGTCGCGCATGAGCGAACAGATGCGCGCCCAGGATCCGGTTGTCGCCAATGCGCTCAACAGTCAGCTCTTTCTCGATCGCACGTTTGCGTTCGATGCGGATCTCGAACGGAAGATCCAGGCAGTAACGTTGGCGGACATGAACGCTGCATGGCGCAAGTACATCGACCCGGCGAAGGTGACGATCGTAAAGGCGGGGGACTTCGAGGGGGCCAAAAAGAAGGCGGACAAAAAAGTCGTTCCCTGACTCTGGAGCCTAACGCGCAATGGGTCTCGAGGCGATGTGCGCGGTCAAGATCGGCTTGCGGCGGCATACGGGGAAGGCGCTGCTGGAGTCAGACCATGTCCTCCTGCGGCTGCCTAACGAGCGCGTCAAAATCCCCTTCGGCGACATCGAGAAGATGGAAGCGAAGGACGGTCAGCTGTCCATCAAGCATCGCGGCGGCAGCGCGACGATCTACCTCGGCGCCGCCGCGCTCAAGTGGGCAGACAAGATCCGCAATCCGAAGTCACTGATGGACAAGCTCGGGGTGAAGCCGGGAATGCGCGTTGCGGTGTTCGGGGTGGACGATGCCGATTTTCTTTTACAGCTCGCAGAGCGCACGGGCGGAGCAGGGAAGCCGGGGCATGCTGTAGACATGATCTTCTTCGGCACGGAAGAGGTGGAGTCGCTCGCGCGGCTCACCGCTCTCAAGCGCACGCTCAAGAGCGACGGCGCGATCTGGGTTGTGCACCGCAAAGGGAAGGGCGCCACGATCAGGGATACGGACGTCTTCGCGGCGGCGAAGCGCGTGGGACTCGTGGACAACAAGGTCGCAGCGTTTTCGGCGACGCATACGGCCGAGCGTTTGGTGATTCCTGTCAAGGATCGAGCAGCGCTGACGGCGAAGTAGCGGCATTCAAACGAGCCGTCGTATCTCCTCGTCGAGACCGGAGACAAGGTCCAGGTGCGCAATAGAGGTGGCCGTTTCCACACGTTCACGCCCGTGGCGCAATTCGGCGGTGGCCGGGTACCAGTACCGGTGCTCAATCAGGGCCTAACGATGGCGCCAGAGTGTGCGCTCGCGCCTGGTGCGGTGGACCCATGGGGCCTAACGCCGGGTGCCAAGCTAGAGGTTACTGGGCTCGGTGTCGAAACCACCGTTACCAGTGCTGCATCCATCCGTGGATGCGCGCGCTAGTGAAAGTGCAAACCAGCTGAGTGCCAGGCAGCCGGTCACGCCAAACGCCTGAACTGCGACTCACGCTGTTTGCCATCACCTCTCACGTTGTTCGTTATCACCCATAACGCAGTTTCAGCGGTGCGCGACGAGCTACCCTGCCAGGCAGCGAGGTGCGGCCTAACGTCTTGCCGCTTGACGCGGCGGCGGGGCGGGCGCGACTTTGCGTGGGCCCGGCGCATTCCGTCCGCTCAGCCACGCGCCAAGCACTGTCGCGCCAATCACGCCCACTGGAGCGGCGACGACAAACCACAGCGGGTGCGGCAGGCTCAGCGCATTCGTAACGGTCGCCGCCAATCCGATCGCGCCGGTTACGTACGGCCAGTACGAAACGCCGGCACCGCCGAGCATACCAGTGACATATGATCCGCCGAACGCTGCGAGCGTCGATCCCGCCAGAACGATGACGAGCGCGCCGAGCGGGATGCTGGGCATTTGGTCCGGGATCGCATCTGCATTGGTCTCAATACTTGGGGGCGCGGGAAAAAGCACGCTGGCAAGCCCATCGAGCAGGGCGACGACTGCAAGGAAGACGACCACACCGGCGGCAACTGCGAGGATCCGACGCAGCATCTGGTATAGTTGATAGGGGATAGGGGATAGGGGATAGGCCTAACGAGCAAAAATCGTTAGGTGGCTACCGCCGTCATTCTTTTCGATGCTCCTGGTGCCCGCGAATGTACGACTCGCGAATCAGGGCGGCAAACGACGCATCGAAGAACGCCCCGTCCAGCGCGCGATACGACTGCGTGTAGGTATGAGGCCCGTAGCGCACGATCTTGAAGAAGCGCGCGTCGCCGACACGACGCGCCAGGTTGAGATGACCCTTCCAGCCGCTGCGCGGCATCGCCGCGGCGAAGCGCATGCCTATGTGCCAGTCCCAGCCATACGCGTGAGGCGCTGAAACCAGCAATAGGCGGCATCGTAACAATGCAAGTAACCACTTGCTTTCGCACCTGGAAGCGATACACTTCGCCCCCCGCATAGATCTCTCGCGCCCACATGGTGAACCGGCAACGCATTCTCGAAGCGGCGGCGCGTATCTACGCGACCTCTGGCTTTCGCGGCGCCACGACGCGACGCATCGCCGAAGAAGCCGGTGTGAACGAAGTCACACTGTTCCGCCTGTTCGGGTCCAAGGCTGTGCTCCTATCAGAAGCTATGCGGACGCAAGAGTTCATCGATCCGCATTTCGGCCCCCCCCCGGCTGACGCATCGCTGACGCCGCTTGCTCAGCTCACCAAGTCGGTGACACTCGTCATGGCAAACCTGAACAAACATCGCGACCTCATTCGGCAGGGGATGGCGGAGCTGCAGGAACATCCTGAGTTGTCCAAGGAGCTGTGCAGCGAGAAGCGAACGGCATTCGCCCGTTTCCTGGACTACTCGCGCGATCTTGTGGAGCGTCAAGGGAGCGACCCTAACGTGGATATACGGACGGCCGCATCCATGCTATTCAGCGCCGTCTTCCAGGACGTGATGAGTCGTGACATGGCGCCGGAAACATTTCCACCGCTGCAGGTGGCTGCTGCGCGCTACGCCAGGGTTTTTCTGCGCAGCATCGGCGTCGCCAGCAGCAGACATCGCGCGGCGCCGCGCCGCAAACGCCGCCGCTCGACGAGCGCAGCGGCCTAACGAGTACCGATCTTAGGGCTCTCCTATGCGTACACTCTATTTCGCCCGTGCCATCGCCCTGTCTGCCGCCGTCGCAGCGCCGTTCGCTGCGTCGGCGCAGCAGGTGCGATCATTATCCCTGGAGGACGCGCTGCGTCTCGCGGCATCGCAGAGCGACGCGATCCGTATCGCGCGAGCGGGAGTCACCCGCGCGCGTGGCCAGCAGATGCAGGCCTTCTCCGGTTACCTCCCGCAAGTCGGCGCCTCGCTTGAATACACGCGCACCCTCGCGTCGCAGTTCGAGGCCTTCAGCTCCGCTGGTTCGCCGCAGCCACCGCCGGGCACGCCACCAGCGCCTAACGATACGACGACGTTCTTCACCCCCTGCTCTCGCTACCTCGCGCCGTCGGGAGCAAGCGACGCGGACCGCATCCGCGCCCTGGAGCTCGCCGCTCGTTGTGCGGCGTCAGGTGGCGGCCTCGGTATCGATTTCGAGAGCGTCGGCTTCGGTGCGCGCAATCAGTACACTTTTGGCCTCAATGGCTCGCTGGAGCTGTTCAGCGGCGGGCGCGTGCAAGCGCAGAACCGGGCCGCCACCGCCGGCAAACGTTCGGCGGACATCGAGCTGACCAGCCAGCGCGCGCAACTGGCGCTCAGCGTGACCGAAGCGTACTTCGATGCCAGCCTGGCGGATCGGCTCGTCGCGATTGCGGAGTCATCGCTCGCGTGGACTGACCGCGCGCTGCGACAGACGACACTCGCGAAGCAGGTCGGCAACACGTCCGAATTCGACGAGCTGCGAGCTCAGGTAACGCGCGACAACCAGCGGCCGGTACTCATTCAACGGCGCTGGGAACGTGACCTCGCCTACCTCCGTCTCAAGCAGCTCCTGAGCATCTCGTACGACGAGAACGTTGCGCTCACGACGCAAATTGCCGACGACGAGCGGACGATGGCCATTGTGCAGACGGTCGCTTCTGTGACCGGTACAGCGACGACCACGGCGCCGGACACCAATACGGCCAACCGTGCGCCCGTTAGGCAGATCGCCGAAGCATTGCGCGCACAGCAAGCGCAGCTCGACGTCACTCGCTCGCAACGCCTTCCTGCCGTCTCGGTCAGAACGCAATACGCACGGCTCAACTTTGCGCGCGGAGCGCCGAGTTTCGACAACTTGCTCACGAATTGGAACGTGACAGTCGGCGCGACGATCCCAGTGTTCACCGGTGGGCGTATCCGCGGCGAGGTCTTGGCCAACCAGGCTGCCGTGGAGGAAAGTGCCGCGCGCGTGGAGCAGATCCGCAAACTGGCGGGTCTCGAGACGCGCCAGACCCTGGCACTGCTTGAGCAATCGGAAGCCGCGCTCGCCGCGAGCCAAGGGACACAAGGTCAGGCGCTCAAGGCGTATCGCATCGCGGAAGTCCGCTTTGCAGAAGGGATTTCAACGCAGCTGGAGCTGTCCGAGTCGCGCTTGCTCCTGGAACAGGCACAGGCGAACCGCGCGTTCGCTGCGCGCAACGTGCATGTCGCGCGCGTGCGTCTGGCACTCATCCGTGACTTGCCGTTAGGCAGCACTGGTGTCGGCTCGTTCGGTGCGCCGGGAGCGGGCACGGGAAGCGGGCTACCGGGTGGTGCCGGTGGCGCTGTACCACCTGGCGGAAGCGGAACGCAACCGCGTCCTACTCGGCCGCCACAAACTGCAGCAACATCCGTAGGATCTGGCCAGTAATCCGATCCAGCATTCATTTATGACAAACCTAACGAGATACCAATTCGCTGCACTGTCCGCGGTACTCATCCTGTCGGTCAGCGCGTGCCGCGGCGACGCGAAGGACGCGCAAGCCGAAGGGACGGTGCCCGTCGTGACAATCGGGCCGGAAGCCATCGCGGTCGTTGAAAAGCAGCGCATCGCCACGGGGCCTGCCGTATCCGGTACCCTCGCCGCCGAGCGCGAGGCCAACGTGCGCGCTGAGCTGGGCGGCACTGTTCTGTCCACACACGTCGATGAAGGGAGCCGCGTCGCCGCCGGCACGCTGTTGGCGCGCATCGATGATCGCACCGTGCAGGACCAGTTCCTGTCGGCACGGTCAGCGCACACAGTCGCCAAGAACGCGGCCGATCTTGCCGCGCGGGAGCTGACGCGCTTCGAGCGCCTGGCGGGTGCCGGTGCGATCTCGCAGCGCGAGTTGGAGCAGGCGCGGCAGAACAACGAGTCGGCGCAGGCTGTGCTCGCCGATGCGCAGGCGCGCCTAACGTTTGCGCAAGAGGCGCTGAACGATGCGCGGCCGCGGTCACCGATCGCCGGCGTCGTAAGCGAGCGCAGCGTCTCAGCTGGTGACGTGGTGTCACCCGGCGCAGAGCTTTTCAGCATCGTAGATCCGCGCTCGATGCGGTACGAGGCCAGCGTACCAGCGAGCGATTTGGGTGCCATCCGCGTCGGGGCGCCTGTGACGTTCACGGCCGCAGGGTATCCCGATCGGACATTCCACGGGCGCATAACGCGAGTGAACCCAACGGCGGACCCCGCCACAGGCCAAGTGCGCATTACCGTCTCCGTGACCAACGCAGGCTCGCTCGTCGCCGGACTGTTCGCCGAAGGACGCGTAGCGGCGGAAACGCACGACGCGCTGACGGCCCCCACCAGCGCCGTTGACCAGCGCGCGGTAAAGCCAACCGTCGTGAAGCTCACTGGCGGCAAAACCCAGCGTGTGGAGGTGGAGCTCGGGATCCGCGACGACGAGCGTGGCCGTGTCGAGATCATCAAAGGGCTGACAGCCGGCGACACAGTGCTGGTCGGTGCCGCGCTTGGAATCAGCCCCGGAACGCCGGTGCGAGTGAGCGCGCGGACCGATCAAGCAGCGACAGGAAAGTAGCGAGAGCGACAAGGCACCTAACGCCTAAGACCTAACGACTACGGACTATCGTATGTTCATTTCCGATTTTGCCATCAAGCGACCCATCGTAACAGTCACGACGATGCTGGCGCTCGTCATCTTTGGTCTCTTTGCGCTTTTCAGCCTCGACACCGATGAGTTCCCGGATGTCCAGGAGCCGATCGTCGTCACGTCGATCATCTACCCTGGAGCGTCGCCGGATGTCGCGGCACGTGAGGTGGTTGATCCGGTCGAGGAGGCGATCTCCGGTATCTCAGGCGTGCGCGAGGTCCGCTCGACAGCGAGCGACGGCTACGCCGTCATCACGACAGAGTTCGACTTCTCGAAGAACATCGCGGAGGCCACCCAGGAGATTCGCGACAAAATCTCCGAGATCCGCGACGATCTCCCACCCGAGATCGAAGAGCCGATCCTCGCCAAGTTCAGCGAAACGGATTGGCCCATTGTCTCCATCGCATTCTCGTCAAGCGTTTTGAGCTCGGCTGAGCTCACGCGCTTAGTCGATCCTGAAATCACGCGCGAGATCCGTTCGATCTCCGGCGTAGCCAACGTCACTCTCTCGGGCGGGGTTCAGCGCGAGCTGACAGTGGAGCTCAAGCCTGAAGCACTGCAAGGAGCCGGTGTGAGTGTCGGCGAGGTCGTGCAAGCTCTACAGACACAAAACCTCGCGGCGCCCGTGGGACGTGTGAGCGGACCGCTCGAGGAACGCACGATCCGCCTCAAAGGCAAGTTGCTATCACCGGACGAGTTCACGCAGCTCGTAGTCTCCGAGCGCAATGGCCGAATCGTTAGGCTCGGTCAGGTCGCGACGGTGAAGGACGGCACGGAGGAGGCGCGCACGATGGCGCTCTTCAACGGCCGTGAGGCCGTGGGTGTGGATATCCGCAAGTCCAAGGGATACAGCACACCGGACGTCGCAACGGCAATTCTGCAACGTGTCAACGCCGTGCTGCCGCGGCTCCCCTCGACCGTGAAGATGGACGTCGTGCAGGATGCCGGTGAACGCGTCACGCGCTCCGTCGGCGACGTGAAAGTGACGTTGTTCGAGGGGGCGATGCTCACCGTCCTCGTCGTCTTCCTGTTCCTCAACTCGTGGCGTTCGACTGTCATCACCGGGTTGGCGTTGCCAGTCTCCGTGCTCGCGTCGTTCATCGCGGTGAAATGGTTCGGTTTCACGCTCAATACGATGTCGCTGATGGGGCTGTCGCTGGCGATCGGTATCCTGATCGACGACGCGATCGTCGTGCGAGAGAATATCGTTAGGCATATCGAGAAAGGGAAAGACCACTTCACGGCGTCGCGCGAGGGAACCGATGAGATCGGGCTCGCGGTAACCGCGACGACGTTCTCCATCGTCGCGGTCTTTGTGCCGATCGGTTTCATCGGCGGCATGGGCGGGCAGTGGTTCAAGCCGTTCGCGCTCACGATCGCTTGTTCGGTGCTCGTGTCGCTCTTCGTCTCGTTCTCGCTCGACCCGATGCTCTCGGCGTACTGGGCGGATCCGCAGGTCGAATCGCACGAACGTCGCAACTGGATCGCGCGGAAACTGGACAAGTTCAACGATTGGTTCAATCGTCAGGCCCAAGGCTATAAGAAGGTCATCGGCTGGGCACTCGATCACCGCTGGTCGATGGTCGGTCTCGCTGTCTTGTCGTTCGTCGGCGCGATCACGCTGCAGGCGACGTTCGGCGGTGGCAGTTTCGTACCGGACATGGATAACTCCGAGTTGTTCATCAGAGTGGAGACTCCGCCCGGATCGAACTTGGAGTACACGCGGCTCAAAGCCGAAGAAGCAGCACGTCTGGCGCGCGCGCACAACGCGCTCGTCACATACACATACACAACGATCGGCGGTCAGGGTGGGCAGGTCGATGAAGCGCTGATCTATGTGAAGATGTTCCCCAAGGCGGAGCGCGATACGCTCGCGCTCGATTTTGCAACGGGGATGCGGCGCGAGGTCGCGTCGATAGGCGGCGCCACCGTGTCGGTCTTTGCCAGCGGCTGGGGGGGTGGCATCAAGACAATCCAGCTGCAGGTTCGCGGCGACGATCCTGTGACGCTTGCGCGGCTCGCTGACACGGTCGCGGCGGTCGTGCGTCGCACGCCCGGGGCTGTCGACGTAGGGCTGTCGACCAAGGGGCAGCGGCCGGAGCTCAACGTGGAGATCAACCGGCCTCTCGCCGGCTCGTTAGGTGTGACAGTCGGGCAGGTTGCGCAGGCGCTGTATCCGGCCTTCGCCGGATTGGATGTGGGCGACTGGGTCGATCCGCAAGGGGAGACGCGCGATGTTGTCGTGCGCCTAACGCCTGAAGCTCGACGGCGCGTCAGCGACTTGCAGCAACTACCGCTCGTCATCGCCGGTCCCACGGGCCCGACCATGATGCCATTGGGACAGATCGCGCGCGTGAGCCAGAGCATCGGACCGGCACAAATCGAACACCTGGATCGCGACCCCGTCGTGTCGGTACAAGCGAACACGGAGGGGCGCTCGCTGAATGAAGTTTTGACTGACATAAATGCCGAGCTGGAGCGTCTGCAGCTTCCGCCCGGCTACCGGATATCCGCGGGCGGTGAAGCGGCCGATCAGGCCGAGGTGTTCGGCCAGATCTTCATTGCGTTAGGCTCGGCGATTCTCCTGATGTATCTGATTCTCGTCATGCAGTTCGGATCGTTCATGGATCCGATCGCGATCCTCATGTCGCTGCCGCTGTCGCTCATCGGCGTCGTCCTGGCGCTGCTCATCACCCGTGACACGCTCAACATCATGAGTATGATCGGGGTGATCCTCTTGTTCGGGATAGTGGCAAAGAACGCCATCTTGCTGATTGACTTCGCGAAGTGGGCGCGCGAGAAGGATGGTCTCCCACTGCGCGAAGCGCTCATCCAGGCCGGCGCGATCCGCTTGCGCCCGATTCTGATGACGACGTGCGCGCTGATTGCCGGGATGATGCCGATCGCGTTGGGGCTTGGGGAGGGAGCTGACTTCCGTGCGCCGTTAGGCAGGGCGGTCATCGGAGGCGTCATTACCTCGACGATGCTCACGCTCGTTGTGATCCCCACGTTCTACGAGATTCTGGACGAGTGGCGCCAGGCAATCTCCCGTCGCTTCGGTGTGCGTGTGGCACAGACGACAGGAGAGCACCGTGTGCCGGCGGGGATGCAGCCGGAGACGGGAGACTAACGCGTAAAGGTCAGACTTGCTCTAATCCGCACGGTGTCGCCGCCGCAGCTCACTCGTCGCGGCTAGGATCCGGGCACGATACTCCTCGGCGCGTTCGTCGCGACCACGCACGGGCGGGACGAAGTCAGGATCCTGTGGTTCCGACGCGCCGATCCGGTTCACCATCAAGTCGCCGCCTAACGCTTCTACGGCGGACTCGAAACGCTCGATCGCGTCCAGGAAGTCGGCGACTTCGTCGTCACTATCGGTCGCGTAGATTGGAATGTTCCGATCGCGCAGCCGGTCTTCCGCTTCCTGACGCGCGTTGCGCTGTTCCTCGACGCGGTGCGGCTCGAGCGTGCGTTCATGTTCTTCGAAACTCTCGCTCATGGTTATCTCCGATGGCTGCCACCGAGCTGGGCGATCCGCTCAACGATGAGGTCGGCGCGCGGTTGTCCTCGTGCCATAGCGCAAGTTGCAAACCGCCGCGATGACGCGCACCTGATTAGCGAAACACTGAGTTCCTTACACCTCGCTACTTCTTCGCCGCTCCCGCCGGTGCGGGCTGCGTTCCCGGAGGGGGCAACGAGCTATTCGACATGTCGCGCACGATCTTCCAGCTCCCATCAGCCTGGCGCTGCCAGACGTTGACATAACGACCGCGGTCCTCCGCTGGCTGCCCAAACATCTTCCCCTTGAAGTAGTACCACCCCGACTCGACCGCGAGATCTCCGCTGCTCAGCAGGCCGTCGCGGCCGGCTGCGATAGAATCCGGGTCGATGCTCGCGAACCACTGCTTG
>JBQTIF010000146.1:0-6303 GCA_052388395.1 Gemmatimonadaceae bacterium | reverse complement strand
TGGCGTGCCCAGGAAGATGATGCGATCCATGAGCAGCCGGCTGAAGATGTCGTACGTGCGCTCGCCGCGTGGGGAGCGCTCAATCACATAAGGCGGATAAATCGTTGGCATAGAATGAAGGGGATAGGGGGATAGGGGATAGGGGATAGTGAGATGGGAGTCGTTAGGTCCTATCCCTTATCCCCTATCCTCTATCCCCTATTCAACTGTGTTTTTCTCAAACAACCACTTGAAGACTTTATCTTCTGTGATCGACCTCTCGAGTTCCTTGATCCTGCCCGCTTTCTGTAGCTGAGCGTACAGCTTTCCGGGATCGATGCTGCGCTTGGCAGCCATCTCCGCAATACGATCGTCGATATCTTTTTCCACAGCCGCCAGCGTTTCCCGCTCGGCAATCGTCTCCACGACGAGGTCGCGGCGCACTTGACGTTCAGCGGCCGGGAGGAACTGCGATGCGAAGCGTTCCTTTTCCTCGTTAGGAATTCTGTACATCTCTGCGTATGCTTGCACGACCTGACCAACCCAACTGCGCGGCACGTCGAACGGGTTCGCGCCGATCACCTCGTCCAGCAGCTTCTGCCGCACCTCGGCTTCTGTCTCGCGGGTAGCTGACGCGCGCAGATCCGTGCGAACGGCTTCCTGCAGCGCCGCGAGCGATTCGAAGTCTCCCACCTCGCGCGCGAACGCGTCGTCCAACTCGGGGAGGATTTTGCGCTTCACGTCGGTGAGCGTTAGGCGCACCTGCTTCACTTTGCCGCGCTGAGACTCGTCTGGGAAATCGTCCGGCCAGCGCACGGCGCGCTCCGCCGTATCGCCAGGCTGTGTCTCCGTAATGAGCTCTTCGATTCCGGGAATCGCCGTCCCGGCGCCGAGCACGATTTTGTATTCCTTGGGCTCGGACATCTCGCCGTTGTCGTCGGTCGTGCTGAGCTGCACCGTGACGAGATCGCCTTCCTTGCTACGTTCATCAACAGGCGTCCATGTGGCGCGCTGCTCGCGCATCTGGTCGATCTGTTCGCGAACGTGTGCTTCTGTCACCGGTCGCTCAGTGCGAGTGACACGGAACCCTGCGAGGCGCGCGAGGGCGACTTCAGGCCGCACCTCGACGTGAAGGTTGAACGTGAGTGGCTCGCCTTCGGTGAACTTGAGATCATGAATGTGCGGCTGCGCCGCGACTTTCAGATTCTCGCGCTCGATGACCTTTCGGTACGCCTCCTGAACGATGGACTCGATCGTCTCCTGACGAATGGCATCGGCGAAGCGCTTGAGCACCATCTGTGGCGGGGCTTTGCCGGCGCGGAACCCGGGCACTCGTACCTTTGATGCATAACGACGCGCCGTCTTTTCCGTCGCTGCCTTCACCTCGTCGGCCGGAACTGACACCTCCAGCAACCGCTCGGCACCTTCCGTTTTCTTGGTCTCTATCTGGATGTTCATGCTAAGGACAAAAGTTAACGGACGCGGCGAGGGGCTCCAAGTTTTTGTCGAATGACGACTGCGCGGGTACTATGCTGGAAGGTCCCCAGTGGGAAGCAACTGCCGCATGGCTCGCGTCGGATGAGAAACCTCCTATGAATCACGCTAGTGCTCGTTGGTTCCTGTGCCTTGCCTTCGCGGCGATCGTCGCAGCGCCGAGTGCTCTTTGCGCGCAGGATTCGTTGCGAGTGCTCAGCGACACAACGCGCGTGCAGGTCATCCGTCTGAGCGACGGAAGCGTTGTCGTTGGTCGCGTCGTCGCGGTGCGTGGGGACTCCGCAGTGATCCGCACGCAGAGTGGGCAGCTTACGATGGCGAGATCGGCCGTACGGCGCGTACGCGAGCGCGCGATGAGCAGCATGCGCGGGGGAGAATACTGGCCGGAAGATCCCAACGCGACGCGGCTCTTTTTTGCGCCGACGGCGCGGATGCTCGAGCAAGGCGCAGGGAACTTCTGTGACATTTGGCTTTTCCTGCTTTGCCTAACGGGCGGATTGAGCGACCGCGTCACGATTGGCGGCGGCATGTCAGCGGTCCCAGGAATCGCCATCGCAGACAACGTGTTTTACGTGACGCCCAAAGTGGGTCTCATTGCACAAGAGAAGTTTCACGTTGCTGTCGGAGCGTTCGCCGGTTGGAGCGGAGCGCTTCGCGATGACGCGACCAGCTTTGGGATTTTTTACGGCGTGAGTACGTTTGGCAGCGAGGACGACAACGTGTCGGCCGGGGTTGGTTTCGCGTACTACAATGACGAGATTGCGAACACGCCGCTCTTGTTAGGCGGTTTGAAGCTGCGATTGTCGCGCGGGACGGCGTTCATTTCCGAGAACTACTTGCTGCCGGGGTCCGAGGGAGGGATCCTCTCATTCGGTCTGCGTTTCTTCAATGAGAGAATCTCCGGGGACGTCGCCTTTGTGCGCGTCGCGCTGGACGGCGACGACGTTATGGTCCCCTTCGTTGGGCTAGCGGTCGCATTTCGATAGCTCAAGATCAAAAACGGCAGCGCGGACTAACGCAGACAACCGCAAGACCAACGCGGAGCGTCTAGCTGTTAACAACATCAGTCTCCGCGTAGGTCTTGTAGTTGTCCGTGTCCGTCCGCGCTACCGCTTTTCGGATCGCCGAACTTCGCGGCGGGTCGCCAGACGGGCCGATCAAATCGGCAACGATTTTCGCCGAGCTCAAGACGCCGGGAACACCAGGCCCCGGATGCGTCCCCGCGCCAACGATGTAGAGATTCTCGATATCCTCACTCTCGTTATGCGGCCGGAACCAAGCCGACTGGGTAAGCAAGGGCTGCAACGAAAATGCGGCGCCCAAATGGCTATTCAGCGTATCGCGGAAATAGCGCGGATCGATCCATCGCTGCGTCACGATGTGTTTCGACAAGTCCGGCATGTAGCGCTGTTGTAGATAGCGCACGATGCGCTCACGAAGCCTGGGTCCTGCGCGATCCCAATCGATGTTGGCGGCGAGGTTCGGCACTGGCACTAGCGCATACCACGTATCGCAGCCTGCCGGTGCGAGTGAAGGATCTGTTGCGGTCGGGCGATAGAGGTACAGCGAGAAATCGTGCGCGAGACGCTGCCCGCGAAAGATGTCATCCAGCAAACCACGATAGCGCGGGCCCATAAGAATCTCATGTTGTCCCATGCCGTCGTAGCGCCGATTCGTGCCGAAGTACAGCAGACAGACTGACATCGAATAGGAGCGGTGCCTAACGCGGCGGTCGGTGTTGGCACGTCGCGCCTGCCTTGGTATCATGTCGAGGTACGTGTGCGCGACGTCGGCATTGCTGACAACGGCTTCGGCAGGGATGTGTTCACCCTTCGTTAGGCTCACGCCGATTGCCCGCCGCCCGGTGGCATCCAGGGTGACGCCGGCTACCTCAGCGCCGAGCAGAAGCTCTCCGCCCAGCTCCGTAAAAAGGCGCGCGAGCGCCGCCACCAACGCGCCCATGCCGCCCATCGCGAACCAGACGCCGTGACGCTTCTCCAGCGCGTGGATGAGCGCGTAAATGGACGGCGTCTGAAACGGATGCCCGCCAATGAGCAGCGGATGAAAGGAAAAGACCTGCCGTAAACGGTCGTCGCGAAAACAGCTGTGGGCGAGGGAAGCGACCGAGCGGTATGCGCGCACGCGCAAGAGATCAGGCACGGCGCGGATCATAGGTCCGAAGGAATGGAAGTGACGGCCGATGAGCGGCATCGCGCGCCGGAACGTCTCGTCGGCAGCGTCGCTGAAGCGACGGTACCCGGGCACATCACCAGGGGCGAAGCGTCGTACCTCGGCCTCCAACGCCGCGTCGTCGCACGCATAACGAAACGCAGAACCGTCCGCGAACCGCACCGTATACGCCGGATCGAGCCTAACGAGCTCTACAAAACCGTCCAAGCGCCGGCCTGCGATCGCAAATAACTCCTGCAGCATCCAGGGCGCTGTGATGATCGTCGGCCCTGCATCGAATGTGAATCCGTCCTGTTCGAATGCACGCGCACGTCCTCCGGGAGCGTCCAGCTTCTCGACGAGGGTCACGCGATGCCCGAGCGCCTGCAGGCGGATTGCCGCCGCCAGGCCGCCGAGCCCAGCGCCAATCACGAGGATCTTCACGTGGGAGCGAGCGCTTGGCGCGGGTCGTTCTCGGTGGCGCGTCGCACGCGCCGCCCGCGCAATGCCAACAGCAACGGCGTCATCATGGCGGCGGCACCTAACGCGGCGGCCAACCAAAGCCCATCGCGCAGACAGATGGCGATCGGCATGACGCCGTTCGTGATATACAGCACCGGAGGGAGCCACTCGCGCGCGGTACGCTCGCTGACGCGCAGCGGCGGGACGATCGCCAGCATGCAGCGCGCGATGATGAGTCCCGTAAAAAACCAGCCGATCCAATTACTCAGCGGCATGCCATAGAACACGCCACGTTCGCCCCAGACCCAGTGCGCCGTCCGCACCATCGCCGGGTCCATCGCGACGTCCCATGCCGTGAGCATCGCCGCGGCCGCAACCGCCCAGAGCCATTTGGCAGGCGCGCCGCTGCGCGGCGGGATGACACGCGCAGTCAGCGCCAGCGCGCTATACAGCATGTAGAACCACGAGATCGGGATGGCGAAGGGAACCAGCCCGAATATGCGATAGCCTAACAACGATGTGTACGCGTAGTCACCGAACGGAAAGCCGGTGCTCGTTCCGAGCAACTCCGTGCCTAACGCAAGACCAGTCGCGGTGGCGCAGAGCGCGACAGCTCGTCGCACGCCGAAGGCCCACATGCCGTGCAGCAACGCGGCCATGGCGCCGAGCAGGACATACGTTTGGCCTGAGTACTTCCACGCGACGCGCATGACTGTCGCCGCCGGTTCGCGCTGCAGCGCTGGCGATGCGGGACCGTTAAGGATCGTGAGCATCGCCACAGTCGAGAACACGATCAGCGCCGCGTGCGCGGCTAGCGCAATTGTCGACGCCCCGCGCAGTGCGCGAGACTCCTCCCCGCGCATTAGCGGAAGGCGGTGGATGTTGCGGGGGGCGTCACGACGGCGTCCCGCGACACCCACGTACCTAACACGATCCGTGTCTGCTCCCAGCGCGAAACGCGCGCGCGAGTGGCGAACGTGTCGTAGCCGTTGCGCTCGATCGCCGCGAGAATCGCTCCATAGCCGGCAGCGCAGATCCATGTGCAGCGACGGGCATCAGCCGCGAGCAGGGCAATCCCACGCGCCCCTTCGCGATACAGTTCGCGCGCCCGCGCGATCTGGAAGCGCACGAAGCGTTGCCACTCCACGCCGCGCGGATCGATTCGGCTATGAAGGACGTCGTCCCTCGCGATTCCGAACCGCGCCAGGTCCTCATCCGGCAAGTAGCAGCGGCCACGCCTGGCGTCTTCACCGACATCACGCAGGATGTTGGTCAGCTGCATCGCCAAGCCTAACGTGCGCGCGAAGCGAATGGCCGGTGCGACGCCGCGTGTTTGCGGCGTTCCCAAGACGTACACGAGCATCTCGCCCACGCTGCTGGCAACCCCTTCCGCATAACGACGCACGTCGTCCCACGAGGCGTACGCGGTTGGCGTTAGGTCGCTCTCGAGGCCAGCCAGCAGCTCTTCGAGCACAGCGCGCGGAATCGTGAACTCGGCGATTGCCCAGGCCAGTTCGCGAAACGCTGCATCAGCCGGGTGACCGTCGAGCGCTGACGTAAGCCGTGCGCGGTATTCGATCAGTTCCGCGCGCGCTACGTGAGCTGTCCGATCAGCGTCGATCCTATCGACGATATCGTCCGCGCGACGGCAAAAGGTGTACAGCGCGAACGCTGCCCGCTGTTTGTGAGCGGGCAAAAACGTACTGGCGAGAGCAAACGTGCGCGCGTGCTTGCGGGTGAGTTCTGCACACATGCGCGCGTCAGCGGGGGAGGGGTGCATCTCTCTAGTAGCTAGCTCTTGGCTATTAGGTCTTAGCTCTTAGGGAGCTTTGGAAAAACGCCCTTACTCAGAGTTAAGAGCTAAAGGCTAAGAGCTAAGGAAGTAAGCCCTTTTCAGTTACGCGGATTACAGAGCAGCGGATTACACACTCTAGGTCAGAATCACCTCGCGGTCATTGACACCTAGGTATGCCCACCAAATATTGGGCGGTCGCTGCCGTCCCCGAGAGGGCCGCTCAGCTATGGTCGGAATCGACACTCCCCTCACCCCTCGTCGAT
Source organism: Gemmatimonadaceae bacterium (assembly GCA_052388395.1). Taxonomy (GTDB): domain Bacteria; phylum Gemmatimonadota; class Gemmatimonadetes; order Gemmatimonadales; family Gemmatimonadaceae; genus DASYRX01. The sequence continues at coordinate 141 of JBQTIF010000146.1, read as the reverse complement.
TGCCGGTTTGCTGCTCGATCGCGTCTCCCCCGCGTTCTCGCCGTGCGCGCGTGTCCATCGCGCCAATAGGCGTGACAACGGTCGTTGTACACCGCCAGATGGCCGAGTTTAGCTCGGCGTGCTGGGATAGTTGTCATCAGT
>JBQTIF010000145.1:0-6759 GCA_052388395.1 Gemmatimonadaceae bacterium | reverse complement strand
GGTGCAGTTGGGGCCTAACGAGGTGATGCCGTACATGCGCTACGCCGAGCTGTTGATCCATGTCGGTCGCGCAGATCAGGCTATCGCGCCGCTCAACAAAGTGATCGACAGTGAGCCGTATTATGCTCTGCCGCGATTGCGCTTGGCGCGCATCCTCGACAAGCAGGGAGACAAAGCCGGCGCGGTCGCGCAGTACAGCGCGTTCCTCGACGCCACGACCCGTACGGATCAGTTGCGCGAAGAAGCGAAGGAACGGATGAAGGCGTTAGGCGGCGCTCCACCAGGCGGCCTGTGACGCCACGTACGTTCATCGCTGCGCTGGCGCTTGCAGGGGTAGCGCATGGTGTGAGCGCACAGCAGAGCGCCGCGCCCCCCAAGGCCACCCGCGCGCCGACACTGTACGAGGATCTTCAGATGTTCAGCCAGGTCCTGAACCAGATCCGCTCGAATCATCCTGACTCGCAGGACACACATCGCTTGATCATGGCAGCCGTCGAGGGGATGATCCGCGCTGCCGATCCGCACTCGTACGTCCTCCCCGTGGCACGTCTGTCGGCGGATAAGGCGCGCGCGTTCGAGGACGGGAAGCTCTATCCTGTCCCGATCGCGTTTCGTTTTGTCGGTGGTGCGCCGGTGGTAGCCGGGATCGCGTCAGGCACAGAAGCCGCACGCGCCGATATCCTCCGTGGCGACGAGCTGGTCGCTGTAGACGGAGCGCCGGTCTCTGCGATGAGCGTTCAGGAGTTGGAGATCGGACTGGCCGGCGCAAAGGGATCGACGGTGCGCCTAACGTTTGCGCGACAGCGCGTCGATGGCTCCAAGCTTCAGATTACGCGAGTGGTCAAGCGGCAAAGGGCCGGCGCAGAAAGCTCGGTCCCTGTGCATCAGATGCTCGACGAGACCACTGGGTACGTACGGATCGTCGCCTTCGACAATGCGCGAGTGGCTGAAGATGTCGCCGCCTCAGTGCGGGCGTTGCGCGGCGCAGGCATGCAACGCCTCGTGCTCGATCTGCGCGACAACGGCGGCGGCCTGGTCGACGAGGCGGCGGCCGTCGCCGGAGCGTTTCTTCCAACAGGCGCGACGGTGTACATCGCCGAGACAAGGCCGAAACCCATCCCCGATACTGTGCGCGTGAAGCGGTCGTTCTGGCGACGCGAGGATCGCTACCCGATCGTCGTTATGGTGAACGACGGGACGGCAAGCGCGTCGGAGTTGCTCGCCGGGGCGCTGCAGGATCACGATCGCGCGCTGGTCGTCGGGCGTCCCACGTTCGGGAAGTCACTAATGATGCGCGGCTTTCCGTTGACCGACGGCTCTGTCATCGTGCTCGTCGTTGGACGCGTCCGCACCCCGTGCGGGCGGCTCGTGCAGCGCGAGTACCGCGGTATCACGACGCGTGAGTACTATCGCATCGCCGGCGAGGCCCGCGACACGGTTGGTCGCGCGTCATGCCTAACGAGCGCCGGCCGAACGGTGTACGGCGGGGGTGGCATCTACCCGGATGTCTTCTTCGCCGCGGCGGACGGAGACGCGGCATGGTTGGCGCGCATCCGTGAACAGGAGTTGCCGCTCAAGTGGGTCGGCGGGTTTTTGTCGGGAGCTGGCTCGGGAGTCGTCTTGGACTCGCTGGCACGACAGGGCACTGTTGACGCAGGAGGTATCGCCGATTTCCGCGCCTTCGCGCAAACGCGAGGGGTAGATGTACCTAACGATCCGACGGCTGTTGCGCGGTTGGGCCGCGTGCTGGCGCTGGAAGTGGCGGCAGCAAAATGGGGCGATGCGGGCTACTATCGCGTCGCGGCCGCTGGGGATCCGGAGATTCAGCAAGCAGTCCGTGCGCTGGAGCAGGCACCGACGCCGCGTTAGCGCGCCGCCGCGCCACTCGGCGTCTCTGCGTGTGCCGCTGCGTCTGCGACAGCCATACCCATCGCATGGTAGCCTTTGTCCACGTAGACAGTCGTCGCCGTGATACCGCTGCCTAACGGAGAGCACAGAAACGCCGCGGCGTTGGCTACTTCGGTCGCCGTGAGCGCTTCCGGCAATGGCGAGTTCGCCGCGCAGTATTCCACCATCCGCTCGATGATGCCGATCGCGCTGGCGGCACGACTGGCGAGCGGCCCGGCGGAAATTGTATTGACGCGCAGTCCCCAGCGGCGCCCAGCTTCGAACGCCAGTGTACGTGTGTCACTTTCGAGCGCTGCTTTGGCTGACGACATCCCGCCGCCGTAACCGGGAATTGCGCGCTCGCTCGCCATATACGTGAGCGAAACGACGGCGCCGCCCGGCCGCATGAGCGGCCCGAGCCGCTGCAGCAACGCAATCAGTGAGAATGCGCTGACGCTAACCGCGCTGAGGTAACCGGCGCGGGATACTTCGAGCAATGGCTTCTTTACGTCCGGCGCGTTCGCCAGGGAATGCACGAGGATGTCGAACGCGGGAGCACCGAAGTCGCTCGTTAGGCGATCAGCGAGCCCAGCGACGGAAAAGTCTCCCACGTCTTTGTAGCGCTTGTTCGTACGCACATCTTCCGGCGCGTCGGCCAGCGTGTCGAACGCAGCGTCCAGGGGGTAGATGCGCTCGAAATCCAGCCGGCTGCCGTCCGACAACACGCGTGACTCGTTCAGCTTTCCCCGTTCGAGCAGGGTCTGAAAGATGTTGAGGGCCGGAGGCCACGTCCCCACACAGACGCTCGCCCCAGCCTCGGCGAGGGCCTTGGCGATGGCGAAACCGTAGCCGGCATCGTCGGCCACGCCGGCCACGAGCGCACGTTTCCCAGTGAGATCGATTTTGAGCATGGCTGGTGATATCGCCGGACGGGTACAAGGGGGCAAGTCCTGGCCAATATGTTGCGAGTAGTGCAGTCTCCGCTCTGACCTGTGACCTCAGACTTCTGACCTCCCTAAGCCGTCCCCCCCGTTCGCAGATCGCGCCTGCGCCAGAAGTAGCGCCTCTGACGGTTCGCGGGCCTTCCTTCGCGCGCGCGCTTTGGCGTATTGCAGCCGCTGACGTGTCATCAGGCAACACCGTGCGCATCCTGCGAGAAGGGACGCGATTGTTCGATCAGATGATCGACGCGATCGAATCGGCCCAAGAGAGCATCGATTTCGAGATGTACATCTTCCGCCGCGACGAGCTTGGAAAGCGCTTTGTGGAAGCGTTGACCGAAGCGGCAAAGCGCGGGGTACGCACGCGGGTGCTGCTCGATTGGGTCGGCCGCATGGGTGCACCGCGACGCTTCTTCGATCCACTCGTTAGGGCCGGTGCTCACGTCGCCTTCTTCAATCCGCCGGGCTTCCGTCGCTGGCTGGGACTCGTGCCGCGCGATCACCGCAAGGTGCTCGTCGTCGACGATCGTGTCGCGCTCACGGGAGGCTTTGGGATCGGCGTGGAATGGCAGAGCGGCGTGCTCAAGAAACGGCGTTCGCCATGGCGCGATACCGCTGTGTGGATCGAAGGCGAAGCGTCGCGCTATCTCGCCGATGCGTTCGATGACATGTGGCGTCGCGCGGGGATGCGGTTTCGCAGGGTGCGGCGCGACCACCGCCACGTGGTGCGTGCGGCGCGCGGCGCGCACATCGACTCGTCCATGCATCCCCCCTCGTTAGTGGGGATTATCGAGGGCGTACCGTTGCGCTTGCGCGTATCGCGAGCGTTGCAGCTGCAGGCGCTCGCCGCGGAAAAGACGATCTGGATCGCGAGCGCGTATTTCATGCCGTCGTGGAGCGAGATGGAAGCGCTGGCTGGTGCGGCGCGTGACGGTGTCGATGTGCGTGTCCTCGTGCCGAGTCGCTACGATCACCCGTGGCTGCGGCGCCTAACGACGCGCTTTTACGCTCGCTTGCTGCGCAATGGCGTGAAGCTCTGGGAGTGGGGCGGCGAGATGATGCACGCCAAATCCAGCGTCATCGACTCGCGCTGGGTCAGAATCGGTTCGACTGATTTCAACCCGTTAGGCGTGGCGATCAACTACGAGATCGACGTCATCGTCGAGGACACTGCCATCGCGCATCAGGCCGAGCAGATGTTCCTCGAGGACCTCGAGCAATCGACACCGGTCACACTGGCGAAGGCAATCCATAGTGGATAGTTGATAGTTGATAGTTGATAGTTGAGAACGATACCTAACGAACATCCACTATCCACTATCCACTATCCACTATCCTCTCCGCAGGGCGATGACCGGATCGACGCCGGCGGCTCGGCGCGCCGGCAACAGGCTCGCAAGCAGCGCAGCTGCCGCTAGCAAAGCGACCATTGCGGCGTAGGTCCACGGATCGGACGGCGTGACCTCGAACAGCATCGTGCGCATGACGCGCGTGAGCGCGAGCGTAGCAACGATTCCGATAAGGACTCCCACGCCCGCGAGAATCGCACCCTCGCGCACCACGAGGCTCAGGACGCGCTTGCGACCGGCGCCTAACGCCATGCGAATGCCGATCTCGCGTGTGCGCTGAGCGACTGCGAACGACATCACACCGTAGATCCCCATAACGGCAAGCGACAGCGCGATGGACGCGAACAGCACGAGCAGGATCGCGCTGAAGCGCGTCTGCGCGCTCGCTGTCGCCACGCGGCTGTCCATCGTCTGTACGTCATAAACCGGAATGCGCGGCGCTGCATCTCCGATCGCGGCGCGTACACTGGGCGCTAGCGCAGATGCGTCGCCAGCGGCGCGCACGAAAATCATCATGCGCGGAACGCGAGCCTGGCCATACGAGATGTACGCGTCGGGTTTCGCTGTGGAGTCGATTGTTCCGAAGCGAACGTCACCGACGATGCCGATGACTTCGGCACCGGTGTGGAAGCCGCCCTGATACACGGCCACGCGCTTTCCTATTGGATCCTCACCGGGGAAGTACTTTCGCGCCACCTCTTCGTTGATCAGGACAACCTTCGGCGTGCCTAACCGATCGGTCTCGGTAAACAGACGCCCGCGCTTGAGCGGCACTCGCATGGTGCTGAACCAGCTTGGGCTTACCCAATGCACGCCGACCATCGCATTGCCTGACGAGCTTTGCGGGCGATCGGCGAACGTCATGATCGTGCCGTTGCAACCATTGTTAAGCGGCGGACAGTCGGCGAGTGCCACCTGCTGCACGCCGGGTACTGCGCCGATCGTCGCCTGCAACGCGTCGTAGAAGCCGGGCATGGAGTCTGGTGCCACGTCACCAGCCGGAACCGTTAGGCGGAGCGTGAGAACGTTGGACTTGTCGAAACCTGGATCCACGTTCAGTAGGTTCGCGAGGCTTCTGATCATCAAACCGGATCCGGCGAGCAATACCAGCGCGAGGGCGACTTCGGCAACGACGAGCGAACGGCGGCTGATACCCATGCCGCGTGTGGCTCCGGCAGCCGCGCTACCGTCCTTGAGATCCTGGGTAAGGTTCGCGCGCGTCGCGCGCAGCGCAGGAACGAGACCGAACAGCAATCCGACGATAACCGTGACGACGAATGTGAACAGCACGGCACGTCCGTCTAGCTGAATCGTTTCGAAGCCGACCGCGCCGATACCGCCGTCCAATCCCTGAACGCGCAGCGTATCTTGCGGATTCAATGCACTAAGGACGCGCGCGCCGAAGCACGCGACCGCAAGGCTCGCCACGCCGCCGAGCGTCGCCAAGACGGCGCTTTCTGTTATGAGCAGCCTAACGAGTCTGCTGCGCCCGGCACCAACGGCGAGGCGCACGGCTATCTCCTGCTTCCGGGCCAGTGCGCGCGCAATCAGAAGGTTGGCGAGGTTGACGCATGCGATGAGGAGTACGAGGCCGACAGCACCGAACAGGACCAACAGAGATCGTCGTAAACCGGATGCAACGCGGATCGTGTCGAGCGGCCGCGCAAAGGCGCTCCAGCGCTGTGGCTCTTTGCTCGTCGTCAGCGTTCCATCGCGCATTGGAAATGCGTCGTAAATACGGGGACCGAGGGCGCGTGCTTCAGCGGCGGCTTGCTCCGCTGTGACGCCCTCTTTGAGGCGACCAATCATCGAGAACTCGAGCGACCACGGTTCATTCAGCGCGTCGGCTTCACGAGCCGTGACGTTCACGAGCGCCTCCGCACGACCGGAGAGGCCGCGGAAGCCAGGAGGCAACACGCCCGCGATTTCCCAAGGCTGATTGTTGAGCGATAATGTCTGCCCGACGACGCCGGGATCGGCGTTGAAACGCCGCTGCCAGAGCGCGTCACTGATCATGGCGACGCGACGGGCGCCTGGCGCTCGATCCAGCTCCGCCGGAAGGGCGCTGCCTAACGACATGCGTATGCCGAGCGCCGGCAAGTATTCGGTGGTTATCTCCTCGATCCAGAGCCGTTCGGGTTCGTTGCCGGTGAGCGTAGTCTGGACGCTCTTGTGCAACGCGAGCGACGAATAACTGCGCTGCGCATCGCGGAAAAAGCGATAACGCGGGTGCGACCACAATGCGTCGAACGATTTATCGGTAGTCTGCGCGATGTCCATCAAACGGCCCGGATCGCGGAACGGAAGCGAGCGCAGAAGAAGCGCGTCTACAGCGGAGTAAATCGCCGTATTCGCACCGATGCCAATTGCGAGTGTTAACACGGCGACGAGTGTGAAGCCGGGGCGGCGGGCTAAACCGCGCAGCGCATAACGAGTATCGCCAATCAAATCGTGGAGTCGGTCGTGCATGTCGAGTCTCCGTTCTTTGCGTTCAGCCGAGTCGCCGAGGCGACGCTCGGCCTCCGCGAGAGTACTGCCGAGGCGGCGCAACGCTTCCGCGCGCGCCTCGTCGCCGGACATGC
>JBQTIF010000144.1:0-27427 GCA_052388395.1 Gemmatimonadaceae bacterium | reverse complement strand
TTCCGAATGTGCGATTTGACGGTCGAACCCGAAGCAAGAGCCCAGTGCGTTAACAGCGCTCGCTGGGATCCGTGCGGGGGGCGGCCCGAGCCTTCAGCGGCGAAGGGCCGTTCCTACCGCGACCGCTACAACACCAGCGGCGTAGCTCGCACCGTGCGTCAGCGTGCCGTTGTTGATCCCGATGATGTCGTGTGGGTCGTCATTGGCTGGCAGCCAGGTCACGATCCCTAACGGGACAGGGACGCAACTGGACGCATTGTAAGCGCCGACGGTCGCAGTTACTGGCGTGTTGACGTCTGCCGGGGCGGTCGGTTTATCACATCCGGTTAACGTGCCCGCGACGAGCGGGATTGCTACCACAAGGCGTAGGACAGCGCCGAGTACCGTCGGCGGCGCTTCGAGTTGGGCATCAGACATCTGGGAGCAGCGCGGCATTTGGATTTGGTTGACGGAGACAGCGTCCTTTTCGCCCTGAATCGCTTGCGCCATGATGCGAACGCGGCGTTAGTTCACCGTTAGCTGCGTCAGCCGTTTTGGGGCGCCGGAGGAGGGTGTGTGGACACGGCACTGCCAATCACTGTGCACGGCGGTCTGTCCCTTCGCGTCTTAGGAGCTCCGGAGTTCATCGGGGCCGGCGCAGAAGAAGCTGCGGCGATCATCGACCAGCCAAAGCGTCTCGCGTTGCTGATCTATCTCGCGGCATCGCTTCCGCGAGGCTTTCATCGCCGCGACGAGCTCGTGGCGCTCCTCTGGCCTGAGACCGATGCAGGTCGCGCGCGCAATTCTCTGCGTCAGAGCCTTCACGTATTACGGCAGCACTTGCCACAAGGGACGGTCCTCGCGCACGGCAGCGAAGAGGTCGCGCTCTGCTCGCAGCGACTCCGACTCGACTCCGAAACGCTCGAACATCACCTCGACCACGGCCGAGAGGCCGAGGCGCTCGCCCTGTATCGCGGCGACCTACTAGTCGGTTGCCATCTCGCGGATTCCCCCGAGTTTGACTTCTGGATCCACATAGAGCGTGAGCGTCTCAACCGCCGCGTCGTCCGCGCTGCGCTCGTGCTGGCAAAGCGGAGCGAGATGGACGGCAATGGTGAGCAGGCGAGCGAGTGGGCTCGCTTCGCCCACAAGCGCGCGCCTTACGACGAGGACGTGTTACACGAAGTGGTCGATCTACTTCAACTGTCAGGCGATCGCGCCGGCGCGGCACGCATCTACACTGCCGCGGCCAAGCGCTTTCGATCGCAGCTCGGCATATCGCTTCCGCCTAACGGCGAGAGTGTGTTTCGCGACGCGTCCAGTCGCAGCGCAACGAAACGGACCGCTGACACCGGGCGATCCTATGCATCCGCTGGAGTTCGGTCGGATGACAGACAGCCGGTTTACGCTCCGATACGCCCCCGCCCGGTCCCAGCCGAGGCGCGCCGGTTGTACCTCGAAGCGCGAGACTACTCAGCACAGCGCTCGCCTGCGACGATCGGGCGCGCGATCGAAGGGTTCACCCACGCGCTGCGCTTGGCACCCGACTATGCCGAAGCACATGCTGGAGTCGCCTTCGCGCTGGCGCAAGCGACCGTTTACATCGGCTATGTCGGTTGCGACACGTGGCCGAGGATCCGAACTCACGCCGCAAGAGCCGTTAGGCTCGATCCGACACTCGGCGAAGCACACGCACTGCTCGCTCAGGTGACACTCTGCAACGACTACGATTGGACGGCGGCCGAGCGAATGTATCAGCGGGCGCTCGAGCTCGACCCTATCTCCCCTATCTCTCGCCAGTCGTACGCGATGTATTTCCTAACGGCCTCCGGACGCACGGAAGAGGCGCTCGAAGTGCTCGATCGAACACGCGACATCATGCCGGACGCTCATGGAATCAGCACGTTCTATGCGCTGTCGTGCGTGTACGGACGGCAATTCGAGCGCGCGATACAAGAAGTCGCTACGGTACTTAAGACACAACCGATGTTTGCCCAGGCTCACTGGGTTCATGGCATGGCTCTCGAGGCACTTGGCGATGTGGATGCAGCGATCGCGGCGTTCGAGACTGGACTTACGCTCACCAAAGGAAGCTCACTCTTCCTCTCCCAGCTGGGCCGCGCCTGTGCGCGCGCCGGTCAGATCAAACGAGCGAACGAGACTCTTGCTGAGCTGAACCGTCGCGGCGAGGAGGCCGGGCCTGCCGCTTATTTTACCACCGAGATCCTTGCCGCGTTAGGCGAGCCGGAGATGGCAATCGACAAGGTGTATGCGGCGTATCGCCAGCGGAATCCGTTCATGGTGTTCTCCGGCGTCCTGTTCGGTCTCGACCCGCTTCGGAATCATCGGCGGTTCCGCGATCTGCTCATGAGGATTGGCATCAATACGCGCCGACAGACGCACAACACGCCTGTTGGCGTACAACATTGACGCGATTTGGGTGTTAAGCGGGCCTTCTTAGTCCCCATTCCTGTGCGCCGCAGCGTTCGCGCGTACGAAGTCGGCCACGCTCACCATCTGCATGGGGAAGCTTTCGAATGGCGGCTGCATCCCCGCGTCCAGCCCGCGCGCCACGCTGAGCATTAGCGCGGAGAAGGATTTCTGCATCGGATCATCCGCTGAGCGCCACGCCGCTTCGAGCGCCTGTTCGGGCAGTTCTGTCACCGTGAACGACTTTTCGTAGGCCTCCTCGAAGAGGCGGAGTGCATCACGCTGGCTAAGCTCCTCAGGGCCGCCGAACGGAATGATCGCATGACGCGCCGACGGTACCGTTAGGCACTGCACCGCGAGCTCAGCCACATTGGCCACTGCGACGTATCGCATCTTGACGTGGCCGTTCCCGTAGATCTTTGCCGTGCCCGCGTTAGGGTCCGCAAAGAGCATCGGGCCCAGCCAACTTTCCATGAACAGCGATGGCTGCAAAATCGAGTACGTGAGTCCGCTGCGCGTTAAGTGATCCTCGGCCTCCCGTTTGGCGATGACCAGGGGGCAGTCTGGGACGACGCTCGAATCAAAGGAGACGAAGACAAAGTGGCGCGCATGCGCGGCGGCGGCGGCGTCGATGAGGTTTCGTGTTCCCGCGCTGTCCGTCGCAGCGAAAGAGTCGCCCGGTTGCGCCGTTAGGACCATCGAAACAGTTGAGATAACTGCGTCCACCCCGCGGCAAGCGGATACCAGTGACGCAGGATCCTTGAGATCGCCCTGCTCGAGGGATACGCCAAGCTGCCGCAGGTACGCGACTTTTTCTGGCGCCGAAGTTGACCGCACGAGTGCGGTCACGTCGTGGCCGTTGTCGCAAAGACGCCGGACGATTTCCTTGCCGAGAACTCCAGTAGCGCCCGCGACAAGAACCTTCATGAGACTATGCTCGGCACCGGACCGCCGATCGGCTAGACGTGGGAGGCGAAGTGGCCCAGGAGTGCTTGAAGAGGAGTGCGAGCGGCATCTGCTTTCAGACATGACATTGGCGCGACCGACGATTGGACTTGGCTGCATGCGGCTGTCGACTGCGTCCGATCGAGACGATGCCCGCTCGATTGCCGTTATCCACGCCGCGCTGCATGCGGGCGTTAGGCTTCTCGACACGTCTGATGCGTATTGCCACAACGACAGCGAGATTGGTCACAATGAGCGACTAATCGCTCGCGCGCTGGCCAGCTGGTCCGGCGATCGGTCGTTGGTGGAGGTGGCGACCAAGGGCGGCATGAAACGGCCGAAAGGTGCGTGGGTCGCCGACGGCAAGGCGAAACATCTGCGGACCGCGTGCGAGGCGAGTCTGAACGCGTTGGGTGTGGATGCGATCGACTTGCATCAGCTGCACGTTGTCGATCCCAAGACGCCGTTCGAGACAAGCGTACGCGCATTGGCCGGTCTACACGCAGATGGTCTTGTGCGACGAGTTGGGTTGTGCAATGTGACCGTGGGACAGATCAAGGCTGCCCGGGCCATCGTCGAGATCTCGGCCGTGCAGGTGAGTGTATCGCCGTTCGACGAGGACAATCTGCGCAACGGTGTCGCCCAGTACTGTCGCGATGAGGGGATCCGGCTAATCGCGTATCGGCCGTTAGGTGGCGTCGACAAGGTGGCGCGTCTGTCGCGCGATCCAGTTTTACTTGACGTCGCCACGCGTCATGCGGTCACGCCTTGTGAGATCGCACTCGCCTGGTTGGTTGACCTCGGTGTTGTGCCGATACCAGGGCCGACGCGAGTTGAGACTGCGATGTCGGTTGGGCGTGCCATGAGCGTTAGGCTCAGCGAGGATGACCGGCGTGTGTTGGATGCTGCGTATTCCGGCCGCTTGCTGCGTGTGCCGCGTGCTGAGCGTCGACCGAAAGTTTGGGCTAAAGGCGAGGTGGTGCTCGTGATGGGGATGCCGGCAGCTGGAAAGAGTGGCATCGCTCGGGAATTCATAGCGCAGGGCTATGAGCGTCTGAATCGGGATGAGCGCGGCGGTTCGCTGTCCGGGCTCGTGGAAGCTCTAGCTGCGGGACTGTCGAGCGGACGTCAGCGATGGGTGCTGGACAATACGTATCCATCGCGCAAGTCGCGCAATGAGGTGATCGAGTGCGCGTGGAAGTGTGGCGTACCGGTGCGCTGCGTTCACCTAACGACGAGCATCGCCGACGCGCAGATCAACGCGATCACTCGGCTGATCGAGATTCACGGCCGCTTGCCGATGCCGGAGGAGTTGCGCGAGCGTGGGAAGGAGGATCCGCGCTATTTCGGTCCCGATGCGCAGTTCCGCTACGAGCGGTCGGTCGAGTTGCCAGACGCCGACGAGGGATTCGAGTCGGTAGAACAGCGCGTGTTCTCGCGTCGCTCGGATCCGAGAGGCGCGGCGCGAGCAGTGTGCATGGAGTACGACGATGTGCTCGTTAGGAACGCAGGCGACGAGGGCCCTGCCCTGCGGCCTGAGGACATTGCGCTTGCTGATGGAGCTCACGAAGCGTTGCAGCGGTTGCACGCCGAAGGCTGGCTGCTCTTTGCTCAGGCGTGGCGACCGCAGGTCACACGCGGCGAGACTACGCGTGACTCTGTAGACGCATGTTTCGCTCGCACGCGCGAGTTGTTAGGTGTAGAGATTGAGCTCGCCTTTTGCCCGCACGATGCAGGTCCGCCCATATGCTGGTGTCGTAAGCCGCTCCCTGGATTGATCCTTGAATTCTCGCTCCTCCGCCACGTGGCACTCGAACGCTCGATCCTGACCGGCCGTTCTGCTGCCGATGCCACGCTCGCGCAGCGACTGGGACTCTCGTATGGCGAGACCATGGAAGGGGTGCTCCACGAGTACGACCGCACTGATTAAGCGTCGCGAACCGCTGAATCGGGAACTGGCATGCGCCAGCCTGGATTCCTCTCGCAAATCTCAGGTGGAATCCATGTCTCCGAAGCGCCGAATCGTCGTTCTCGCCGTCGCTGTCTTAGCCGCCGCGAGCTGGTATTTCTTCCGTCCCGAACGCGCGGTGCTCGACCGCCGCGTGTCAGAGACGACGCCGTCGCAAGTAGCGCCGGTCATTGCGACCGGCGAGTTTGAGTCGCGAGCTCACGAGAGCCGTGGCTCCGCGCACGTACTCGACCTCGGCGGCGGGGCGCGCGTGTTGCGTCTCATTGACTTTGCCACGTCCGATGGCCCGGACTTGCAAGTTTACTTGTTAGGCTCGCCGAGCGCGGCCAACGGCGCCGATCTGGACGCGGCTGGTTTCGTGTCGCTCGGCGCGCTCAAGGGGAACATCGGCGAGCAGAATTATGCGATTCCCGATGGCGTGGACCTGTCGCGTTATGGCGCCGTGTCCATCTGGTGCCGCCGCTTCGGCGTCAACTTCGCGACTGCTGTACTAGTGCCTCGCGCGGCGGGTGCGTAGCGCGCTCGTCCGGCAGTTGAGAGTGAACCCACAGGTGCCCCGCGTCGTGCGCCATAACCGGAACGTGGCGATTTCGTGTGGTCCTTGCGGCGCAGCCGGGGGACCCGCGCGTCGGCCCCACCGCTGAACGGCGCCTGGTTCTAGCGGATGTCACTCAAATGGCTATCGGTGAGCACGATTGGCCGCCGGGATCGCGTGCGCGGTTCGCTCCCCAGCCATGCAACACTTATGGAAGCACCGACGCGTAACCGTTGGCGATCTGGTACAAACGCGATCAGTCGATTCGGTCGTATCGGCCAGGTGTCACCGATCAGCTGCTCGTCGATATAGATCTCGAGTGAAGCCGTGCGCTCCGTATTTCCGAGTGGCTCGGCGGTTACAACGTCGATCGCGATGGGCTCCCGCGCGGCACTTGCGCGAGGCGCGCCCATGAGTCGAGTGAGCAAGGTGTCGTCACGGACACGCCGCAGACGCACGGAGCTGATCTCGACAGGTCGGTCTTGCACGGAAGTGTCCGGTGCTTGCGCCGACGGTTGCGACAGCGCTGTTAGATCACGCGGTGGCCGAGGCGAGTCCGGCGCGCGCTCGACTTGGGAACCTGGCGAACAGGCGGCGATGAGCACTGCGACTCCTGCCACGAGCAGGCGCGTTCGCTCAGCGCGAGAATTCCACGTCATCGACATATACGTCACCAGTGGCAGGGGAAATGAATCGGAACCGAACAGTGTCGATACTGTTCAGCGTTAGTCCGGAGTTGTTCATGATGAACGAGTGCAGTGGCACGCGCACGGTGGTCATCACTGTGTGTGTATACCCCTCGGGATGTGGATAGCGCGGTGCGACAATGTCGAACTGCCCGACGTAAACCGCTCGCGTTATGCCTCCGCCGATTAGCTCGACTTGGAAGTTCTGATTGGTGTTGGCGGGATTGGCTGGCGCGAGCGCTTGCGCGACACGGAAGGAGATAACTTCGAAGCCTGACGCATTGGCCGGCCCTCCAGGGATCGTGTACGTCACCGTTGCTGCAGACATCGGCCACGCCGCTGGTGTCGCGACCGTTTGGTGCGGTGTCGGATTCGTTGCCGTGGCTAGTGTTGCGCCGCCCGCCGCCGCGAGGCCGGCCGGCACACCACCGCTCAACAGCTTGGAGTGGTTGGTCTCGTGCCTAACGCCGTAGATCTTGTAGCCCGCTGTCGAGGGGAAGACGAGCCCATTGCGGAACATGTTGTCGTAGAGGCTCTCGCCTAATAATGCCGCGCGATGGAATGCCGCCAGATAGGCTTCTCCAATGCGCTGCTGATTGGCGGCGACGATGTAATCTTGCCGCATGAGACTTCCACAATCGTCTCCGTCCGCTGCCCAAACGGTGTTGAAGAAATTGTGATTCGCGCCGTAGACGTAGATGGCGCTTTTTGTCGTCGCATCGGCGATACTGCTCCCGGCGCGATCATAGATGCGCTGTCCGCGCAGCTGATCGACATCGCAATCGGCGGCCGGCAGGATGACGAAGTACGGTACCGTCGGCAGCACATACGCCTGACCATCAACCGGGGCGATCGATGAAACGGAGCCGATCGCGAAGGGTGTCGCGCTTGCCGCGTTGAGCATGTACGCCGAAACGGACGCCTCGCCGCCGCGCGAATGGCCGGACACGGAGATTTTCGACAAGTCCACTTTCCCGGCGAAGCGACCGGCGAAGAAGTCCGGGTACGACGTGAAGACCGCCGTATTGTTCATGTGCGACCACAGCTCGATATGCTTCAGGATCAGCGTTCCCCGCTCCGGTATCCACTGAGGGACAAAGCCAGTCAGATCGTACGCATCGATGGAGACCGCGATCACTCCATGGCTCGCGAGAATGTCCAGAAGGCGCATGTAACCTTCGTGGTTCTTCACGCGCTGCGCAGCGGGACACGTCGCATGGGTGAGGTTCGGGTCAGTACAGATCCGATGGTTGCCGTGCTCGATGAAAAAGACCGGATGTGTCCCCGCAGCCACAGGCGTTCCGGCGCCCGCCGAGGTTGCAGGATAGCGCACCACCGCGCGCAGATCGACATTGGACGCGGCGCCTAACGTGGGAAAGAAATCGTCCTGGCTGTAACTGTCGGTGCCGATAGGAAGCGGGCCGAGTTCCCACGGATCGCGCGCAACTTCAAACCCTACCTGCACCGCCCCATCCAGGAAGTCGACGGCGGGATTGTAGAGGCCATCTCCGCTGAAGGTCGCCACGCTTGTCGCAGCCGTGCTTCCGAACTCCACGACCACGTCGTACTGGCCGAGGTTCAGCGGAGCGTTCCAGATGATCACATCCGTTCCGTTCACGCAGCCGGCTTTGACTGGATGGATCTCTATGCCGCCTGAGACATCGGTCAGCGAGTTATCTGCCAGCCACTGCGCGTCGGATTTGTGATTGACAACGTAATATGCCGCATAGGTCCCGCCCGGATGCCCTGCGGGGACATATGTCGGGTCCACCGCGCCCCACACGGGGTCGCTCGTCTCGGCGAAAGCATCCGCGAACTCGAAGTACGGAGTCATGCCAAGTGGACGTCCGGCGAGATCCATATGCGGGCCGCCAATCGGATAGTTCAGCGACAGTAGGTACGCCGTTTCGGTGCCGAATGAAACGATGTCATTCGCGGTCAAACGCCGAATGCGCTCGTTAGGCCTATCTGCTCGCCGCGCGACAATGTCAAATGCTCCGCTGACTTGGTTCAGTCGATTCCACACTCGCACGGTAAAACGACCGTTTGCGTCGACGCGCACGGAGTCCGGCGCGTCGATCATGCTGGCTCCGGTCACATCGGACAGGAGGTCGCCCACGTACCAGGCGCGCTGATTACGAACTACTGAGATCTCGAGCTGCTCTCGCGGCGTGAAGTTGCGGCCGCTGACGAACATGTCTGCGCGATTCGTTTCGTTCGCGTTGTACAGGCAACCCGTTGAATCAGACGGGAACACTGTCGGACTACGCCGAGCGATCACCGGCAGCCTGAATGACCGCTCTGCGGCGGCCGTTGGCTCCACCGCAACTACCGGCCGAGGATCGTCGCCTGAAATACGGTATGTCGAAACGACGAGAGTCTGTCCGGCGAGCGCAGCTTCCGCTTCATCGAACGTGCGGAAGCGGAAACGCTCTGGATCAGGTGCGTCCACTTCTCTAGTCGAGCATCCCACGACGCCCGACTCATACCAAAGAACAAACGGGTCAATGTTTCCTGCGCTGTCGCTGGTTGTGCGCGCGAAGCTGACCAGGCGGCCGTCCTCCAGCGCCGCGCGAAACTCATATAGCGCGAGCGGCTGCAGCGCGCGCGCACCGATGTGCAGAGTGGAGCCAGACTGCAACGTTCGAATCGCGCGTCCTCCTGCATCGACCGCGTACGCGCCTTGCACGCGCGGTGGCGCGATTGACGGCCGGACAAGTTCCGGACGACGACCGGCGAAGGAAGCCAGAACGTCGTCAGACGCCGGACGGCAGCCGGCAACGCACGCCAGCAGCGATGTTATGGCTGTTCGGCGAAGGTGAGACATGTACCCCTCCCGTTGCTCATTTGCGAATTGTCACTACCACCTCGGCCGAGCCACTCACGGCTCCATCGAGGTTTCGCTGCAGCACTGTAACGCTGTAATCACCTGGCCTCGCGCCCTTGCCGACGATTCCACCAACGATGATTGGGCTCAGCGCACCCGCGCCCGCGCATATGGGCACTCTGGCCGTCCGGCGCGACAGAAACACGACTTCACGTCCGTTGAAGTGGCCTAACGTGAACGGCTTGCGCGCGACTACGGTGGCAACGCTCCCGTAACTGAGGGCGTGAACCGCCGTATACGATGGCGCGAGGGTTCCACGTGCTTTCTCCGACGCGAGCCACGCCCGCAGTCGGCGCCGCAGCTGTGGACTGACCAGATCAACGTAGAGTGTCACTTGGCGCGGCAAGTACCCGCGGTCGATCTCGAGGAAGATGCACTCCGACAGGTTTTCCTCGTTGCCGACTATTATCGCCGATGCAAAGTCAGCCAATGCGTCTGTGTAGACGATCGCGATGTTTTTCTGCGCCAGACTATTGCTGTCCCACACGTGGTTGCCCGTTGTCGGCCCGTCGAGCGGTGAGCACTCGACAAGTAGACACGGATGCCACTTCACATTCACCATACCCATCATCACGAACTCCGGCGGAATTAGCGCCGTGGGCCATTGCACGTTGACAATCTGGTCCGTTCCGGCGGCAAGCCCCGATATTTTGACTTCGCCGATCAGGTAAGTACCCGTCGTTAGGGGTGACGGTATCGGATCCCCAGGCCGCGTTGTAGGACTGAATGACGAGGGGTAGGTGAATTCCGTTCCTGGCCAATGCGTGAGCGAGATTCGAACGAAGCAGTCGAGCGAAGGATCCGTCCCGTTATTACGCACACGCGCGTACACCCAGTTAGGCTGGCCAGCGATCGCATTCTGGTGAGGGCCGGCTGTCGCGTAGTTCGCCGGCAGCGCTGCTGCACCCTCAGCAGCGGGCGAGAGGTTCCGCACCCAAATGTCGGGGCTACTCCAGAATGCCCCCGTTGAGGGCACCGCGCCCGTGTCCGCCAAGTTGTCGCGCACCACCACATCGCGCGTGAACGCATATGACACCGCGGCTTGAACGGCTGAATCGGCGTCGACTCGGCCATATCCGTACCATGCGCTGCGGACAGGCGGCAAGCCACTCGTGTTCGACGGGTTGCCGTTGATGTCGAGCCACTGACCCACGGGATCCGTATTCGTTAGGTCGAACTTCACTGCCGTGTCACGCAGGATCTCGCGCGCTTCGACCCACGTGAGATCCGGTTCAGCCGACAAGACCAGCGCCGCTACTCCAGCAGTGAGCGGTGTCGCCGAGGACGTTCCGCCGAAGTTGTTGCGATGATCTGCCGGTCCTTGCGCTACAGGGTCGCCCACCGCGTGCGCATTGACGAGGCCTCCAACCCAGCCGCCATTCCAGCCGTTGACAGTGATCGTGCTCGTCATCGCGTTGACTGCGGTGATGCGAGCCGGTTCGCTGCCGACGACGCCGATCGTGCCCACGTGGATGACCTGGTTCAGCGCGAGGCCGGCCACGCTTGCCAGCGTTAGGCTATTAGCGCCTACTGCGGTGGCCGCGGTGAGCGTCGTCTCGATCGCGCGATGGCTGATCAGGTTCCCCATGCCTTGATGAGCCGCTGCCCACGTCGCGAATCCAGTCGGTGGGTTGTGGAACGCAGGGACCTGATCTTGACTCGGCGCGCACAAAGCGATCTTGCCGTGCCCTGAGTACGGCCCGCGAATCTCGGTGACGCCATCATCTGCGTAAGACGTGGCAGCAATGCCGAAGCACTTCTGATACGCCGAGTACGGTCGGTTGGTGGTATTGTCCGAGTTCGCGTTGCCAGTGGAGAAGAAACACATGCAGCCTTTGCCGCCGCGGCCGAACGACGTCACGTAGTCGAGCATAGCTTGCGCCGTGCCTGACAAGGGTGCGCCAGCTCCGAGACCAAGACTGCACGTGAAGACATCCGCGCCCGGACTGATTTGCGCCGGGAATCCGACCAACGGACTGTTGGCATTGAACCCCGCAGCCCAGATGTAGATATCGGCGGTCGTCGTTTCGGTACCGCCGTGCGCGATCGTGATCAAGCGACAGTTAGGCGCCGAGCCGGCGACGCCTGACGATTGTCCAGCAACGGGGGCTGGATTCGCCGCTCGCGCGGAAACGATTCCGGCAACGCCGGAGCCGTGGTTGCTCCACGGATTGTCATTATTCGCGACCATATTCGCGAAGTCGAACGCCTGATAGAGCTTGGTCGCGCCATTGCTCACTGTGCCCTGAAAGTCCGGATTCGTGGGGGCGCCACCAGAAGATTGCGTCCCAGAATCGACGACAGCGATGATTACGCCGGGGTCGCCGTACTCATTGATCCCGGCGTCCTGAAGATGCTGCCACGCGTCGGGGCAGCCGATCAACTGCCGATCCCAGCATCCCTGCCATAAGACATCGGGCGGCGTGATCGCGTCCAGCTCCGGGCTTTGGTAAACGTTAGGCTCGGCCCACTCGACGTCCGCGAGTTGCGCGAGCTTGTCGAGAGCGGCCAACAGCTCCACCGAGCCCGCTTGATTCCAGCGCAGGTGAAACGTGTTAGGGCTGTACGGGATGACACGCATAACGACGAACCCGAACTCGCGAGCGATCCGGTGTGCTTGCGGTTCGGTAACGTGCCCTTTGAAGCGCACCACTGCTTCGTCCGTAAGCTGCGTGAAGCCATCGGTTCGCCGGCTGATGACTATTCCCGCATGCTCGACGGACGGATTCTCGCGCAGCTTGGCGAGCGCGTCCCGCCGGGCCTTTGCCGAAGCTTGCGTTAGGCGGAACAACTGCATGCCGGAGCGCACTGCAAGCTCCGGTGTCTCTTCTCGTTCGAGGCGATGGGTCCTCGCAAACTGTGTCAGGAAGCGTGTGCGCTCGGCATCCGCGATACCGCGACGAAACACGACGCCTATGAGGTCGGGGTCAACCTCAAACGGCACACGGACGCGTCCGCGGAAATAGCTCGGCAATCCCTTTTTCCCAAGGATGAATAGCTCGTCACTGCCGCCCGGCTGCACGGTGATTTCGCGCTCCTGCGCCTCCAGTCCACCGCGACTCACCGAGAGTTGATATAGCCCGGGGACAAGATTGGTTGCAGCAAACACGCGCCCTGCCTTGTCGAACTTGAGCCTGATCTCTCTCGTTAGGTCCTTCGCACGCGCGGGGCGCCGACCGCCATGCGCGGAAGGCTTCAACGTCACGACCGCATCGGCTAGCGGCTGATCCGCCAGGTCGCGCACGTCGACGCGCAGCTGCCCTGTCGGCGTTGTTGGTCGGTTTATTTTGGGCATCGTTAGGCTCCTTTCGAGCTCCGCTCAGCGAAGCTCGATCCATGCTGACGTACGGATGTGGTGTCGCGCGGGAGTTGCGAGAAGTCGGCGTATCCGCCGGAGCAGGTGGCTGGCAGCCCATCGCGCCTTTCGAGAACTGTCGCCGCACTGTATGGCACAATCGCGATCTCCACCCGTCTGCACCTTGCTCCCGATTCCGATCGCTCCAAGCGGTGTCATTCGCCACGGCTCGGATAGGTCGTCGGCTCGCTCCATTGCATTCATTGGGCCAATCGATCGAAACCCTCACTGCGGCTGCCACTGAGGCTTCACGACAACGTGCTCGTTAGGAGTGCGTCCGCTGAGCATGCGATAACCCGCATGCGCGATCGCCACAGGTTGAAGCGGAGCGTTCGGCCCCAGCTAGCATCGCGCGTTAGCGCATCACACCACAGAGGCTCTCGATCTTCCGGTTCATTGCCAAGATTGCTTCGAAATCATTGGCTTCAGCGAGGGGTACATCTACAACGTCGCTGCCGTAGTGCCGGAAGTGTTCGGCAGCGCTGAGCACGTCACTCGGCGCGGCCTCGCCGCGGTCCACGCGCCCCTTCAGCACGTCGCGCGCGGCGGCGCTGTGGCGGAACTCGTCACGCGCCATCGCACCGAGCAACTCGCGCAATACCGGCTCGCGCGTCCGGCGCGACAGGCGCAGAAAAAAGTATGCTGCCAACAGCTCCGAACACATGAAGTGAGTGAGACTAGCTGTCACGTTGTGCTCGTTAGGTTCCATTTGCATGGAACGCGTTCGCGCCGCGACGAGCGTGTCGCGCGACACGTCGGCGTTCTGGTATCCCACCAGTTCGAGGTATCGCTTTAACGCGGTGTAATGCCGCAGTCCCTCGTACATCTCGATGCTGAGCACAGCCGTCGCGTCGACATCATCCCACACGACCTGCATGAGGCGCGCGCCGTAGATCGGCAGATACCCTTCGATGAGCGCGGCATCGTGCAGCGCGGCGTGGATATCGCCTTCCGAGGCGGCCAGCTCTCGATCGATGGCGTCCCAGGCGATACTGGTGTCGAGAGGCCAAGCGCTCGCTTCAGCCGCGTGCAGGTGCGATTCGTAGATCACGCGCGGACCGATGCGAGCTTGCGCGCCACGACCAGGGACTGCAGCCCGGTCGGATCCTGCTGCGCCGCGACGTCGTGGAAACCAGCCCTAACGAGCAATCGGCGCAGCTGCTCACTGTGTCGATAATGCGCGCGCAGTTCGGCTAACTCGCGCATCAGGTAGTCAGCCAGACGATCGCGTTGCATGCACGAGGTCACGAGAATCCCGCCGCTGCGCAGCGTCGCGTGGCATATGGCATAGAATCCCTGCAACGCATCGTCCGCGAGAAACTCTCCAAAACCAGTCGAGACGATCACATCCAGGTCGTGCGGGTAGACGCGCGCGTCCAGCGCGTCACCCCTCACCAAACGGATGCCAGGTTCATTGCCGATGAGTCGCCGTGTGCGCTCGAGCGGATCGGGATCGAGATCGATCCCAAAAAACTGTGCCTGCGCATGTACGTGAGGCTCTTTCTCGCGAAGGAGTGACAACGACTGCGCGAGTTCGCGCGCGATGCCGCAGGGGACTGAGAGTACGCGAAATGGCGCGCTGAAATCCGGCCGCTCCGTCGCGGCACGGATGATTTGGCTCTGGGAGTGGACGAACCGACTGCGCATCGACCTGGCGCCACGCAGTCGCAGGAGAACAGCATCGACCAGGCGGCCGATCCCGTAGCGACCGCTTGGCTGATTGCGGTAGATGTGATCCGCGAACCTGAAGCTGCCTGAGTTGTCGATGCCTTCCCGGCCGAGGTCACTCGTACGCATCAGCGCATACACCGGCAACAGGTGCAGTTTTCCTTCCCGCAGCAGCCGTCGCGGGATGGAAGGTGAAGTGCGTGTTCGATTCGGAAGGGTGATCATGCCCTCGCTCCCGTGCCTGGTGACCTAACTTCCGCCGGCCAGTTGCGCTCATCCAGACCGTACTGCGCAAGAAAGGCGAGCACCCACCGCTCCAACCCGAGCGCCACGCAACCGCTGTGCGCCGATTCGGCGCTCGTTAGGTGAATGTCGAAGGCGCGCCCAAAGTGATCTGCGTGGTGGTTAAACGACGCGACAGCCACCGCGCGCTCCTCGCGATCCAACGGCAGACGCAGCTCGTATTTGAGTGCGCCCGCGCGCTGTAGCAGGCGCTTGCCGTCGGCAGCAGAGCCGTAGAATGGATCGTTGGCTGGTTCGATATGCGCGTCGAGGTCGAGGCGCGTCACCAACTCTTGCGCGCGCGTCATGAGAGATTGTCGCGCGGACTCCACCTCATCGCGCGCGCCAAGCACGATGATCTCTCGCATCGAGAAGTCTCGCAGCCGCTCGAGCGGCGCGAGCCACTCTTGCTCGTAGCGACAGCAGCGTCCGCGCGCCGTGATGACGACGGCTTTCGCGGGCAGCGTCCGGCCACGCCACTGTGGATAACAGTGAAAGCAGACCGCTGGCGTCATAGCGTAGGCTGGAGACTCGAGCCGATCCACGCGCTGCACGATCGCGAGGTGTTGCGGAAACGAGCGGGTGTAGCCGGCTTGCTCGAGCACCTCGAGTGCGATGAGACTTGGATAGTACTGCTCGGTCGCGCCGAGCTCGCGTGCCCACTCACGCGCCACGCTGTCGAAGTATTCGAGAAGGTGTAGCGCAGCGCCGCCGAGCGCGACCGTGCCGCCGTCGAGTACTGCTATCCCGCCTGCGCTCTGCAGTGCGTCGAGTGACCCGCTGACGCGTAAGTGCTTGCTGTGATGCGAAAAGATGCACACTCCGGCGCCGTCGTTAGGCGCGCCATCGGCGGAGCCCAACCGCTGGGCGATGACGCGAATCGATCTGAAGTTGCCGAGCTTAACGTCGCGATCCAGTATGCGGCGGCCCAACGCATTTTCCAGGAAGGTTATGAGGTCGAGAATGCGCAGCGAGTTGAGTAAACCCTGCTCGAAGAGCAGTGAGTCCGGTCGCACGTCGGCCGCGACGCCCGCACGGCGCAAAAGGCCGCGCACGAATGCTGTAAGGTCGGCCTCGAGCTGCTCAGGTGTCATCGTCGCGCCTTGGCCTGCGTACGTCGTCACAGTCGCAGATGCGCTGCAATCAGATCGCGCATGACTTGCGGCGTGCCAGCTGCAATCGTTAGGGCGCGCGCGTCGCGATACCAGCGGCTCGTCCAGTGATCCTCGACGTAACCCAATCCGCCGTGCAGTTGCAAGCAAGTCTCGATCGTCCGCTGGACCGCCTGGTACGCAAACAGTTTGATCATAGCGATCTCTTTCGTCACGTTCTTACCGGCAATCCACGCCCCCAGCGTGGCGTAGTTGAGTTGCCGCGCCGCTTCCAACTCTGTCGCGCGGTCGGCCATCTCGTGGCGAACCGACTGAAAGCGGTTTAAGGATCGGCCGAATGCTCGGCGGGCGCGCAGATAGGTAGCGGTCTTTTCGAGTGCGTATTGCGCCCACGCAACCGCTCCTACACCGCCAAAGAGACGCTCGCGGTTGAGCGCCTCCTGGATGGCGCCGTATCCCGCGCCGGGGTCGCCTAACCGATTTGCCGCCGGCACACGACACTTCTTGAAGGTCAGCCTCCCCATTGCCGTCACGCGCAAACCGAGCGTCGTTAGGCGTTCGACGCGAACACCACGGAGCCTGGTAGGGACAGCGAACAGGCTCAACTCCCTGTCGGCTGCCTCCCCCTCCCCCTCCCCCTCCGTCACGCCTTGTCGCGCCGCAAGAATGACAAAATCGGCCGCCGCCCCGCACGTGATGTACGTCTTGACTCCATCGATGACAAAGTCGCCGCGCGTGTTCGCCACTGCGCGACACGTGAGCCCAGCGAAATCCGAACCTGCACCAGGCTCAGACACTGCCATGGCTCCGACACGCAACCCCGCCGACGTCGGCTCCAGAAACTCGCTGCGCTGTCTCCCAACGGCGAGCCTGTCGAGCAGAGGTACGATGAGCCCTGCCTGCACGAAAATACTGAGTGCGGTTCCCATCGACTCCGATCGCGCGAGCTCTTCCGCGAGGATCGCAGTCCGCCAGCCGTCGAGCGTGAAGTAGCCGCGCTTCGCGCAAGCAGCGACGGCAGCGCGGGGGAAAGTCCCGCTGCGTTCCCATCGCTCCGCGCGCGGCGTTACTTCGCGTTTGATGAAACGACGCACACTGGCGCGAAAGCGCTCCCCTTCCGGCACCGTAGAAACAAAACTGACAGTCATGTTTGCGCGCGTCGCTGTTCGTCGTGCGCACGCCTAACGGCCTCGATAAGATCCTGGACGGTTTGTACCCGCTGCAGCTCCCGCTGGTTCAATTCGAGTTGGAGCTCGTCCTCCAACGATAGCACGCATTCGATCTGCTCCAAGGAGCCGATACCGAGTTGTGTGAGCTTCTTATCGGGCGTGAGCTCGCTTTTCGAGATCATTGCCGTCCGACTCATAATCTCGATGACGCGCGCGTCGAGAGATGTCACGGCCGCGCCTCCGCGAATCGCGCGTTGACATCCCGCTCCAGCTCGGCAACAACCGCCGCGTCAACGTCGCGCCACTTACGTTCCGCTGCTTCCACCATGTCGTGTGGCAGCTGTTCCAAGGCGCGATCGATCCACCCGGCGTGCTCGCCGTCATGTTCTTCTTCCATCTCGCGCAGAATCTCCTCGAGGCTCTTTCGTACAATGGCGTTGACGCCCGGCTCGCTCACGTGGGACCTGTACCGCGTCAGGACGCGGCGTTCGAGGACCTCTGAAAGAACCAGCAGATCGACCAGTGCCGTAGGCACGCCGCCGCGCGCCGAGTACTGCTCTTGTATGGTCGGCACTTTCGGATCGATGTGACCGCCGGCGGCGACGATTGTCTCGCTGAGTATCGCTGCGTGTCGCGCTTCAGTTGCGCAGTGTCGTGTCGCGTTCACTAGAAGCTCGGAATCGGAGATGCTCCGCGCCAGCCGGCCCATGAGCAGCGCGCCGTGCAGCTCGCTGTTGCGGTAGACGTTGAGTATCCAGAGCTCGCGCGCAGTTGCTTGCATTGATCGCCCTCGTGTCATTGCTCGATGGCCGCTGCGTGAACAGCAAGCGGCGCCCACTTGCTTTCGATGAGGTGCCTAACCACACGTTGCAGACAGTCGCGTGCGTCCGGGCGAGCCACTGAATGGCTGGTCAGTACGGCCTGGCATTCGCTGTCATCGAACTGCTTCGGAAAGGCGAGCTGCGGCGCGAAGTGCGCAACGACCTCTAACGACGTGCGCAGCGCGGAGTCGCCGACCTCGTCCAGCGAGCGCCGGAAGAGCTCGAACGTCGCCAGGTCCGCCAGCACCGGCCGTTCGATGGAGCGTTTGCGCCACATAGGTCGGCACTCGAGGAACGTCTGCATCGTTAGGTCCAGCAGCTCACCCGTCGTCACCGTGTCGCGTCCGGCGCAAAGGTGCCATGTACGGCCAGGCGCAAAATTGCGCAGCGCAAGGGTCACAAGGCCGGCGACGGCGTAGTCCAGCGCTATGAGATCCACTGGGCTATCTTCAGTGCCTGGCACCAGTGGCGCGAGGCCGGAGTACATGAAGCGGAGTGCCTGGTGAATGCCGCCAAGTTTGGAGATTTCGCCCGTGCGGCTGTCGCCGATCACTGTGCTCAAGCGACACACTGAAATAGGAAGGTCCGACATCCGGCGCCGCAGCTCCTGCTCCGCCTCGTACTTCGACACCTCGTAGGCGTTGACGAAGCCCGCGGTGTGCGCCAGTTCCCTTTCGAAGACTCGGCCCGTTCTCTTGCCGGCGACGTGCACCGAGCTGAGGCACATGAGACGATCGAGCCGAGGACACCGTTCGCCGAACGCGAGCACGTTGCTCACTGCTGCGACGTTGGTGCGGCGCGCACTGTCGATTGGCGTAGCGAATCGCGTATCAGCTGCGAGGTGAACGATGCCGGTGATCGCGGCAGCGGCTGCTCGTACCGTCGTTGCTGCGAGTCCGAGATCCGGCCCGGCTGTGATGTCGCCCGTCAGAATAGTTAGGCGCCTATCGACCCAATCGAGTGAAGCGGTATGCGCGAGTGCGTACACGCGCTCGACGTCGGCGTCGGCGCACAGCGTCTCGACGAGAGGCCGGCCAACGACACCGGTGGCTCCGGTGACCAGGAGCGTGTGCTTCATGACCGCGGTTGTGTAGGCGGCATCCAGCTCAATGCTCCACGATCATGCAGCTCCAATTGAGCCCGTAACCGAACGTAAAGAGTAGCAGGAGGTCGCCGCTCTTGAGCAATCCCGCATCGGTGGCGTCACGCAGATTGATGATATTGTCGGCGGCGATCGTGTGGCCAACGCGCGCGATGTTCGTACTGTACAATTTCTCGCTCGGGACTTCCAGCAGCCCCAGGAGAATCTCCCAGCTTCGGAGCGACACGTTATGCGGAATGATCCAGCGCATGTCACGCATCGTTAGGCGCGCTCTGCGTAGCGTGTCGAGAATGACCGAACGCGCCGTCGGGAAATAGGCGGCGACGACCTCGTGCTCCTGACTATCGGTCTCCCACAATGTGCCTTTGGTGATCTGGTGACAGGCGATGATCCTGTTTTGTGTCGCGCCGCGGCGGAGCAGCACCGCTGCGGCACCGTCCGAGATGGCGTTGTAGACCATCTCACGCGGAGCACCGGCCGGCAGGCGATCGGCACCGATGCACAGAATCAACCGCTTGTCCTCCTCCGCCATGAGTATTGCGCGTGCCATGCGCATGGCAGAGAAGATCGAGGCGCATCCCTGCTGATCGATCCCTGCGACCGCGGCGTTCGTGAGCCCGAGCTCGCTCTGCACATACGACGCGGGGTACCGAAAGAACTCGCTCACCTCGTGCATGTGTAAAACCGCACCAGCGGGTGCCGGCGTGCGAATCATCGTGGAGCTGGACGTCAGGCCTCCGGCGAAAAAGAGGAAGTCGATCTCTTCCGGATCGATGGCCGCTTCGCAGAGCAGCGAACGTGCGGCGTGCAGTGCCATATCCACGTGCGTTTCGGCGTCGGCAATGCGAACCTGGCGAAACCCGAATCCAGCCAGCGCATCCGGCGCGCTGCGGAGCGCGCCGCGTTCGCCGAGCTGGTCGAGGGTCAGCGTCTCCGGCGGAAGCCAATACGACGCTGCGTCGATGCCGACAGACGAACCAACGCGATCTGCCATTCAGCAGGCGCTTGCGAAACGGTTGATCGCATACGCCAAGACGTGTCTGCCACGGCGGCACCACAGCGCTGAGATCCGCCCGACTTCGCGATCGTCGTTCTGGATGCGGGCCGTAACTTGGCCCCGCCGATTCCAGGTGAGGTCAACGTTTCGCATGGAGATCCGTGACGCTTTGCGACTAGCCTTCAGCACTGCCTCTTTCAAGCACCAGAGCGCCAGCAACGGCACTCGGCAACTCGCGTCAGCTTGGACTCGCTGCAGTTCATCGCGTGTAAGGACGCGATGTATAAGCCGGTCCGCCAGAGGTCGATCCCGTTCGAGGTCTACTCCTACGACACCGCATCGTGCGGTGTGCGCGAGCGCGACGATCGCGAAGCCGCCATCGTGCGCGATCGAGATGTTGAATTCACCGTTCAGCTCAGGGTGATCTTCGAACTCGATGTAAGGGGCTCCGTCGCTAGCGTTCAGGATACTGATCGCCGAGTGAGCGGGACGGATGCGGAAGTGGAGTCGCATGGCGTCGCGAGCGACAGCCTTCGCCGCCAAGCGCCCGGCGAGCCAATCGTCCCTCCGGCGCTGCAACTGGAGTTGACCGAAGGACTCCATCTCACGAGCCGACAGCATGCGCCTGAGAGGGCGCATGCACATAACGCGCTGAACTGTAGACGGCGAGATGAAGCGGAACAGCGGTTTCAGCATTTGCGACGCAAATGGTTTCGCCCGTTGCCTGGCCGGAAGAACTGGATGATGATATCGTGTCGCCGCGTCAAGCGCTTTCGCTACTGAACGGGGGGATCCGATGTCGCAAGTCGCCAGAACAACCGTGATCAAAAACAGTCCCCAGCGGGTCATCGACTATATCGCCGATGTGGGCAACCACACCGCGTTCATCGGTCCGCTCAAGGCGGTGAGCGGTCTCACCGGAGATCCGCGAAAGCCAGGCACCGCGTGGACGTGGACCTTCTTTATGGCAGGCGTGGAGTTCACCGGCTCAGCGGAGACTGTCTCGTACGCAGCAGGTCGGCAGTTCAGCTATAAGACGACGAGCGGGATACTCAGCACGTTCACGTACAGCTGCGAAGCTGGAAGCGAGAAGGAGACGAAACTCAAGATGGAAGTCTCGTACGAGATTCCGAAGACGCTGCTCGCCAAGATGCAGACAGGCGTGATCGAGAAGCTGAACGACGCCGAAGGTGATCGCGTAGTGCAGAACATCAAGGCCATACTGGACGAGTAGTTAGGCAGCGCGCTCCGGTCCCGTGCCGCTGACGTGGTGGGGCTGGTGGGCGATTGGTTATGTCGGGCTGCTGATTTTCGTCGCGACGCGGGCGACGGTCGGTCGTGAGGCAACGTTCTGCAGCGGGCAGTTTCTGTTCCGGTTCACTGTTGTGTACGCGGTGTTCGCGTTGCTGGCAGCACTTCTCACGCGCAGAAGTATCCCGGTCAGCGTTCTAGTGGTGCTCTTAGGACTGATCGTTGCCACGTGGCTGTTGCGTGGCCGCGCGCTGATAGTTGGCGAAACGAGGTTACGAACGTCGGAGAAGATCGGCGAGTGTGCGCGGCGGCTGTGCCTAACGGCAGATCGCACGGTCGCCGCGCATCGATTTGTTCTCCCCGGTGGCGCGCTCGATGTTCATTTGCGCAGCGTGCCGGGGCTGGCCACGCTCATGACGCTCCGTGCGCAGCCACCGCATCGTAAAGCGGAGCTTTTCAGCAAGCTGATGGCGAAGCAGTACCGGAGTCCGTTGCCTGTTCTCCGTATTAGGATGCGTTAGCAAGGCACCTGGCGCGCGGTCTCGTCAATCCTTCAACCGCCTCGCGTTTCCGCCACCTTGGCTAGCGTTGCACGAATCGTCTCGTTCGTCGGGCGGATATTGTAGTTCAGGTCCGTAACCTTCCATCGCACCACGCCTTCGCGATCAATGATGTACGTCGTGGGATGCGGCCAACCCTGCCCATTGGGGTTCAGAAGGCCATACCGATCGATGACCTTGTGCCCCGGGTCGGACAAGAAAAGAAACGTAGGCTTTGTGCCGTCTGCCGAGATCTGATCGGCCATCTTCTGCAGCAACTCGCGCGAATCGATAGCGAGCGCAATCAGTTCCACGGTGTGCTTCATGTTGTCGTCCAACAGATCTTTCAGCTGCCCGAGCTGAGCTGTGCAGGCAGTTCACCAATGGCCACGATAGAATACGAGGACGACGTTCTTCTTGCCGCGGAACTGCGAGAGGGTGACGGTACCGCCGTCCTTGGCTTCGAGCGTAAAGTCCGGCGCTATCGTGCCGACCGCGACGCGACCTGTGTCCAGCGGCGTTAGGCCGGCGCTGTCAGCTGGTCCCAGCGCTGGTCGTACCTGCGCGCCGGCACTGGCAACGACCAACACTGCAGCTACGCAGGCTAACGCGAATCCTCGAGCTGATCGCATGGTCAATATTATGTGGCGGTTGCGACGCACGTAATTACTGGCGCGCTACTGCTACTTGGGCGCAGCAGCGCGAATCCGCGTGCGCAGTTCGCTGAGCCAGTTGAGGACGACGACCAATTCTGCATCCGTGTCGGGTTGCAGCATGAGGAACCCCTGACCATCCGGCGTAACGTCGTAATTCTGGTGACTTGTATTCGTGGAATAGTTGCCTTCGAAGAGGACGGCGCGCCCGGTCACGGAAAACGTCGGCGCCGTGTTCACCCACGCCGCGAGCATCTGCCGCCCGCGTCGATAGAACAGCCGGCGGCCGTCCGAAGCCCAGCGGGGTTCGCTGCCACCACCTGCAGAAACCGCGTACTGCGCGGCGGGTCCGGGAAATGGCCGGACGTACACTTCCGTGGCTCCCGTTTCATCGGACACGTACGCCAGCCACCGCCCGTCTGGCGAGAGGCTTGGCATGAGCCATTGGTATCGTGATGTCGAGAAAAACGGTTTGGGGGTCGTAAAATCGGCGAGTGATTGGAACCTGACGCCGTAGCTGCCGTCGCTTTGATTCGCTCGATACACGAGTACGCCACCATCAGGCGCGACCACCGCCTCGAGCGCATCGTCCTTAGACTCGAAAACCTTCTGCGGAGGTGCGCTCGCGTCGGCCGCGCGCCACCATATTCCCATCTCCCCAGAGCGGTTCGACAGGAAGACAATCCGTTTGCCGTCGGGCGTCCATTCCGGACGAATGTTCGCCGCTTCAGATGTTAGGCGCGCAAACGTTCCAGCCGCGATGTCGTAAACCCAGACGTCCGAAGGCCTCGAAAGGACGGCCAACGCAATTCGCCTCCCGTCAGGCGAGAACCGAGGAGATTCGTACGCGCGCGGCTCGGAGATGATGGGCCGTAGGGTACCGTTGGTGCCAACGACGACGAGCCGCGATGTGCCCGATCCGGTCATGTACGCGAGCGCACCGTTTTCGGAGAGTGCGGCTTTCGAGGCGCCTAACGATCCAACAGTGACGCCTTCCTCAACAATGACAGCATTACCCGTTGCGCGCCGGCTGCGGAGATGGAAAGGCACCGCCATCAGGGCGCCGTCAGCTCGGGCGTAGATCAAGTGCCCCTCGTAGATGCCGAGGGGCGCGCTGCCAACGATGTCGAGGACGGTGCACTCCCCCGTCTCCAGCGATGCAATCCCGATACGTGCGGTCTGGAGACCACCGCTCCCCCAACTCGTGTACAGCACCGTCTTGCCGTCGGCGAGCACTTTTGGCCATCGCTGGGACAATTCGCCGCTAGCGCTATCGGGCGTCGTAAACGGACTCGGGCTCCCGCCGGAAGCCGCGACACGTGAAAGCCCGTCGACTCCCGGATGCCCGCCCAGAACGATGACATTGTTCGGTCCCCAGCTCGCCCCCCACGGCCCAGTCACCGAAGCGATCGTTGTGGGAGGACCGCCGTCAATCGGGACCTTGCGGAGCTCGCTTCCGTTGAAGAAGGCCACCCACCTGCCATCGGGGGAAAGGAAGTGCTGCTTCGCCCGCTCCGTACCAGCAATTGGCGTCGGAGCGAGCTTGTCCGCCTCACGGCGGTAGAGGAGGCTGGACCCGAGGGCGTGCGTCTGGTACACCAGACTGCGGCCGTTGGGGGTGAGGGCCAGCAGCGGGCCGGCGCCTTCCAGTGTGGGCGCGTTACGCGGAAGTGTGAGTACGAAGCGTACTGGTGACTGCAGCTCTCCGCCACGCGACGAGAGCCACGCCCACCCTCCCGCTCCGGCGACCATCACCGCGGCGAAGAGCGTAGTGCCTGCAACGAGGCGCGTGCTCCATGCGCGCGCCGCTGGAGCTGCGACCACGCCGCGTGTCGGCGTGACCGCACCCATCGAAAGGGCGAACGTCTTTCCTTGCAGCGCGTCGGCGAACTTCGCCGCGCTCTCGAATCGATCGGCGGGAAGTTTTGCCAGCGCCGTGAGTAGTGCTTGCTCGATGTGCAGTGGAATGGTCTTGCGCTGACCTGTTGGCGAGCGTGGTTCCTCGGTGATCACGCGCGCAATAATCGCCTGCGCCGAGGGACCGGTGAATGGAGGCTCGCCGATCAACATCTCGTAGAGCACGCACCCTAACGCGTACACATCGGTCTTATGGGTGATCTCGCGCTCGCCCATCGCCTGCTCAGGGCTCATGTAGTGCGGCGTGCCGAGCGAGAGCCCTGTCTCCGTCACGCGCTGAGCGCCAGCAGAAGTCACTGCGAGCGCGATGCCGAAGTCCACCACGAGCGCCGCGCCGTCGTGCAGCAGGATATTCTCCGGCTTCATGTCGCGGTGAATCACACCATGGCGGTGCGCGTAGTCGAGCGCGGACGCGACTTCAGTGGCTATGCGCACCGCTGAATCGATGCGCAGCTGCGTTTCCCGGTCGAGTCGCGCGCGCAGCGATTCGCCTCCCACGTACGGCATGACATAGAACACGATGCCGTCGACCTGACCGGAGTCGTGTAGCGGGAGGATGTGAGGATGATGCAGGTTGGCGGTAACCTTGATCTCTTGCAGAAAACGCTCGCCGCCAATGACCGCGGCAAGCTCGGGCCTGAGGACCTTGAGTGCCACGCTCCGGTCATGTCGAACGTCCCTCGCGAGGTATACCGTCGCCATCCCCCCGGCGCCGATCTCGCGCTCGATTTCATACCGGCCGCCGAGGGCAGCCTTCAGCGTGGAAGTCGTGTCCATTGCTAGCTCTTATTTACATCAGACCGCGGGCTCCGTCAGGGGCGCGGTCGACCAGCGTCAATTGTCAGCACCCGCGCGCGCGCACTGAGCTGCCTTCGCCATAACGCCGGCAGGCTTCCGTGAACAGCTGGATCGGCCTGTCAATGAAAGTCGTGACTCGGTGCCCAATCCTCCCCGGCGCTCGCTCGTATGGCACGGAATGACTTCGCGCGCAGATTCACCACCTTCTGCTCTACCTGCAACACGCCGCGCACCAACAACAACGGCGTCTGCGAAATCAGTAACGCCTGCGCTTCGAACTTCTGCGGCGTCACGATAACATTCAAAATCCCGGTCTCGTCCTCCAACGAGAGAAAGACAAACCCCTTCGCAGTCCCGGGACGCTGACGGCAGATCACCAGCCCCGCATGCGCCACCTCCTCCCCATCGCGCCCATTGCGCAATAAATCCTTCGCCGTACGAATCCCGTTAGGCTTGAGCAAGTCGCGCAAATGCTTCATGGGATGCCCGTTGAGCGACAACCCAGTCATTCGATAATCCGCATCAGCGATCTCCACTGGCTTGAGCGGCGGCAAATCCGGCGTTGTCGACTTAGGAACCACGGGCGCGAGTGGACCCGCCGCACCGCGCATCGCCTCGAGCACACGCCACAACGAGGTCCGCCGCTGCCGCGCCCGTGGCATATCGGCCACCATCGTATCGAACGCTCCAGCTGTCGCCAGCGCTGTAATCGCCGCGGAGTCGAGCTGCACACGCCTAACGACATCGCCAATGTCCTTGAACGGACCATCAGCCAGTGCCTTCTCCAGTATCTCGCGCGCCGCCGGTCCCAACCCCCGCACCTGCCGCAACCCAATACGCACCGCCGGCGGCTTCGAAATTGGGGTCAGACTCGAATTAGCCTTCGCACTAATGGCGGTCGTGGAAACACTATCCTGGGGTAATTCGAATCTGACCCCAATTTTCCCGTCGTTCGGGACCACGCGCATCACACCATCCACCTCCAACGTGTGATCCCAGGACGATGCAGTCAGATCGACTTTCCTAACGACAACCCCGTGCCGCTTCGCGTCCTCGATCAACGTCCCCGGCGAGTAAAACCCCATCGGCTGCGCGTTCAGCATCGCACACAGATACTCGGCGAAGTAATAGTGCCGCAGATATGCCGACGCATAGACGATCAGCGCAAAACTCGCTGCGTGTGATTCAGGAAACCCATAATCAGCGAATCCATTGATCTGATTGTAAATGCGCGCAGCGACTTCCTCGGGGATCCCGTTGCGACGCATCCCTTCGATCAGCTTCTCGCGAATAGCAGCCATGCGCTCGTGCGACCGCTTATGTCCCATCGCGCGACGCAACGTATCGGCCTCGCCCGGCGTGAAGCTCGCCGCGGTGATCGCCACCTGCATCCCCTGCTCCTGAAAGAGCGGGACGCCTAACGTGCGCTTGAGAACGGGCTCGAGCGACGGGTGCGGATACGTCACCTCCTCCTCCCCTGCCCTGCGCCTGAGATACGGATGTACCATGTCGCCCTGAATCGGCCCCGGACGAATGATCGCAACCTCCACAACTATATCATAGAAGTTGCGCGGCTTGAGCCGCGGCAACGTCTGCATCTGCGCGCGGCTCTCCACCTGAAAAAGCCCGATCGTGTCGGCGCGGCAGAGATCGTCGTACACGGCCTGATCGTCCATGTCGATCTTGGCCAGATCCACAGTCACGCCGCGAGTCGCTCTGATGTACTTGAGACAATCTTGCAAGACCGTAAGCATGCCGAGGCCTAACAAGTCGATCTTGGCGAGACCGGCGAGGTCGAGGTCATCGCGTTCCCACTGAATCACCGTGCGGCCTGGCATTGACGCCGGCTCGATAGGCACGACCGTAGCTAGTGGCTCTTTCGTTAGGACAAAGCCGCCGACGTGAATGGACCGGTGCCGCGGAAGCTGATGCAGACCATCGACGATCGCTGGAATCAGCCTCACCCGCGCATCGTTAGGATCGAGACCCACCTGCCCCAGTATCGACTCGGCGGGAACTGGCCTTATAGCAGTTATAGGATTGCGGCGTACTTCGTGATCCTCCTTCCCTACCGAACGCGCCCGCGTATGCGGATCCTTTTTCTCTTCGCGCTCGAAGCGTCGCGCTTTCCCTGAGGACAGAAATGGGCGCGTGTTGGTCCTCTCCGGCAGCTCCTTACCATCGGTCGAAGCACGCAACCACTCCGCGGTCCATGGCTGAATCAACGGGTCCTTAGGTTTCGCTACTCCAGAAAACGCACCGTTAGGCTCGTCCCAGCGCTGATCGTGATCGCGATACCGACCAGCCATCTCCTGCGCCGTCATGCCGCTGC
>JBQTIF010000143.1:0-21185 GCA_052388395.1 Gemmatimonadaceae bacterium | reverse complement strand
AGGCACGCTCGCGGCGGTCGATACGGCGCTGGCGTATCAGTCGGGCGACGCGAACTTCGGCCGCAACCCAAGCGTCAGCGGCACGGCCTACACGAACAGCACATTCAATGGCGGCACTCCGCCGGCTTCGACCGTGCTTTACGCGATCGATCAAGCGCTCGGGCTGCTCGTCACACTTCCCAGCCCCAACGGCGGCAAGCTCAAGACCGTCGGCAGCCTAGGTTTCAAGACGCCTGATAACGTCGCTTTCGACATCGCAGGCACCTTCAACACAGCCTACGCCGCGTGGGCCAACAGCGACAACAGCTCACGCCTGTACCTGGTGGACCTGGGCAGCGGTAAGGCGACGCTCGTTGGGACGATCGGGGCCGGCAACATTCGCCTGATCAGCCTCAGTGTCGCGGTAAAGTGAGAGGCTGGGGCGAGCCAAGGGTCCTTCCGGTGATTCCGTCGTCCGGCCGCGAAAAGTTGCGATGCGACGTCCTGTTTCGCTGCAACGCCCTCTTGCCTGCACCAGGATGAGTCAGCTCGGGGCGCGCAGATCAGCGCTAAGCCGTTAAACCTCAACGCGTTAACTGACAGGTATATGTGGTCCCTCCATTGCCCAACACGCCTGCGGCACTCGCCGAGTGCTCATGCCCACGATCACCCGCATTGGAGGTTATCCGCATGCTTCGCTCGTTTCGCACGATGTACTCGTTAATCATCGCAGCGTCCAACCTTGGCTCGTTAGGCTGCGGCCTCGACGCTGCCGTCGGCGTCGACGCTAACATCGACGTCGCCGGCATGCTCGCGGGCGGGCCGCCCCCAGCATCCGCCGATCAGGAACCCGTTGTTTTCGCCGCCGACTCGCGCAATCGACTCGTCGCGTTCACCGAAAGCCGTCCCGGTCGTCTCATTTACAGCGCGACGATTGCCGGCATGGCCTCGAGCGAGGCGATCGTTGGGCTCGATTTCCGTGCGTCCAACGGAAAGCTCTACGGCATCAGCTCGAGCGGTCGCGTGTACGTTTTCGATCAGCGCGGCCCATCAGGCACTGCGGTGAGCGCGACGGCGGTCGCCGAAGTCAGCGGCCGCAGCGACGTCGGCTTCGATTTCAATCCCACAGTCGACCGTATCCGCATCCACGGTTCGGGCGGCCTGAATCTCCGTGTGCACCCCGATCTCGGTGTGCTCGTCGCCGTGGATTTGCCGCTGCGCTATGTGTCGGGCGACGTCTCCGCTGCTGCGACGGCCGAGATCGTCGCGACGGCATACACGAACGGAGACTACAACGGCGGCACGGCACCAACCAGCACCACGCTGTTTGCGCTCGACGCGCGAGGCGACGCGCTGGTGACGTTCGCAGCGCCTAACGATGGGCAGATGCGCACCATCGGGGAGCTGGGTGTGAAGTTCACGTCGCAGAGCTCCATGGACATTGCACGCGGCAGCAGCTCGGCGATCGCCTCGCTCACCGCTGAGGCAAACGCTAGCGCGTCGACGCTGTATCGCATCGACCTCACCAACGGGCGTGCGCAGGCTGTTGGACGCATCGGGGGGGACGCGACGATCCGCGCCATCGCCGCACGGCGGTAGGCGGCGCACCGCGCACGCTGTTTGCGGCGTCCGGCCACTGGCCGGGCGCCGCATTCGCGTACCGGTCGGTTTTTTGGCCAGGCGACCCGTCTCCGCTCTACTGGCCGCGCACTGCCGCGGTACGCTAGCCTTGGTCGATGCTCTGGCGCTTTTTCGTGACGGAGCCGCGCTCGGGCGCCGACAACATGGCGCTCGACGAAGCGCTGTTGTCACGCGCGCGCGGCCAAGCTGAGTTCGTGATGCGCGCGTACGCCTGGTCAGCTCCAACGCTCTCGCTCGGACGTAATCAACGCGCAGTGGGCGTGTACGACCACCCCGACGCGGCACGTCGCGCTGTTAGCGTCGTCAGGCGCCTAACGGGCGGACGTGCGGTGCTGCATCATCGCGAAGTGACGTACAGCGTCACAGGACCCGCCGATCGCGGCGACACGTTGCGCAGCTCGTACACCGCGATCAACAACATCCTGCTTGCCGCGCTGCGGCAGCTCGGCGTCGCTGCGACGCTCGCCGAGCCATCGGTCGAGAGGCGCTTCCCGTCGCCGGCAAGCGCTCCCTGCTTCGAGCTACCGGCCCCGGGTGAAATCGTGCTCGGCACCCGAAAGCTCGTTGGCAGCGCGCAACTGCGTGAAAACGGCGCGTTCTTGCAGCATGGGTCCATCCTGATCGACGACGATCAGCAGCGCGTGGCCGAGCTTTCTGTGACTCCAGTTCCGACCAGTGCGCCAGCGGCAACGCTGCGTGATGCACTGGGGCGCGCGCCATCGCTGCATGAAGTCGCCGAGGCGTTATTCCGCGCGCTGCGCGAGTACGCCGGTTCGCGGGCGAGTCCGCTGCAGGTGGACGACGACCTTGTAGCTGCCGCGGAGAAAGCGCGAGCGCGCTACGAAGACAATTCGTGGACGTGGCGGCGATAAGCGCGTACTGTTAGGCCGCTCATGCTTGGACTCTTGGCACGGCGGACGCTAATCGCGGTGCTGGTCGCGTTCCTCGTCGCTACGCTGTCATTCGTCTTGATCCACGCGGCCCCAGGCGAACCCTTTGCCGCGATGCGCGAGGACCCACGCATCACCGCTGAGATGGCGCAGCAAATGCGCGCACAATATGGCCTCGATCAGCCGTTAGGCGAGCAGTACCTGCGCTACATGGGCCGCCTCGTGCGCGGCGACCTGGGCGAATCGTTTCTCCAGCGGCGTCCCGTGCGGGCCGTGCTGGCGGACGCGCTCCCGAACACGCTGCTGCTCATGACCACGGCCTTGATCGTCGCGTTCGCGTTAGGTGTCACGCTTGGCGCCTTGCAAGCGTACTGGCGCGGCTCACGCTTCGACGGAGTCAGCGGCACCCTTTCGCTGACGATCGCATCGGTCCCCGAATACCTGCTCGCGCTCGGTCTGCTCGCTCTCTTGGCGTATCGCTTTCCGATCTTCCCAACCCACGGAATGACCGACCCGGTGCTCTGGCGCTACTCTTCGCCGATCGAGCGCCTAACGGATCTCGCTCGGCACCTCGTTCTGCCGGCGACGACGCTGGCGCTGATCTTTGGCGCCGTGGTCTCGCGCTACCAGCGCGCCGCGCTCTTGGATGTCCTGCCCGAGGAGTACGTGCGTACCGCGCGCGCAAAGGGCGGCTCGCCTTCGCGTGTCTTGTTCGTGCACGCGCTGCGAAACGCCCTGCTGCCTACGATCACGCTGATTGGACTTGTCTTCCCCTCGCTTGTGGGCGGCGCAGTCTTCGTCGAAAGCGTCTACGGTTGGCCGGGAATGGGGCGGACAATCGTCGACGCCCTTGGGTCGCGTGACTATCCGCTCGTGATCGGCAGCCTCGTTGTCGGGAGTCTGTTCGTTGTCGCCGGGAGCCTCGTCGCGGACGCCGCGGCGGCGGCGGCAGACCCGCGCACGCGCTCTGCCTAACGTGGCTCGCGCGACCCCGCTTGCATTCGACATCGCCGGCGCCTCCGCCGAGCCTGCGCCGACCGGGGTGTGGGAGCGTCTGCGACTTGCCGCGCTGTGGCGTAGCGGTGCAGCCCGAGCAGCGCTCTGTCTGCTCATCGCGCTGGCCCTCATCGCGCTCTTTGCACCGTGGCTTGCGCCACACGATCCCGCCACGCAGCTCGACATCATTGCTCTGAAGAACAACGCGCCGTCCGCGGCGCACCCCCTCGGCACCGATCCATATAGCCGCGACGTCTTGAGCCGCATGATCTTCGGCACGCGCGTATCGCTGTCGATTGCGCTGCTCGCGATGCTCCTATCCACATTCATAGGAACCGTGTATGGGCTTACCGCGGCGCTTGGTGGACGCATCACCGACGCTGTGCTCATGCGATGCGTCGACGCGCTGATGGGCATTCCACGCATCCTCATGCTGCTGGCTGTTGTTGCGCTTTGGGGGCGGCTGTCTGTAGCCGCGCTCATCGTTGTGATCGGCTTGAGCGGCTGGTTCAACTCCGCGCGGCTCGTGCGTACGCAAGTGCTTGCGCTGCGCGAACGCGATTTCGTTTCGGCGGCACGTGGACTGGGAGCGCGGACGAGCGGAATCGCCGTTAGGCACCTCCTGCCGCATGTCGCGTCGCCGGTGCTCGTCGCGGCAACGTTTGGCGTAGGTGCGGCGCTCGTGATTGAAGCCGGACTCTCCTTCCTCGGGTTCGGCGTCGCCGAACCGCAAGCGAGTTGGGGGAGCATCATCCGCGACGGGCGCGAGTTTCTCGTGAGTGCCTGGTGGCTAACCGCCGTTCCTGGTGCCGCCTTAGTTGTCACCGTTCTCGCTGTGAACGTCGTCGCCGACCGCTTGCGCGACATTGCGAGCGGTCGGCACCTTCACGACCCATGATGCTCTCCGCGCCGGTTGCTTCTCCAGACGCGCTCATTGATGTGCAGAATTTGCGCGTGACGTTCGCGACGGCGGCCGGGACCGCGCGCGCAGTTGATGACGTGTCCTTCCGCGTCGCGCCTGGCGAGATAGTCGGCATGGTCGGCGAATCCGGATGCGGGAAGACGGTGACAGGCCTTTCGTTGCTGCGCCTCATAGAAGCACCGGGCCACATCGATCCCGCCAGCAAGATCCTCTTCGAGGGGCGCGATCTGATCACGCTGTCCGAGCGCGAAATCCGCAGCGTGCGCGGGCGCCGCATCGCGATGGTCTTTCAGGAGCCGATGACGGCGCTGAACCCGGTGTTCACCGTCGGCGATCAAATTGCTGAAGTAGTGCGTGTACACGAACGCGCCACGCGGCGCAGCGCGTGGCAGCGTGCCGTCGAAATGCTAGAGCGCGTCGGGTTGTCGGAGCCGGCAGAGCGCGCGAAGCAGTATCCGCACCAACTCTCAGGGGGTATGCGGCAGCGTGTGCTCATAGGTATGGCGCTCGTTATGCGCCCTGCCCTGCTCATCGCCGACGAGCCGACGACTGCGCTGGACGTCACCGTACAGGCGCAGATCCTCGAGCTGCTGCGCGAGCTCCAGCGCGATTTTGGGATGGCCGTTCTACTGATCACGCACGACCTCGGGGTCATCGCCGAGACCGCGTCGCGCGTGCTCGTGATGTACGGCGGAGAGATCGTCGAGCAGGCAAGCGTCGAACGCCTGTTTGCGGACGCGCAGCACCCGTACACGCAAGGCCTCCTTGCGGCCATGCCGCGTGTCGCCGACACCCGTGACCGCCTAACGACTATTCCTGGGACCGTACCGCCGCCAACCGCGTGGCCGTCCGGTTGCCGCTTTCGCGACCGCTGCCAGTACGCCTGGGAACGCACGGCCCGTGAGCATCCGGAGCTCTATCCGGTGGCACCGGGCCACGCGGCACGCTGCTTCCTCGTGCTGGAGCCGGAGCGGCGCGCCCAAGTCGCGGAGCGCGAGTCGTGACCGGCAACGGAAGTGCGCCCGCCGTCGGCACCG
The DNA here is from genome assembly GCA_052388395.1 of Gemmatimonadaceae bacterium. Taxonomy (GTDB): domain Bacteria; phylum Gemmatimonadota; class Gemmatimonadetes; order Gemmatimonadales; family Gemmatimonadaceae; genus DASYRX01. The sequence continues at coordinate 15,720 of JBQTIF010000143.1, read as the reverse complement.
TCGCGTCCCCGCTTCTGTCCCTGCGTGGCCTGGTGAAGCACTTCCCCCTAACGAGCGGGTGGTTTGGCCGAGCCAAGGGGGCTGTCCGGGCGTTGGATGGCGTCTCGTTCGACGTCGCGCGGGGTGAGACGTTAGGTGTCGTCGGCGAGTCCGGCTGCGGCAAGACGACGCTCGGTCGCACGATCTTGCGCCTCACCGAGCCGACGGCCGGGGAGATCCGCTTCGACGGCGTTGATCTCCTTGCTCTCAAAGGGCGCGAGCTGCGCAGCATGCGCCGCCGCATGCAGATGATCTTCCAGGATCCCTACTCGTCACTGAATCCGCGTATGACGATCGGGACGACTGTCAAAGAAGGCCTCCTCATTCACAAGATCGCGCGCGGCGTGCACGCGGATCAGCGCGTTAGGCAGTTGCTCGAGGAAGTCGGTCTGCGCGGCGACTATGCGTCGCTCTATCCGCACGAATTCTCCGGCGGCCAACGCCAGCGCGTCGGCATCGCCCGCGCGCTCGCGGTAGAACCCTCGTTCATCGTCTGTGACGAGCCAGTCTCGGCCCTCGATGTTTCGGTGCAGGCACAGGTGATCAACCTGCTGCGCGATCTGCAGCGCTCGCACGCGTTGACATACCTCTTCATCGCGCATGACCTCGCAGTGATCCGGCACATGGCCACGCGTGTTGCCGTGATGTACTTAGGCCGCATCGTGGAGTTCGCGAATGTCGAGGATCTGTACCGCGAGCCGCTCATGCCGTACACACAGGCGCTCCTTTCGGCGATCCCAGTACCAGACCCCAAAACCAAACGGCAGCGCATCGTTTTGGCTGGTGAAGTGCCGTCCCCGGCAAATCCGCCAAGCGGCTGCGTTTTCCATCCGCGCTGTCAGCACCCCGCGAAGGACGCTGCCTGCGCGCGCATCGTTCCTCCGCTCGAAGAAAAATCCCCTAACCACTGGGTAGCCTGCATCAAGCAGCCGCCGAGCGGTGTATCCTGGGACGAACAGCAGCGAGCCGGTGCGACAAAGATACCCGAGCGCCACCTCCCTGTCGTCGCGATCCGCGGCTAGCACTATCCACTATCCACTATCCACTAGTCGATGACGGCAGCCGCCATCCCTGTCCCTAACGAGCGAGGCTTATTCGGCCACCCCAAGGGCCTCGCGCTGCTATTCGCAGTCGAGATGTGGGAGCGCTTCTCGTATTACGGCATGCGCGCGTTGCTTGTGCTCTACCTGGTCAATGGGCTCGGCTGGACAGATGGTAACGCGGCGCGGCTGTACGGCACATACACATCGCTGGTTTGGCTTACCCCGATCATAGGTGGCTACCTCGCGGACCGGTTCCTCGGTACGCGGCGCTCCATGATCATCGGCGCCCTCGTGATCACGATCGGGCACTTCCTGCTCGCCATGCAGACGATGCCGCTCTTCTATTTGGGTCTCGCCTGCGTGATCATCGGCACGGGCTTCTTCAAGCCTAACGTCTCGACCCAAGTTGGCCAGCTATACAAGGCGGGCGATCCGCGTCGCGACGCCGGCTTCACGATCTTCTACATGGGGATCAACCTCGGTGCGACGATCGCGCCGATCGTCTGCGGTTATCTCGGCGAGCGTATCGGCTGGCACTACGGCTTCGGCGCCGCCGGCGTCGGGATGCTCCTGGGGTTGTTGTTCTATCTCAGGTGGCGCGCGCAGCTCTTACCTGGCATCGGGCTCCCGCCGACGCCAGCAGAGCGCGCTGCTCGCAAACAGGACGAGAGCGCCGGGCCGAACAACATGCGTCTGGGAGCGATCGGGGCAGGCGCCGGGGCGCTGGTCGTTTGGCTCGGCGGTGGCGCGAACCTGAACATTGGCGAGTGGATAGCCGGCGGTGGCTGGGTGTCGCTGATCCTCGGCATATGCGTCGGCGCAGCAATGTCCATCAGCCTACTCGGTACGCGCGGTGAGGAGCGCAAGCGCGTCATCGCGCTTTTCGTTGTGACGTTCTTCGTGATCTTTTTCTGGATGGCGTTCGAGCAGGCTGGGAGCTCGATGAACCTCTTCGCCGATCGCTACACAGATCGCCAAGTTGGCTCGTTCAGTATCCCAGCGTCGTGGTTCCAATCGGTGAACGCGTCTTTCATCATCTTGTGTGCGCCGCTCGTCGCGTGGGTGTGGCAGCTGCTTGCTGCACGCAATCGTGAACCTTCGACCGCACTCAAGATGGTGCTTGGTCTCGTGCTCGTCGGTCTTGGCTTTGTCTTTATGGTCGTGGGGGCGCGCGGTGCGGACGCTTGCGTCGCGCAATTGGGAGCAGACGCGGCGCGCGAGCAGTGCCGCGTGGCGAGCCCCATGTGGCTCGTCGCCGCGTACCTCATGCATTCGTTAGGCGAGCTTAGCCTGTCACCCGTGGGTCTTTCCTACGTAACAAAGATCGCACCGGCACGACTCGTCTCGATGCTCATGGGCGTTTTCTTTCTGTCGAATGCTGTGGCTAACTACCTTGGCGGTATTCTCGCCGCCCAGACGGAAAACATCGCGACGCAGGGCGCGTTCTTCTCGATCCCTCTGGCCACGTCGTGGGCAGCAGCGTTGTTGATGCTAGCTCTTGTCCCGCTTCTGAAGCGGTTGACCGCGTCAGCAAAGGTCTAAGGAATCAAGAGTTAGGATCAATGGAGTCTGACCCCATTGATTTACGGCCAGCTAAACAGATCGCCTAACGGCGACCGTCTCCCGCTCCGCCTGAGGTCGTTGGGTTCCACCCACCACTTCGGCGTTCTGTCCGCCGAGCTCAAACGAACCTCGAACCCTCTGCCCGTCCCCTCGCGGCTGAGTGGCACGGCGAGCTCCGCGCGCCACAGTCGCTGCGAGCGCGGCGGGATCGCCAGCACGATGCCCGCTCCAAGCGACGCGCGCCATGGCGTGTTGGTGCCTAACGCAGCATCGCCACGCCACAGACGCCCCCCTTCAGCGAACGCCGTAACACCCAGATCCGCCGTCCCGCGCAGATCGCCTAGGCGCCAGCGTTCCTCTATGCGTGCGACGAAGCGCTGTGCTCCTCCCTCGTGCGATTTCGAATAGCCGCGCACACCGGCGCGCCGATCGGCCAACGTTAATTGCACCGGCAGCCGCGGCTCGTACGCCGCGCTCCACTCGGCGCTCGTCGTGATCGTGTGGCGATTGTGCGGCCGGAGGTAAACGGCGGCGCGACCTCCCATATAAATGGCGCTCCAATGGTCGGCACCCATTGCGCGGCGTCCTTCTCCGCCGGCCTCCAGTGCGCCGAATGAGCGTGGTCCTCCCCCACCGACATAACCTCCAACGGACGTATAGATGTCGTCGTCCCACGTGTCCTCGAATGGGATGCCGCGGCCGACAGCGACCCCGAGTTGAACACCTTTTCGGACGTCCTGCTCTGCGCTGAGCGCATCAAATCCCGTAACGCGCATGAACCGAACCGCGCGCCAGCCGACGAGTGCGTTGACCCGTGCGGTGCGGTAACTGTCGAACCGATCGATCAGTTCGGGAGTGCTGTCAGGCAACTCGCCGTTGCTGCCTAACGTTACTGGCATGCGGCCAGCGTTCGCTCGTTCGAATGTGGCCGACAGTCCGAGCACGGCCAGCGCGCCGGGCCGGCCGATACGCGTGAGCGCTCCCATCTCTCCCAGTGTGCGATCGACGGCAACGCCAGCCGCGAGCGTGTCCTCGCGTCGAAACGGCACGAAGTCGCGCGTTCGCGAGACGCCGAAGCGCCAGGCAGAGCGCTGCACATCAGTGAGGAAGGGCAAGACAACCAACGCGTTCCAATCGCTCCCGCGCTCCCGCCGCGCCGCGTTGATGTGCAACTGATACGGCCGTCCCCACAGCTGATAGTTGCTATAGCGCCCGCCGAGTTGACTGCGGAGCCCGCGCGAGTCGCGCCACGACGCGCTGGCATACACCCCCTGTCCGCCGAGGTTGCCGTTGCCAAGCGTTAGGCGATGCACCAACGGTACGCGGCGCTCGACACCGACGACAACGACAAGCGACGGTTCATCGACAGTCACCACTTCCATCCGAACACCTTCGCCATCGGCGAACGCTGTGACGCTCGCCTGAGCCAGAAATGGTTGCGCGCGCAGAATACGCTCGGTTTCATAGCGCTGCAGCGAAGAGCACGGCTTCCCTTTCTCGAGCAGCACGAACTGGCGAACGACGTCGGGCGCGGTGGTCGTGTGCATGCCGTCCACGAGGCGCTCGAGCGTCGGAAGCCGGGTGAAAAGCCCGCCGTAGTCCGGTGCATGCGTCCGAATGGCGACGTCGGTAATGATCTGACCGGCGCAGCGAACCTGCGTGCGCGGTATCCCTTGAGCGCCTAACGGGCTTACCGTTGCGGCCCCAATGAAGCAAACGACGGCGAGCCGAACCTGCGGCAGCCTACTTCCCCATTCGGCGCTTCAACTCGGCGAGCCGCTCGTCGGCTGCCGCGTCTCGCGCCGCGCGTGTTTCGGCCCGTTTGATGTTGTCGAGCTCTGCACGCAAGGATTCGTCGTCGCCTAACGACTCATCCGGCGTTGCGGCGCCGCCCGCGAGACCAGAACCTGCTCCCGCCATCGCGGCTTTCAGCTGCGCTGTCATCTCGCTGACTTCACCATCCACAAGCGCACGTTCCGCCTCCTGGCTTTCCAGCTTGCGCTGCAGCACGATGATCCGTTCTGCGTGGTGCGCCGCGTAACGCACGGCGATCGCGGCCGTCTCGTTGTCGCCGATTTGTTCCGCGAGGGCACGGCGGCGCTCGACGGTTTCGTGTTCGCGCAGCTCCTGCGCGAGACGCTTGCGCGTTTCCTCACAACCGCGCCGCAGGTCGTCCAGCCCCATGCGCGCGCGCACCAGCGTTTCGCGCATGTCCCCGAGCAGCGCCCGCCGCTCGTTAGGCGGGACACTGCCGCTTAGTAGATCGCGTAAGGCTTGACGGATGTCCTCGAACAAGGCGATTCCTCGATCTAGTTCAGGTACGGCGAGATTGTGCGCGCTTACTCCGTCATGCTGGCGGCTCACAACTCAAAGCTTCCGGACAAGGACCCGGACATTGCTATTACGCGCGCCATGCGCGTTCTGATCGATGAGGCTTGTGTCTACGTTACCGTGCTTGTCGCGCTGCCCGCAACGTTCTACGACAGATAGCGTTGTGCGTCGCGAACCTGGCGCATAAGCCGTTCAGGCGAGTGGACCTGCGGGAAAAGCAATCGGTCGCTCACGCGATTGAGCGCGACGCGCATCACCGCGAATCGCTCGGCCATCGACGAGAACAACGCATCCAGCCCGTATTGATTCGCGAGCCGGTGACGCGCGGCGAGACTGAAGCCACGCCGGCCCATGTCCTCCACGTAGTCCAAATCCGGACCCCCGCGGCGCCAGCGTCGCTGCTCGATGTGATCCGGGAATAGACCACTGAGCCATAACGCGTAGTTGCCGAGGTGCGTGCGTACAAGAAACGCGCGCGTTGCGCTGCGCGTCTCGTCTCCCCCGCTTCCTCCCTCGCCGGCATCGGCCAACAAATCAGCGAAGGTGCTGTACACCTCGTCGTCGCTATCAGCGATACGCTGTGCGCGGTCGCGCATACCGAAGTGCAGGAGCAACGACGCGACATAGTCCGCCATCGTGCGGTCGTCGGCGCCCTCGTCGCGCAGCGCGTGCCTGACGACCACGTAAGCGAACAGCGGCAGCGAGGCATGCGCACCTTGCGGAGCACTGAGCAAACCCGCCAGCAACCGCCCATCGTCCAGAAGCGCATCGACGCCGTGATCGCGCAGCCGCGCCTCCGCGTCGTCGTACTCGCGCGCAGAACCGCGCGCAACGAGCCGCAACGCGAGTTGCGCGTCGTCTCTCGTCAGGCGTTGCCGTGCATTCGCGAGGATCATCTTTCCTCTGATCGCTGACTATGACTTGATAGGCATGGGCCGTGCCACGCTGTTAGACTCTGTCAGTAATACCGAAAGTCACATGAGTCGTTTCCAACTGGCACTCCTCGAAGCCAAGTGCTAATAGCGCGGAACAGTTAGGCGGCTGAGAGTGAACTCGTTATGCGCTGCACGAGGACAAATACGGTTGCGTGGCGCGTCTCTGACCGTTGCCCGCCCTGTGCACGCCGCCGCATCTTGCACAGGCCATGGCACTTCGCGTGTTGCACGTCGACTCGGGGCGCGAGTGGCGCGGCGGTCAGCGCCAGGTGTATCTCCTCGCGCGTGGTCAGCGGGAAGCGGGTGACGAACCGCTTGTCGCTGCCTATCCTGATGCCCCGTTGATCCGTCGTTTGCGAAGCGCCGGCGTTGCTGCCTCGCCGCTACGCATGCGTGCCGACTGGGATATTGTCGCTGCACGACGCTTGCGCGCACTGCTGCGAACGTGGAAGCCTGATATTGTGCACGCACATGACGCCCGCGCTCACGCTATCGCGCTTGCAGCGCTCATCGCTCGCCGAGGTTTGCCGCTCGTTGTAACTCGTCGCGTCACCTTCATACCGAAGGGGCGCCTGAAATACGGCAAGCGAGTCGCGCGCTTTATTGCGATTTCGCGTGCGGTTCGCGATGCGATGCAGCATGGTGGCGTCGATCCAGCACGGGTCGACGTCGTGTACTCAGGCGTCCCCGCCCCCGTGGTAGAAAGCGCTCGCGATTGGCGCGCCGAACGAGCCTGGAATCACGATCACATTGTTGTAGGTGTCGTCGGCGCGATGACTTCGGAAAAGGGCATTCATCGCCTCGCCGAAATAGCGAACGCGGTCCAACCCGACATCGCGTCGCGCATCCGTCTTGTGCTACTCGGCGGCAATGCGACCGGAGTGGACACGATCGGCCGCTTCGAAGCTTATCGCGCGGGATTTGTGTACGACCCACACGCGGCAATGCGTGGCTTCGACGTTCTCCTCCATCCTTCAAGTGCTGAAGGACTCGGCACTGCATTGATCGACGCGATGGCGCTTGGCGTACCGCCGATTGCGTTCGCTGTTGGCGGCATTCCAGAGCTGGTGGTCGACGGCGAGGTTGGCCTTTTGGTTCCACCGAGTGATGTCGCGGCTTTTGCTCTCGCCATTGAGCGCCTCGTTACGCAGAGCGCTGAGCGGCAGTTACTCGCCGGTCGTGGACCATCCAGAGCGGCGCAGTTCGGCGTAGAACGCATGATCGAAGGGACACAACACGTATATGCCGAAGTGCTCGAGCGCTACGCTGCGGGCTCCAGGTAGCGAGCCCGGCGTGAGTGCAACCACAGCGGCTCATCGCGGTACAACGAAGGGACCCGCCGCTCTAACTTTCGCCGTTTCCTGCCTCACCATTTCCAGGTCCAGCCGTGCTGTACGTTTGCATTCCCGCCCATAACGAAGCCGCGACGATCGGCGTGCTCCTTTGGCGCATCCGCAAGGTGTTCCAGGAGTTCGACCGCGAGTACGAGCTGCTCGTTTTCAACGATGGAAGCGAGGATGGAACGGCGGAGACTCTGCAGCCCTATTCCGAGGCCTTGCCGCTGTCGCTGCTGGGCTCCGAGCGGCGTGTTGGGTATGCAGGGGCGCTCGACGCACTTCTCCGTGCTGGCACGAGCAGGACCAATTATGGCCGCCGCGACGCAATCGTGATCATGCAGGGAGATTTCACCGACCAGCCGGAGCATCTTCCCGAGTTGGTGCGGCGCTTCGAAGGGGGCGCGGACATCGTCTCGGCGGAGCGCGACATGGCGAAAGATCCACTCCCCGTTAGGCGGCTTCGCCGCGTGGGGAACTGGTTCATGCGCGCCCTAGCTGGGATTCCCTCTGCTGAGGATCCCTTCACCGGCTTCCGCCTGTTCCGCGTTTCGGTTGTGCGCGAGCTCATCAAAGCGCGTGGCGATGCACCACTCGTGACTGGCGATCGCTGGGCCGCCAATGCGGACCTCTTCCTTGGCGTGCTTCCATTCGCTCGTCGGACCGAAACCGTTCCGCTCGACGCACGCTACGACCTGCGCCTGCGCGAGAGTCGTGTCAGGCCGTTTGCTGACGGCGTTCAGCTATTCCGATTTGCGCGTGCTGCGCGGAATCGTCATCCAGCTGTCCCCGCGAAGGCTCGCGCATGATCCCCGGTTTCTCCCTCGTTAGTGCGGTCGCTGTAGCGCTCCTCCAAGCTCCAGTGGTCGAGCCTAGCGATACAACCAGACGCAGCGATTGCAAATCGGACTTCTCCGTGCCATTTGCCGACGGCGAGCGCCTAACGTACGACGCATACTTTGGCCCGCTGAAGGCCGGTGTCGGAACTATGGAAGTGGTGGGACGCGAGAATGTGCGAGGAATCGAAACGTGGCATACACGTTTTCACGTTAAAGGCGGTATCCCGCTGTATCGAGTGGAGACCATGCTCGAAAGCTGGATCAGCACAGAGTGCTTCTATTCTGTGCGCTTCCATCAGGACCAGGACATCGGCGAAAAGGAACGCCTGCGTCGCGTCGAGATCTTCCCCGACCGCGGCGTCTACAGTGAAAACGACAAGGCCGAAGTCCCGACCGTTCCCAATCCGCTTGATGACGGATCGTTCTTCTACTTCGTGCGCACGCTCGACCTTGAAGTCGGGAAGACGTATTCGTTCGATCGTTATTTTCGTCCCGATCGAAACCCCGTCATCATCAAGGTGCTCAAGCGCGATCGTATCCGCGTTCCGGCGGGGACGTTCAATGCGATCGTCATTCAACCGATCATCAAAACGAAAGGCATTTTCTCAGAGGACGGCGAGGCCCAGATCTGGTTTTCAGACGACGCTGATCGCATCATGCTGCAGATGAAGACCAAGCTGAAGTTTGGGTCCCTCAACCTGTACCTCAAATCGCGTCCGAAAAAGCAGAGCGAGGCTCGTTAGGCTCTCCAGCCCCTGAGCACGCCCCCCCGTCCCCCCCGGGCGAGGCCGATCTCAGCGCCGTTCGCACTATTCCGATAGCGCGACGACCGAACAAGGTCAGCGCCGCTGAGTTCGCGCATCCTCCTGCCGACGACAGGTCGTTCGCCGCCTTTGTGAACGCACTCCCCGACATATTGGTCGCGCGCGATTTCCGCCGCGTTGTCGGCGCGATCGTCGGCGCGGCGCGACGGAAGCGGGCCGTTGTGGCGATGCTCGGCGGTCACGTGGTAAAAACTGGTCTCGCTCCGGTCCTCATCGATTTGATGCGACGACAGGTGATCACCCATATCGCGATGAACGGCTCAGCGGCCATTCACGACTATGAGATGGCACGATTCGGCGCGACGTCAGAAGATGTGGCGAGCGGGCTGCGCGATGGCACGTTCGGCATGGCAGAAGAGACTGGACGCGGCCTCAACGAGGCCTTCACGCGTGGCATGCACGAGCAGCGCGGAATGGCTGAACCGGTCGCGCTGGCACTTGAAACGACCGCTCCGCTCGCCCATCCCGAGTTGTCCCTCTTGCTCAACGCGCGCACGCTGGGCGTCACGGCGACCGTGCACGCCGCGTTAGGCGCTGATATCGTGCATCAGCACCCGGCTGCAAACGGTGCTGCGATTGGCGACACGACGCATCGGGATTTTCGCCGCCTCGCGGCAGCGCTCGCTGATCTGCACGACGGCGGCGTCGTCCTCAACATCGGCAGTGCGGTGATCATGCCGGAGGTTTTTCTCAAGGCGCTCACCGTCGCGCGGAACCTGGCGGCGGGCAAACCGACTGATTTCGTGACCTGCGATCTCGACATGAACCGGCACTACAGACCGCGCGTCAACGTGGTGCAGCGCCCGGTTCTTACTGGCGGCCAAGGCTACGAAATCACAGGCCACCACGAGATCATGATCCCACTGCTGGCGTGGGCTGTTGTGGACGAGCTTGAGATAGTGGAAAAAAAGTAAGGGGCGGCTGGCGCCGCCCCCTAAGACATACGAGCGAAGAACTAAGGCCTGCTATTAGACCATCGCTCCTTCATTCGTCTCGCGGTGTCCGGGCTGAAGATGCGGATAACGAGGTAGATCAGGGCGCCAATGATCGCGATTTTCAGCGCTAAGAAGGCCAGCCCGATAAGTAGGCCGAAGAATCCTATGAAAATCCCGAAGAACAGCCGCAGCAAAAACATCGCGACGATTGCAACGAGACCGAGGCCGAAAACTGTACGGAACATGTTGGTGTTCTCTTTGACGTTGGCTGTCTCAAATACGCGCCAAACCCTAATTCAGTTTCACAGGGCCTCGCGTCGAGCGCAAGCCCATTTCTAGACGTGTGGTCGGCTGACGTTTGCGTCATCGGCAGCGGCGTCATCGGACGCTGCGCGGCCTTGGCGCTGCATGCGCGAGGTGTGAAGGTCGCACTCGTGTCACGCGACCTTCCCGGAGCCTCGTCGCGTGCTGCAGCGGGCCTGCTCGCCCCTTCGATCGAGGGGGGCGTGGGCGTGGCACATGAGTTTGCGATTGCAGCCCGTGATTTCTACCCGACGTTTCTTGAGAGTCTCCACTCGAGGATCGGCGCAAGTGTGGAGTTTAGCCGCGAGGGGATACTCGACGTCGCGCTGGACGACGAAAGTGAGCAGCGTCTACGAGCTATAGCCGCGGGGTGGCAGGTTCCCTTCCTCACGCCTAACGAGGTTGCGGCGCTCGAACCGGCCCTGACCCCGACTCACGGCGGCGTGCTCGCTGAGCTAGACGGGTACATCGACAACGTTGCGCTCATGGACGCGCTCGAAGCTGCCACGCGGGCTGCGGGTCCGCGCCTTCGCGAAATCGACGGCGTGGTCAGCCGCCTACGTCTCGAGCGAGACTCTGCGACGTTAGTCTCGGAGTTGGGCGACAGGGTCGGCTGCGCAACGGCGGTCCTTGCCGCCGGTGCCTGGTCCAATGCGATCGATGGCCTTCCGCGGCCACTGCCGTTGCGACCCCTGAAAGGGGAGATGATTCGCTATGACGCAGCCCCAGCGTCAACCAGAGTCCACCGCCCGGTCTACGGGGCGGGCGTGTACATCGTCCCGCGCGCGCTAACGCGAACGCTCGTCGGCGCCACGAGCGAGGAGGCGGGGTTCGACACGGCAGTGACCGATAAGGCGGCCGACGCGCTCTCCAAAGGGGCACAGCAGCTTCTCCCGGGACTGCTGGCGTTGCCGGCCTCCGATCAGTGGTCCGGACTGCGCCCTATGACGCACGACTCGCTGCCGATACTGGGAACGGACCCCGACTATCCGGCACTGATCTATGCGTGTGGTCATTCGCGCAACGGGATCCTCAAAGCGCCGCTGACGGGGGAAGTCGTCGCCTCGCTATTCGTCGGCGACCCCGTTCCGCATGACCTCTCACCCTTTTCGCCTGCGCGCCACGAGAGCGCCACCTCAGCGCCATCTACATCTGCATAACTATCTAGATTGCCATTGAACGGTTAGCGGCCCTGACGCCGCTGTCATCGCTTCGTACATTGGCCTCTCAACCCTCGAAGAGCTAAGACCTAAGGACTAAGAATTTGTTGTATCAGATCCAGGGAAGACACAAAAAGTCAGCTCTCCCCGACCGCAAACCCGAGTGGCTCAAGGTCCGCGCGCCCGGCGGGGCTAATTACGCACGATTGAAGCACCTGATGCGTGAATTGGACCTCCACACGGTATGTGAAGAAGCCCACTGCCCTAACGTGGGCGAGTGTTGGGAGCATGGCACCGCCACGTTCATGATCCTCGGCGCCGTCTGCACTCGGAACTGCGGATACTGCGCGGTCGCTCACGGTCGCCCGCCCGTCTATGATCGGGAGGAACCGCAGCGCGTGGCAGCCGCCGTCGCGGAAATGAGGTTACGGCACGCGGTGATTACGTCGGTCGACCGCGACGACCTCGCTGACTACGGATCCTACATCTTCGCCGAAACGATTCGGCAGATCCGCCAGAGCATTCCCGAGTGTTCGATTGAAGTGCTCGTGCCGGACTTTCAGGGGAACGAACGTGCGATCCGCACGGTGCTCGACGCACGCCCCGACATCTACAACCACAACACGGAGACTGTCCCGCGTTTGTACCGCCGCGCGCGCCCTGGCGGCCGTTACGAGCGCGTCATGCGTATCTTCGAGTTCGTGAAGCGCGAAGCTCCGGAGATTCCCACAAAAACGGGCATTATCCTTGGCCTTGGCGAGAGCACTGAGGAAGTACTCGCTGTCATGCGCGACCTGCGGGCCGTGGACGTGGACATTCTCACGCTAGGCCAATACCTGCGACCCTCTGCGGACCATTTGCCGTTGGACCGCTACTACACACCGCAGGAGTTCCGCGAGCTCGGTGATGCCGGACGTGCGATGGGGTTCCGTCACGTGGAGTCCGGCCCCCTTGTGCGCTCGAGTTATCACGCCTGGGAGCAAGTCCAGGCGGCCGGCGTTTAGCGATCACGTTAGGCATCCCGTTATGGCTACTTCGGCTTCCAGGGAACGCACGCGCGGCAAGGCGCCCTCGGGTAAGGGCGCTGACGCCGCGGCGATTGACGCGCACTTCGGTGACACCACCAAGGACTCGCGCCGCGACCTGCTGCACGCGATGCTCCTGCAGCGACGTTTCGAAGAGCGCTGCGCCGAAGCGTACGCGTTAGGCAAGATCGGCGGCTTCTGTCACCTTTACATCGGCCAGGAAGCGTGCGGCACCGGAGCGATCTCCTGCCTGCGCGACGATGACTACGTCATCACGACCTACCGTGATCACGGACAGGCGCTGGCGCGCGGTATCTCGCCGCGCGCGGTAATGGCAGAGCTGTTCGGGCGCATCGACGGCTGTTCCCGCGGGAAAGGAGGCTCGATGCACCTCTTCGACCGCAACGTCAACTTTCTCGGCGGGCACGGTATCGTCGGCGGGCACGTCCCGTTAGGCACCGGCGTCGGCTTCGCCATCAAGTACCGTGGCAACGACCAAGTGTGTCTCTGCTTCATGGGCGAGTCCGTGGTGAACACCGGCGCCTTTCACGAAGCGCTCAACATGGCCGCGCTGTGGAAACTCCCCGTGATCTACGTCATCGAGAACAACCGTTACGGCATGGGGACGGCCCTCGAGCGTGCGTCATCAATCAACGACATCTACATGCGCGGCGCCGCGTATGACATGCCGCGCGACGTGACCGACGGACAGGACGTGCTTGCTGTGCGTGCCAAAGTCATGGAAGCTGTCAACCGAGCACGCAGCGAGTCGGTGCCGACACTGCTCGAGGTGCGCACGTATCGCTTCATGGGTCATTCGATGTCCGACGCGGTGAGCGGCACCTACCGCAGCAAGGAAGAGCTCGAGGAGTATCGCAAACGGGATCCCATCGCCGTACTGCGCGATCAGCTGATGCAAGCTGGTGAGCTCACAGAGACGGAACTCACTGCGATGGACGAGAAGGTGAAGGGCCTCGTACAAGACGCGTGGGACTTCGCGGACGCATCGCCGGAGCCGCCGCTCGACGCCTTGTACGAAGACGTACTCGTCGAATCGTAAGCGCGCCGGTTCGCGTTATGCCCGTTCTCACATATCGTGATGCGCTCAACGCTGCCTTACGCGAAGAAATGGCGCGCGACGATCGCGTTTTCCTCATGGGCGAGGAAGTCGGCGTATATCAGGGCGCCTACAAGGTCTCGCGCGGACTACTGCAAGAATTCGGGGAAATGCGCGTTGTCGACACACCGATCACCGAGCTCGGATTCGCCGGTGTTGGCGTCGGTGCCGCGATGGTGGGATTGCGTCCAGTGATCGAGTTCATGACGTGGAACTTCGCTGTGCTGGCGCTGGACCAGGTCGTCAACAACGCAGCGAAGATGCTCTACATGTCGGGGGGACAATATCCCATTCCGATTGTGTTCCGTGGGCCTAACGGCGCCGCGCTGCAGCTCTCTGCTCAGCATTCGCAGGCGTGGGAATCGTGGCTCAGCCACATCCCTGGTCTCAAAGTCGTTGCTCCTGGAACACCGCGAGACGCGAAGGGCCTGCTCAAGAGCGCGATTCGCGACGACAACCCTGTGATCGTGCTCGAAGGCGAGATGCTCTACAACACCAAGGGCGAAGTGCCTGACGAGGACTACGTCATTCCGATCGGGCAGGCGGAGGTGAAGCGCGAGGGGAATGACTGTACGATCGTGACGTGGGGGAAATCAGTGCTGCTGGCGCAGCAAACCGCGGAAGCGATGGCCAAAGATGGCGTGTCGATCGAAGTCATCGACCTGCGTTCCATACGACCGATGGACGAAGCCGCAGTAGCCGCGTCGGTGCAGAAGACGAATCGCGTCGTCGTCCTCGAGGAGGGATGGCCCGTATCGAGCGTAGGTACGAGCGTAGTGGACTTTGTTCAACGCGAATGTTTCGATGACCTCGACGCCCCTGTGCTCCGGGTGACGCAAGCCGACGTACCCATGCCCTACGCGAAGAATCTGGAGAAGGCTGCCAAGCCTGACGTGCCGAAGGTCGTCGCAGCGGTTCGCAAAGTGGCTTACCTCGACTAGCCGCCTAACTATGGCAACCAAGGTCGTGATGGAGGCGCTTTCGCCCACGATGGAAGAAGGGCGCCTTGTCAAATGGTTGAAGAACGAAGGCGATGCGGTGAAGTCAGGAGATCTGCTCGCGGAAGTCGAGACAAGGCGATCATGGAGCTCGTTGCGCGTGGTGATGGCGTGTTGCGCAAGCGGCTGCTCGCCGAGAACGCAACCGCACCGACCGGAACGCTGATCGCGATCATTGCCGCGCCTGACGAGAAGATCGACGATCTTGTCGCCGGCGCGCCCGCCTCGGCAGCGCCCGCGCCAACGGCTGCCCCCGGAGAAAAGGCAGCGGAGGCCGCGAAAGCCCCGCCCCCGCCCCCGCCCCCGCCCGCGTCCGCCCCCGCGGCCCCCCCGCAGCCCGCAGCACCAGCGATTCCGCGCGACTCCGGTGCCCGGCCGCAGACCTCGGAGGGCGAGCGCGCCAAGTCCTCGCCGTTGGCGCGCCGTCTCGCTGCCGACCGCGGCGTGGACCTAACGAGTGTCGCCGGCAGTGGGCCAGGGGGCCGCATTATCAAGCGCGACGTCGAAGCCGCGCACGCGCAGCCGGCCGGTCGTGCGACGCCAGCGCGCGCTGCTGCCGGAGCCGATTACACTGACATCCCGCTCACGCAGATCCGCAAAACGATTGCACGCCGGCTCGTCGAGTCCATCGGCCCGATCCCCACGTTTTATCTAACGGCCGACTTCGACATGGAGCGCGTCGCCGAAATGCGCACGGCGATGGCCGAACTGGGCGAGGAATACAAAGTCTCCTTCAACGACATCGTGCTGAAAGCCGTTGCGACCGCGCTCGCATGGCATCCGGAGTGCAACGCTCACTGGTTAGGCGACGCGATGCGCTACTGGAATCGGGTGCACCTCGGTCTCGCCGTGGCCACCGAAACAGGCTTGATCACACCGGTCATTTTCGACGCCAATCTGAAGCGCTTGTCTGAGATCGCCAAGGAAGCACGCGAGCTCGCTGGCCGAGCGCGCGAGCGACGACTCAAGCCCGACGAGTATACCGGATCGACATTCACGGTTTCGAACCTGGGTGTGTTCGGCATCGATCACTTTACCGCGATTATCAATCCGCCGGAGACCGGGATTCTCGCCGTCGGTGCGATTGAGCCGCGACCAGTCGTGCATAACGAGGGCATCGTGGTGCGCCGTCGCATGCGCGTCACCATGAGCTGCGACCATCGCGTGATCGATGGCGCCGCCGGCGCACAATTTCTGCGCACGCTTCGGCGTCTGATTGAGAATCCTCTAATGCTCGTGTACTGAAGCCCCTGTGCCTCGACCTTAGACCTTAG
>JBQTIF010000142.1:0-14432 GCA_052388395.1 Gemmatimonadaceae bacterium | reverse complement strand
GCTCATTCAATTATGGCCCCACACCGTGGCCCCATTTTATCACCCCCCGACCCCCTCCCATAGCTGGGCGATAGCTACGGCACCCTTCTCGAAGTTCTCCACGCTCATCCATTCGTTAGGTGCGTGTGCGTTCTCACCCGGGAGCCCGAACCCGATGAGCAGGACCGGAGCACCAAGCACACGGGCAAAGTCACCGACCACGGGAATGGAGCCCCCTTCGCCCGTGATGACTGGTTCGCGATCAAACGCCGCTTTGAGCGCCGCGCGAGCCGCGTCGTAGATCGGACCTGTTAGGCTCGCGCGCCACGGTTTGCCGCCGTGCAGGAACGTCACCGTCACGTTCACTCCGGATGGTACCACACTGTCGACGTGCGCCTGAATCAGCTTCTCGATCTCAGCTGGATCCTGATCGGGAACGAGGCGACAGCTCACCTTGGCCATCGCCTTCGCCGGAAGGACCGTCTTGGCGCCTTCGCCGGTGTATCCACTCAGCAGCCCGTTGACCTCACACGTCGGACGTGTCCAGATGCGCTCCAGCGTCGTATAGCCGAGCTCACCGCCTAACGCGGGCGCTCCGGTTTCCAGGCGAAAGTGCTCTTCCTGGAACGGCAGGTCGCGCATCTGCTGACGCACAGCCGGGTCCCAATCGCGCACGTTGTCATAGAAATGCGGGATTGCGATGTGGCCGTCGCTGTCGTGAAACGACGCGACGATGCGCGCGAGCGCGGCGGCCGGGTTGATCACGGCCCCTCCGTAGGAACCGGAATGCAGCTCCGTCGTCGGGCCGTCGACGTCGATCTGGAAGTACGCGAGTCCGCGCAGTGACGAGAGGATCGACGGAATTCCCGGCGCGAACATCGCCGAGTCGGAGATCACTACGGCATCACACTTCAAACGCTCGGCGTGTTGCTCGACAAAAGGCGCGAGGTGATCGCTGCCGATCTCTTCTTCCCCTTCCGCGAGGACGATGACGTTCACGGGCAAGCGATCGCGCACACGCATGTGCGCCTCGATCGCCTTGAGGTGAAGAAAGAGTTGCCCTTTATCATCGACAGAGCCGCGAGCGTAGATCCGCCCGCCACGCACTTCGGGCTCGAACGGCGGCGAATCCCAGAGCTCGAGCGGCTCCGCGGGTTGCACGTCATAGTGACCGTAGATGAGCACCGTCCTCGCGTTAGACCCGGCCCCGCGCCATTCGCCGAGGACAACCGGATGACCGACAGTGTCCAAGATGCGCGCTTCGAGACCGACATCGCTCATGGCGGACCGCAGCCATTCAGCACATTGCCTAACGTCTTTCTTGTGATCGGTTTGGGCGGAAACGCTGGGACTTCGGAGGAAGTCGAAGAGTTCAGCGCGGTGGCGTTGGCGGTGGACGTCGAGGTACTGAGCAAGATCGGACATCGAGAGAGTGGTCTAAGGTCCAGGGTCTAAGGTCTAAGGACGCACCCTCAAGAGCCAGCGTCGAACCGCATGTGCTCGGTTCGTCGGAAACCGCTGACGCAGTACCTTAGACCTTAGACCTTAGACCTTCGACCTGCACTTGAATCGTCTCGAACACGAAACCTCGCCCTACCTCAAACAACACGCCGATAACCCAGTCGATTGGTACCCCTGGGGCGACGAGGCGCTCGCGCGAGCGAAACGGGAAGACAAGCCGATCCTGCTCTCGATCGGATACGCCGCGTGTCATTGGTGCCACGTCATGGCGCACGAGTCGTTCGAGGACGAAGAGACGGCGAGGCTCATGAACGAGTGGTTCGTGAACATCAAAGTCGACCGCGAGGAGCGTCCAGACCTCGACGCCGTCTATATGCAGGCCGTGCAGGCGATGACCGGTCACGGGGGCTGGCCGATGACTGTCTTCCTGACGCCAGATGGGACGCCGTTCTTCGGTGGCACGTACTTTCCACCTAACGAGAAGCACGGGCTCCCGTCCTTCCGTCGCATTTTGCAGTCGATCGCGACGGCGTACCTGGAGCGGCCGGCGCAGATCGCCGACACAGCGACGCGTATGCGCGACTTCTACGCCGCGCAGCAAGACGTCCGGCGCGCAACGGGTGAAGTCACGCCGCGCACGCTCGAGCTGGCGTACCGAGCGCTCGAGCGCGCGTACGATGAACGCTTCGCGGGTTTCGGCAGCGCGCCAAAGTTCCCGCCGACGATGGCGCTGGATTTTCTGCTACGCTACGGCGTGCGCACGGGACAGGAGCGCGCGCTCGAGATGGCGTTAAGCACCTTCCGCGCGATGGCGCGCGGCGGGATGTACGACCAGATCGGCGGCGGCTTCCACCGCTACAGCGTCGATGAGCGCTGGCTGGTGCCGCACTTCGAGAAGATGCTGTACGACAACGCGTTGCTCGTCAGGTTCGGCGTCCATCTCTGGCAGCAGACGCACGACGCCGAAGTACGTCGCGTGGTGGAGCAAACGATCTCGTGGCTCACGCGCGAGATGACGTCCCGCGATAGCGGTTTTTGTTCATCGCTCGACGCCGATAGCGAGGGACGCGAAGGCGCCTACTACGTCTGGACGCTCGAGGAGCAGCGCGCCGTGCTCGGCGAGGATGCCGAGCTTGCGGCAGCGTATTGGGGCGTCAGCGCCCAAGGGAACTTCGAGTCGCACGGCGAATCCGTGCTGCACGTCGCCACAGAACCGAGCGTCGTCGCCGTGCGCTTCGGCCTAACGAGCGAAGAGCTGGAGCAGCGCGTGGACCGCATGCGACAGGCGCTTGCTTCACAGCGCACGAAGCGCGAGCGCCCGGGGCTCGACGCCAAGATCCTCGCGGCGTGGAATGGTCTCATGTTGCGCGGAGTCGCCGAAGCTGCGCGAGCCTTTGGCGACCACTCGTACAGGGAACTCGCCATTGCAAACGCCGAGTTCTTGGAGCGCGCGTTTGTGCGTGACGGCCGTGTCTCGCGCTCGCACAAAGACGGCGTGACAAAGGGGGCCGGCTTCTTGGAGGACTACGCGGCGATCGCTCTCGCCTGGCTCGATGCCTACTCGCTCACCGGCGAACGACGCTGGCTCGATAGCGCTCGCTCGTTAGGTGACTCGACAGTCACTTGGTTTTGGGATGCCGAGGCTGGAGCGTGGTACGACACGGCGCGCGATCACGAGCGGCTTGTGACACGCCCACGCGACGCAACCGACAACGCCATGCCGTCGGGGACGTCACTCGCCACGGAATTGATGCTGCGCCTCGCCGTCCTAACCGGAAACGAGTCCTATCGCGCTGTCGCCGATCGCGTTCTCGCGGCGCTCGGCGGGGCGATGGCTCAGCACCCGTCTGCCTTCGGCCATCTTCTGGGAGCGGCCGACTTTGCCGCCTACGGACCAGTAGAGCTCGCGGTCATCGGGCCCCCCGAATCCCAAAGCGTCGCAGAGATGCTACGCCACGTCGCAGTTCGGTACTTGCCAAGTCTGGTGCTCGTTCACTCCGATGCGGACCCGGAAAGCGACGTTCCCTTGCTGCATGGTCGTCCCGCGGACGAAACGGCGGTCGCATATGTATGTCGCCATTACGTTTGTGAGGCGCCGGCGCGGTCGGTCGAGGAACTCTCAGTTAGCCTATCGTCGGCGTTGCGCGTGGCAGCGCCCAGCGTCCCTTAGTCGTTGGTGGGCACACACTTTGCCCCCGGCGTGCGTGTTATACTGCCTGCCTACCGGGCGACGACTGGGTTTGAGTGTCCATAGTCCGTAGCTCTGAGCCATAAGGCCATAACAAAGCTGAGAGCTAAGACCTAAGAGCTAGTTACTGACATCATCAATGCGCTTAAGCAGACAGGGGCTGTCAGCCCTCAGCGTCATCATTGCTCTCGTCACGTGCACCACACCGGTCGACCCAACACCGGTGGCGACGGTGCAGCTGTTCCCTGCCATCGATTCAGTGCGAGTGAGTAACACCCGCCAGCTCGAAGCGCGCGTGTTCGATGCGGCGAACAATCAGCTGCAAGGCCGACGCGTGAACTACCATAGCAATGCTCCGGAAATAATCAGCGTCGATACCGCTGGCGTCGTCCGAGGAGTATCGGTCGGCTCAGCTCTCGTTTCGGCAACTGTAGAAGGAAAAGTCGCGACATCGACCTGGAAGGTCATCGCCGCCATCGCTCAAGTAGCGATCGCCCCTCTAACAGCTGACATCCCGCTTGGCAGCTCGCGCCAACTCGCGGCGAACGTCCTCGACGCGCAGGGGAACGCGATATCGGGTCGGCCCATCGTCTGGTCCAGCTCCAATCCGGCAGTCGCGACGGTCTCCGTTTCCGGTCTCGTCTCGGCTGTTTCGTTAGGCACTGCGACGATTACAGCTACCTCGGAGGGGAAGAGTGGCTCGGCGACGATCACCGTTGTCGATCCCGTTGCGTCGGTGCGCATCACACCGCCTGGGCCACAAACGCTGCGCATCGGCGGCAGATTGCAGCTTTCGGCAACGGCGCTGAACGTCGCAGGTCAGACGCTGTCGGGCCGCACCGTGAACTGGCTCTCTTCGAACCCGAACGTAGCGTCGGTAAACCAGCAGACTGGTGAAGTGACAGCGGTCACGGTGGGCAATGCGACCATCACGGCGGAAATCGAAGGCCGCACGGCACAATCGGCCGTGGGTGTCACTCTTATTCCGGTCGCGACAGTCACACTCACGCCAACATCGCTGCAACTCTTCCGTGGTGAGCAGCGCCAGCTGACCCTAACGAGTACTGACTCGACAGGCGCGCCCATCACGAGTTTCGCGGGCCGCAACGTACTCTTTCAGAGTAACAACCTTCCGATCGCTCAGGTGAACAACGCGGGCGTTGTCTTCGCGACTGATACGGGGACGGCGAACATCACGGTCACAGTCGACGCCGTGGTGAGTGCACCTGTTGTGGTGACAGTGAAGCTCGTGCCGGTTGCAACGGTAACCGTGAACCCGAACCCGGATCAGTTGCAATGCCAGCAAACGCGTCAATACGTCGCGATCCTGCGCGATGCCAACCAGAATATCCTCGTTGGCCGGCCGGTCGTTTGGGCTTCGTCTGACACCACCAAGGGGAGTATCACCGCCGCTGGTGTCTTGACAGCGAAAGCGGTGGGGACGCTGCAAGTGACAGCGACCGCCGAGGGAGTCGTAGGCCTGTCGAACGTGACGATCGTCGTGCCGACGCCCCCGCAGCCCAACACCTGCCAATAAGACAAAGGTCAAAACAAAGAGCTCTGAGTAGTCAGCGCCGAGTTTCCAGAGTGCAGCACACGTTGGATCGCCTCAATAGCTAAAACTTGCTATACGGTGCCCACGCACCTAAAAACATCATGCGAGTTCAGGCGCGCCTATAACAAGAATTGGTCATTGGGGCGATTCCACGTATCCTGACACTCTGGAGGCTCGGCGCTGTGCACTCAAAGCTCCCTGTTTAGCCAGGCGCACAGGATTCAGACCGTCTCGGTTGAGACAGGCGCGCGACGGTTTAGGTTAGCTCGTCAATTCCACTACGCGAATGACGGACTCCCAAGCCTCCTTCACCCGCGGCCTGTTCGCCGGCGCTCTTCACGACGAACTGCTATTTCCCTTTCCTGGCATACGCGAGGGGCGCGATGCAGGTGAGATAGAAGTCGTTAGGCGCATTCAGCGCGATCTGTTGGCCCTTAGTGAGGCCCAGATCGATCCGGCGCGCATCGACGACGAGGAGACAGTCCCCGCAGCGATCATCCGCGACTTCGCGCGCATCGGGATGCTCGGCCTAACGATTCCTGAGGCATATGGGGGGCTTGGACTCTCGGCCACAGCGTACGCGCGCGTCTTCGGTGAGCTCGCCGCGATCGACGCATCGCTGGCCGTCCTGGTGGGGGTGCATTGCGGCTTGGGGAGTAAAGCGATCGTGCTGTACGGCAACGACGACCAAAAAACGCGCTACCTTCCGATGTTGGCGCGTGGCGAGACGCTGGCCGCCTATGCGCTCACCGAGCCTAACGTTGGATCCGACGCACAGCACATTGAAGCGACCGCCACGTACGACGCGGCGCGGAACGAGTGGGTGCTCAATGGCCGTAAGATCTGGATCGGCAACGGACATCGCGCCGGCGTGATCGTCACCTTCGCTCAGACAGCGGTCGAGCGTGGCGGGAAGTCAGTGCAGCGACCGACAGCCTTCGTTGTCCGGCCTGACATGCCCGGATTGCGCGTCGTCGGCACGGTGCGCAAGCTCGGAATCCGCGGCTCGACGCAAGCAGAGCTGAGCTTCGAGAATCTGCGCGTTCCAGCGGACCATGTGCTTGGTCACGTTGGCAAAGGGTTCTCCGTCGCGGTGCACGTGCTGAACGGCGGTCGCCTAACGCTTGTCGCTGGTTGTACCGCCGGAGCTCGCAAAGCGCTGACTGAAATGCTGCGCTTCGCCGAGCAGCGTGTGCAGTTCGGCCAGCCGATCGCCGCGTACGAAATCACGCAGCGCAAGGTCGCGACACTCGCCGCCGAAGTGCATGCCGCCGAGTCGATGTTGGCCGAGCTGACGGCGCTCGTCGATCGCGGCGAAGGCGACTATTCGATGGAGGCGGCGTGCGCCAAGGTCTTCACCAGTGACCTTGTATGGCGCGCGTGCGATGAATTGGTGCAGGTCGCCGGTGGGCGCGGCTTCGTCAAGCCGTATCCATACGAACGCATGCTTCGCGACGCGCGCATCAATCGCATCTTCGAGGGGACGAACGAAGTGCTGCGTCTCTTCATTGCGCTGAACGGCGTGCAAGGGCCATCGGAGCACTTGAAGGAGCTCGGAGTCGCTGTGCGACGACCGCTGCAGAACTGGGGCCTGCTCAGCGGATACGCTGCTTCACGCGTGCGATCAGTGTTACGCGCAACGCCCACGCTCGACGCGCCGCTCAGTGAACGCCTCGCCACGCACAAACGCTATTTCGAAAAGCATGTCGCCGAGCTCAAGGAGCACACGGCAAAGGCGATTCTCAAGCATCGCGCGGCGATTGTGGAGCGTCAGTTCGTGCTCGAGCGGCTGGCGAACATGGCGATCGAGCTATTCGCTACGGCGTGCGTGCTCGCACGAACACAGGCTACGATCGTCGAACGAGGGGAAGGCGCGGCTGGGCACGAGCTCGCGTTATGCGATCTATTCTGCGTCGAGGCCGGGCGCCGCTTTCGCGCGAATCGACTCGCATTGGACGAACGAGAGGAAAGCGTGGACGATGTCCGGCGCACTATTGCGGCGGCGGTTCGTGCACAAATACGTGACTCTTAACGCTTAACCCGCAACGCTTGACTCTTGACGCTCTGTCGTGTCAGGAGCGTTAAGAGTCAATGTTTCGGGTTAAGGGTTAAGGGTCACAGATCCTCACAACTCATGAGGATCGTCCCGCAGTTTCGACACACGACCTTGCAGCGGATCTCTTCCAGATCGTTCGATCCGCAAACAACGCACGCTTCTGGCAGGCCGGGCGTGAGCGGCGGCTTCTCCTCTCCGCTCGGCTGTTCTTCGACGCTACTCAAAGTCCAGCGCGAGGTTCATCGCCGGCGGCGAGTGCGTCAGCGCACCGACCGAGATGTAGTCCACGCCTGTGTCAGCGATCGCCCGCACCGTATCCAGGGTCACTCCTCCGGATGCCTCGACGAGCGCACGCCCTGCGACAACAGCGACGCAGTCGCGCATCTCCTCCAGCGCCATGTTGTCGAGCAGGATGATGTCAGCTTTCGCGTCCAGCGCGGCTCGCACCTGGTCCACGTCGTCGCACTCCACCTCGACCCTCGCGTTAGGCTCCTGTTCGCGCGTGCGGCGGATGGCCAAGCGCACATCCCCCTCAACGGCGCGCAGGTGGTTGTCTTTGATCAACACCGAATCGGCCAGATCCATGCGATGGTTCGTGCCACCCCCGGCGCGCACAGCGTACTTCTCCAGTGAGCGCCAGCCAGGCGTCGTCTTCCGTGTGTCGAGGATGCGTGCCCGAGTTCCGCGCACCGCGGCCACGTATTTCGCCGTTAGGCTCGCGATCCCCGAGAGGCGCTGCATGAAGTTGAGGGCCGTGCGTTCGGCCGACAGCAGGCCGCGCGCGTGACCGGTGAGAAAGAGCACCGTGTGTCCGCGCTGTATTGCCTGCCCATCTTCGGCGTCGATGCGTATCGAGATCTTGGGATCCAGCTGCCGGAACGCTTCCAGTGCGAGCGGCACGCCCGCAATGAAGCCGTCCTGACGCGCGACGAGCTTGGCGCGCGCGTGTCGCGAGCTGACGACAGTCGCAATTGTTGTCACATCGTTGAACGCGCTGTCCTCCTCCAGCGCTTGCCTAACGCGAGTCGCGAGCTCGTATTGGCTCAGCGGAAAGCGTAGCCGGCTCGACGTCGTCACCGCCGCAACGGAAAACGGCGTGATCGTACGTGGTGGCGACACTGGATTCGGCCGCTGCTCGGGTTGCTGCTGCATAACGCGCCCTCCTCGCGATCCGCGCGAGTGATTATTCGCCGGGATCGGCAGTCGCTGCGCGGACGGGAACCGACCCGCCAATCGCAACCATGCGCTCGATCGCTGTGCGTGCTCGCGTCGCGATCTCCGGGCTCACCGTGATCTCATGCTGCATGCGCTCGAGCGAATCTCGCACTTTGTCGAGCGTCGTGACTTTCATGTACGCGCATTCCGCGCGCTCGCTTGCCGCAATGAACGTCTTATTCGGGTTGGCTCGTCGCAATCGGTGAAGGATACCCGTTTCCGTGGCGACAATGAACGTTTCCGCGCTGGATTGCTGAGGCCGTTTGATCATCCCTTCGGTGGAGAGAATCTGCACGTCCTCTCCGTTCCCGTTGATCGCACCGGCCGAGATGGCCTCGACAACGTTCGTGGCACAACCGCACTCCGGATGTATCAGCAGTTCCGCACCGGGATGTTCGCTGCGTTGCCGATTAAGGCTCTCCGGGGTGATCCCCGCGTGTACGTGACACTCCCCCATCCAGACATGCATGTTGCGCCTCCCGGTGACACGCCTAACGTGTGCGCCTAGGAACAAGTCCGGGAGGAACAGCACCTCGCGATCGCTGGGAATGCTGTTGACGATGTCGACGGCGTTCCCCGAGGTGCAGCAGTAGTCGCTCTCGGCTTTGACCTCAGCGCTGGTATTGACGTAAGAGACGACAACGGCGTCACGGTGCTCCGCCTTCCACGCCCGTAACTGGGCAGCGTCGATAGTCGCGGCCAGGGAACAACCGGCCCCCAAATCGGGGAGGAGCACGGTTTTTTGCGGCGAGAGGATCGCCGCAGTTTCAGCCATGAAATGCACGCCGCAGAAGACGATGACTTCCGCAGGTGTTTTGGCTGCCTCGCGACTGAGTCCTAACGAATCGCCCACGAAATGCGCCACGTCCTGGACTTCGGGGCGCTGGTAGTTATGAGCGAGGATGACCGCGCGCTTTGCCGCTGCTACGTCCCGGATTTCCGCCTGGAGCGCCGAGTACTGCTCGAGGCCGGGAGAAACTGCCATCCGAGCAATTTCACTTGCCCCGCACTCAGTTGCCACCCTTAGACCTTAGACCTTTGACTTAGACCTTAGACCTTTGATCTTCGACCCTTGATGTCGAGCTCGACGTGTCGTTTTTCCCAAGCTCGCCGCGAGCTAGCGAAATCCCGCCGGAAATGCCCTCCCCGCGACTCATCACGCATCAGCGCCGAGCGGGCGATAAGGGTTGCGGCCAAGACCATGTTCGCCTCCTCCGTAGCCCCCGCTGGAAGTCGCCGGCCGATTTCGGTCAGCTGTCTTATTGCGTCCTTGAGGGTGTCGCCGTCGCGGTCGATTCCAACGCTGTCCCACATGATTTGACGGATGCTGTCAGCGGCGACTTGTGCAGCACCGCGGTCGCTGAGCCGTGGAGCGCGCCAGTTCCCTCGCCTCCGCGGCGGATTCGACGGTTTGACGCGCTCGAGGTCGCGAGCAACACGCTCCGCAAAGACGAGCCCCTCGAGTAGCGAGTTCGACGCCAATCGATTGGCGCCGTGCGCTCCCGTGCAGGCAACCTCGCCACACGCGTACAGTCGCTCGATTGATGACTTGCCGGCGAGGTCCGTGACAATCCCCCCCATCATGTAATGCGCCGCTGGCGTCACGGGGACGCGCTCGAACCGCGGGTCGATGCCTCGCGCGCGACATAGGGCAGAGATCCCAGGGAAGCGCGTGGCGAAGTCATCGCCTAACGAGGTCGCGTCGAGCCACACTTTCCCGGTACGCTGCTTCTCGCGATAGATCTCGCGTGCGACCACGTCGCGTGGCGCCAACTCGGCGAGTCGGTGTCGCTTGACCATAAAGCGCTTGCCATCGGCGTCGAGCAGGCGTGCCCCTTCGCCGCGCACAGCCTCGGAAATGAGCGCCAGTGGATTTTCCGGCGTGTCGAGCGCCGTTGGGTGGAACTGCACGAACTCCATGTCGCGCAGCACGGCACCGGCGCGATAGGCGATCGCATACCCGTCGCCGGTAGCGACGAGTGGATTCGTCGTATAGCGATACAATTGACCGCAACCGCCAGTCGCGAGCACGGTTGCGTCGGCATATAACTCGGCCGCGGCGCCAGCGATGGTTGCCTTCACACCCTGGCAGACGCTGCGGCCGCGGGGGATGATCAGATCGAGCACGCGAGTCCGCTCGAGTACGCGAACAGCCGGGGTCGCGGCGATGCGTTGAATGAGCGTGCGCACGACCTCCGCACCGGTGCGGTCGCCCCGCGCGTGCACGATCCTCCGACGCGAATGGGCGGCTTCTTGACCTAACGCGATCTTCCCCCCCGGCGTCAGGTCGAACGCGGCTCCGGCGAGCTGCAGCTCGCGCACGCGCGCTGGGCCCTCTTCCACGAGTACCTCGACGGCGCGTCGATCGCAAAGGGCGGCTCCAGCCGCGAGCGTGTCGAGGCGGTGCAGCTCAGGCGAATCGCCGGCGCCTAACGCAGCCGCAATCCCCCCCTGTGCGTATGACGTCGCGCTATCGAAGAGCGACCCCTTCGTGACCAGGAAGACGTCGCCGTGGTCGGCCGCGCGCAGCGCCGTGTGCAACCCAGCGACACCCGATCCAATTACGAGAAAGCGCGCCCGGTGCGTCTGCACGGCATGCTAATTTACCGCACCTCGCATCTCTCGTTTGGTCACGTGCTTCTCCAACGCTTCGTTCAAGCAGCTGCGCTTGCCCTGGTTGCTTCGAGTAGCCAGGCACAGTGGACCGCGCAAGCCAGTAACACGACAGCATCGCTCCGCGGTCTGAGTGTCGTCAGCTCGCGCGTCGCCTGGGCCAGTGGTACCGGGGGTACCGTCATCCGTACAACCGACGGCGGCGCCACATGGCGGGCGGATACGATCCCAGAGGCGACGAGGTTCGACTTGCGCGCTATTGCGGCGCTCGATGACGAAACAGCCGTCGTCGCCGCGACAGCCGGCCGCGTCTGGCGAACAGAAGATGGTGCGAAAACGTGGAAGCTCGTCTATGAGAATGCCGACAGCGCGGTCTTCCTCGACGCAGTTGCCTTCTGGGAGCCGTCACCCGCGGGTGGCCGGCGGGGGCTCGTCCTCGGCGATCCGATCGCCGGCCACTTCTTGCTGCTTGTGACTGACGACGCTGGCCGTACCTGGCGCGAAGCCCCGCGCGATTCGCGTCCGGCGGCGCGCCCTGGGGAAGGCGCCTTCGCCGCCAGCGGCTCATCTCTCGTTATGCTTGGCGGTAGGCACGGCTGGATCGGTACCGGGGTGAATGTGGGGCGTGCGCTACGGACAACGGATGCTGGGATCACATGGACCGCGCACGAGACTCCACTGTCGGCGCCGTCCCAGGCAGCTGGAATTTTCTCGCTGAGTTTTGCCGACTCTCTGGTCGGCATCGCAGCGGGTGGTGATTACGAAAAGCCGGACGCGCGCGAGCGCACGGTTGCCATCACGCGCGACGGTGGTGCGACGTGGGCGGCCCCGGCTGAAACACCGAGTGGCTTTCGCTCCGCGGTCGCATTCGTTCCTGGGACGAATGGCCGCGTGGTGATCGCCGTCGGGACGAACGGCAGCGACCGTTCGGAGGACGGTGGACGTAGCTGGACCCGCGTGGACACAGTCGGTTATCACGCGGTGCGCTTCGCGCCGGATGGTACCGGCTGGGCGACCGGCGGGCGCGGGCGCGTCGCGCGCTTCGCCCCGATACGGCGAGAAGGGGACCCTAACGAGAAATGACATGCATCGATTGAAGACCGCAGCGCTCGCTGCGACTGTGTTCGCCCTCGGCGCGTGTGGTGGCGAGTCGCGCGCCCCTGCCAAGGACAGCCCGGCGGTCGTCGGCATGCCGACAGGAACCGACGGAGCGGCGCCTAACGAATTCCTCGTGCGCTTCGAGACGAGCAAGGGTCCCTTCGTGCTCGAAGTGCATCGCGAGTGGGCGCCACGCGGCGTCGACCGCTTCTGCCGCCTCGTGCAGAGTCAGTACTTCGACAACGTGCGCTTCTTCCGCGTGGTCGCCTCGTTCATGGCGCAATTCGGTATGCATGGCGAACCGCGAGTCAATGCCGCGTGGGATGAGCTCGCGATCCGGGATGACTCGGTGCGTGAGAGCAACCGTCGCGCCTATGTCAGCTTTGCCACCGCTGGGCCGAATACGCGCACCACGCAGCTCTTCATTAATACAGTCAACAATCGACCGCTCGACGAGATGGGCTTTGCCCCATTCGCTCGTGTGATCCAAGGAATGGCTGTCGTCGATTCGCTCTTCGCTGATTACGGCGACGCGCCGCCTGCCGGCGCGGGACCGCAGCAGGACCGTATCAAAGCTGAAGGGAACACGTACCTCGAGCGCGAGTTCCCCAAGCTCGATTTCATCCGCACCGCGCGGATCGTCGCGGACACGACAGGCGCCGAAGCACGCCAAGAGTGCTCGTTAGGCGTTTACAGCTGATGCTGCTGGCGGTGTTAGGCACCGCCAGCCAAGCAACCGCGCAGCATGTGCACGGCGTCGCCTGCGAGCCGACGCAGAACTGCTACGCTGCCACTGCGACCGGCTTGCTTACGAGTATTGCGGCGCAAGGTGGCCGCCGCTTCAGCGAGGCGTATCTCACGCAGCCGATGGTCGCTGCCGATGTGAGAGCATGGGGCGGCCGGCTACAGGCGTTAGGCATCTACAACTTGGAGGGGTATACGTTACGCCGCGGCGAGCTCAGCCCCGGCACGTATGGCGAGGGGTATGTCGACCGGCGTCACCCGCACTCTCACGTGCATGAGGTGATGCTCGGCGTACAGACTTGGTTAGCGGTCGCGCGCGTCTCACTCTTCGCCGGCAAGGGTTTCGTTCCTTTCGGGAGCGACGACCCGATGATGCGACCGTTTGTGCGCTATCCTGCGAATCATCATCTGGCGCAGATCCTCGAGCGCGGGGTGATTGTGGCAGCGGCGCGAGTGGGCCCGGTCGCGCTGGAGCTAGCAAGCTTTGGTGGCGACGAACCGGAAAGCCCGACGGACTGGCCCAACAGCGGTCGGCTGTTCGATTCCTGGTCCGCCCGCACGACGGTGTTAGGGCCGCTAGGCATAGAGTCGTCGTTCGGCGTGGCGCGGGTAAGATCTCCGGAGTTCGCCGCGGGGTTTGGGTTAAACCAGAACAAATACGCGGCATCATTGCGCTATTCCGGTAGTCCCGAAGCGCGCGTGAGCTACGCGATGGTTGAATGGGCGCGGACCACGGAGTGGCTCGGTGTCAGAAAAGACCTGTGGTTCTTTGCGAGCGGCTTGGCGGAGGCGACGGTGCGGACGCCTGTAGGCCACGTCTCGCTCCGACTCGAGCGCACGTCGAGACCCGAGGAGCAGCGTGACAGAACTCCCTTCAGGTCGGTTCGGCCGCTATTGGATTTCGGCATTTTGGGGCGGACGCGCTGGGAAAGTGCGACGGTCGGCTGGTCGCGTTCACAACCAACCACCGGAGTTCAGGTGACGCCCTTCGCAGAAGTGTCGGTCAACCGCGCTCGGCCGCTCGAGCGAGTCGTGATTGCTTCACCGGCAGACGCATTTGGCGGCCTGCGGCTCTTTTCGATTTCGGCGGGTGTACGACTCGGCCTTGGCGCTTGGCGTCCGCGAATGGGGCGCTATGGGGCAGCCGCCTAACTGGAACTGGAATTCTCTGAATGAATAGACGTTGGCTCTCGGTTCTCACCGCGGTCTTGGCGGTCGCCGCGGCGGGTTGCGACAAGGATCCCACGGGGTCGACCGCGGTGAGACCTGATACGGTCGTGCTGGCGGTCGCCGGCCAGGGTGAGGTCCTCTCGCGATTCACTGCTGAGGTATGGGTTCGCGGGACGACGGCTTATACGACCACATGGGGCTCACGGAACAGTGTCGCGGGGAACGCCATCTTCATATGGGACGTCTCCGGGAACACGCCACAGCTTCGAGATTCGGTCATCATCGCTGACGCTGGCACGTTAGGCGATGTGCAGGCGACCGTTGATGGTCGCTATTTGGTCGTCGCTACCGAG
>JBQTIF010000141.1:0-4675 GCA_052388395.1 Gemmatimonadaceae bacterium | reverse complement strand
TTTTCTTTTTAAACGGTGATAATGATTCAATTCTATAATTTTAAAATTTTCAATCGACTCTGACCCCTTTGATCGATGCCGATGAGGATGCCGATCAGCCGATACGCTCCCTCGTCCACGTTCTCATCGGTACGTCGAGTCGTAAAGCCGGCAGTCAATATTGCGCGCGTGCGCTCGAGCCAGCGCAGGGGTTCTACGTCGCGTGCGTGATTGATGAGCGCCGCCACGCGCTCCTCGAGAAGCACGTGATCCCCAGCCGAGCGAACGCGCTGGATCTGGGCGCGAATAGCGGCCGCAATCACCAGCGCGCCGGGACGCTGGCCACGAGGAACGCGACTTATCGCTTGCGCTATTCGCGCATGCAGCGAGGCAGCAGGGCGGCCAAGCGCACCGGAGGCGGCATCCCAGGCTCGCCTTTGGGCGAGATAACGTCTTAGCCGAAAAAACGTGCGCGAGATTGTGTTGTTGTCTGGGGGACGTACGTCGAGTGCGGCGATGAACTCACTGGCGACTCGCAGGACCGCGCGCGGTTGCATTGTGATGCGACGCTTTCTTTCCACTACGACGAGGCCAGGACCGTGCGGAAGACCGATCAGCGCTAGTGTTATGGGCGTACGCGCGCTGGCGATGTTGACTTGAGCGACGAATGGGAGACGCATATCAGGCGTGTCCGCGCCTAACCAGTCGTGCAGCAGTCTGAGCAAGGCTTCGTAGTCGCGCGCGTCAGCCGCGCCCCCATCGGGAGCCTGCCGCGTAACGAGCGCGTCGTGCTCAAGGAGGACGCTCGCGCCGAGATGACGGCGTGACGTTTCCCATTTGGCTCGCAAACGCGACACTTGGCGCTGCCTCTCCTCCAGAAGTGTCGGCGGCGCGAAGCCGTACACGTGAATCTCATCGTGCGGCGATCCAATCCGGCTCAGCCGACCAACGCGTTGTTCGAGCCGCGCTGGCGTCCATGGAATATCCAGGTGCACGATGACCTGGGCGTTATGCAGGTTGACGCCTTCGCTGAGAAGGTCTGTCGTGAGCAATAGACGGACGCGCATCGCCGGCCCAACAGCGCGACGCCGCTGGAGCGCATCGAACTGCTGAAGTAAGGCGCTGCGCGAGATCTGGCCGCTCGCGATGCGTCCTCCCTTGCCGCTCAGTATGGCGATGCCAGGGACTCCACGCAGCGCGCGCCCCAGCGCGCGAACAGTCGCGTCGTACTGGGAAAAGGCAACGATCCGCGCCTTTGGAAACTGGCGCAAAAGTTTCGTTAGGGCAGCGGCACGCGAGCGGTCCCTATCGCGCGCTTCGTCCAGCGCGGCGATCGCTGCTCTCAGTGACGCGATATGGCGCTCCAGCGCATCGATCGACACGAGCTCGTTAGGCCTCGCCGCGCGAAGTCCAGGGAGCTCCAGCTGAATAGCTTCATCCGCCACAACCCAACTGCACAGTTCGCGCGCCGTCGGATAGCTCCCGCCGCGCGCGGCGTCCAACAGTGCCACAGCACGCGCTAGCATACGGCGCAACGTGGCGCGGAGGGCCGCGTCGCTCGAGCTCAGCCGACGCAGCAGCGTCAGTCGCAATAGCGCCAGTGCAAGACCTCCATCCCGCGGCGGCACTGGAGCTTCCAGGCGATCCAGCGCCGCGACGACGTTGGCGTCGCTCGTCAGGCGCCACCAACGAGTTGGCCGCACATTCGGAGCCCTTTGGGAGAGTTCCCCCACAACGCTCGGCCGACCACGCCGAACAACCAGCTCCGCGATGTCGCTGGGTGCGAGGTGCGACGCACGAGCACCGAGGAATAGCGCGAAGAGCGCCGTTAGGTCAGAGTAGCGATTGTGCACTGGTGTCGCCGAGAGGAGCAGCACCGGGACTGCGCGACAGCGCCGCGCGAGTTGGCGATAGCGTTGCGTTGTGGAGTTGCGGAACCAGTGCGCCTCGTCGACGACGATGAGCTCCGCTCCACGCTCAGGTGGGGAAGCACGACTCAGCGCTTCGGCCGAAACGAAGGTCGCGTCAATGCCGCTGCGGGCACCCGCCTCATGCCACATCGCGCGCAGCGCCGCGGGAGCGACGATCTCCACGCAGCGGAAATGGCGTGCCACGGCGAGCGCTGTGTAGGTCTTACCAAGCCCCACCTCGTCGGCCAGCAGCGCACCGCCGCGTCGCGCAAGGATGTCTCGAAGACGTGCTGCCCCGTCGAGCTGATAACGCAAGAGCGTGACGTCTCCCAATCGCGCGTCGATATCGTTAGGTGACTGTAGCATGACGCGCGCTATGTGCGCTTTGGCGGCAGCGCCGGAGATCAAGCTTGGGGCAGCGAAGCGCCGGCAACGCATGCGTGAGGCTACGTCGTGTCAGCGCGCCGCGCGCATCATTCCATTGCAACACTCATCATTCGCGCGCGGGCTAGTCGCATCGTAAGTTGCCGCCATGGGCGACGCGTTTCCGCTGACGCGATACTCTATCGTCGCCGCGCTCAAAGCCGACAATACCGCTGAGCGCGAGCGCGCTTTCAGCGTGCTTGTCAGCGCGTATTGGCGTCCTGTCTACAAGTACCTGAGGCTCCGCTGGAGGCTTGCACCGCCTGACGCGGAAGACGCCACACAGAGTTTCTTCGGCCGCGCCCACGAACGCGACTACTTTGCGCGCTTCGACGCGAACCGTGCGCGCTTCCGCACGTTTCTGCGTACATGCGTGGATGCGTTCGCGGCGAACGAACGGCAGGCAGCACAGCGACTCAAGCGCGGTGGTGCTGCGGAACATGTGTCGCTGGACTACGCGACCGCCGAAGCGGAGCTAGCCAGCGCCGACGAGCCTGACGACTACGAACGCTTCTTCGCGCGCGAATGGGTCCGCGCGATCTTCGCATCCGGTGTAGCGGAACTGCGCGCCCAGTGTGAACGCGACGGACACCTCGCGCACTTCGAGATCTTTTCACGTTATGATCTGGCCGACGGTGACGACGCGCGGTCGGTGAGCTATGCCACGCTCGCGACAGAGCTGCGCCTAACGACGTCGCAGATCACGAACTACCTGGCCGTGGCGCGACGTCAATTTCGCGCGATCGTGCTCGACCAAGTACGTGGGCTCACCGCGACCGACGCTGAGTTCCGCGACGAAGTGCGCGAGCTCTTTGGTTTCGATCAGTGAGTACGCTAGGCACGCAGCAAGGGTTGAGTGACGCGGCTGTCCGCCGTCTACGCGACGCCGCGGAGTGGCCCGAACCCGATCCGGCGCGTTACGTCATTGTGGAGCTGATCGGCCGTGGTGGCATGGGCGCTGTTTACCGTGCCCGCGATCTCGTGCTGCAACGCGACGTCGCCCTCAAGGTCTTGCACATCGGGGCGGAAGGCGGCGACCTGGCGACGCGCCTAACGCGCGAAGCTCGCACGCTCGCCCATCTCGAACACCCTGGCATCGTCCCGGTGCACGACGTTGGGACCCTGGCTGATGGTCGTCCCTTCTATTCGATGAAGTTGGTTCACGGGAAGCGGCTGGATGACGTCGCCGCCGGCCGCTCGCGCGCGGAGCTCTTGCGCCTCTTTACTCGCATCTGTGAGCCGATCGCGTTCGCTCATTCGCGCGCTGCCGTCCACCGCGATGTAAAGCCAGAGAATGTCATGGTCGGTGAGTTTGGCGAGGTGCTCGTGCTGGACTGGGGTATCTCCAAACTGATGACCGATTCCGCTGCGATGTTCACGAAAGCCGAGGCGCCAGCCGCTGCGGATGACACCGGCGCTGGGGCGGTGCTCGGGACGCACGGCTACATGGCTCCGGAGCAAGCACGTGGCGACTCCGCAACCGTGGACCAGCGCGCTGACGTCTTTTCGTTAGGCAAGCTGCTGGCGTACCTGGTTTCCCTGAGCGACGCGCGAAAGATGCCGCGCTCTCTCGCCGCGATCGTACGCAAGGCGACAGCAAGCGAGCCAGCGCAGCGCTATGACGATGCCAGCCGCTTGGCGCGCGACGTCCTGCGCTTCCTCGCAGCAGAGCGCGTAGACGCATATCGCGAGAACCTTTGGGAGCAGGCGCTGCGACTCTATCGCCGACATCGACCGCTGGTCCTGTTGATCCTGGTCTACCTCATCGTGCGGCTCCTCCTCATCTTCTGGCGCACTCGGACGACATAAGCGCGGCGGTAGGACAGAGAGAATTGGCGCGACGCGTAACTGATCATTGTCGGCAATAGTCCTTTCTCAGACCAACCAATGAAAAAACCTCTCTACGGAACGATCCTTGGCGGTGTTCTTGGCGTTCTCGATGGATTGACTGCACTGGCGTCAGCCCCAGAAACCAGGCCGCAGCTGGTGTCGATCGTCATCGGGTCGACGTTCAAAGGTTTGCTCGCCGGGCTCTTGATCGGGTACTTCGCGCGGAAGGTGCACTCGTTGGCGTTAGGCATCGTATTCGGCCTTATCGTCGGTTTCGCGCTGGCGGCCCTTGTCGTGTACATGCAGGTGTCTGCCGGTGAGCCGGGATACTACTGGCAGATCCTCCTGCCGGGATCTCTGGTAGGACTGATCGTCGGGTATGCGACGCAGCGACATATGGAGCGCGCGACTTAGAAACCGCAATTGCGTGCATTCCTTTTGATCAAAACACGGAGCTTTGAGATAGCAGCTTCCAGTCCCGAGTCGCGAGGACGCGTGGGGTGCCAATGCTGGGCTTTTTACGCCCTCATCTA
>JBQTIF010000140.1:0-11627 GCA_052388395.1 Gemmatimonadaceae bacterium | reverse complement strand
GCACGGGAGTCGTTCCATCTGGGTCGACGATCGAGCTGGGTTCGTCTTTCTAGATTTGCACGAACACCAACACAGTGGGCGATAGCTTCTACGCGACCGTGACGCAAACGATCACCGGGTCGAACGGCGTTAGGATTCCACAGGGCGCGACAGCTATCGTGGAAGTTACGGCGCTCGATCGGAGCGACAACGTGAACGACAAGGTCGTCATGGGCTTCCGTGTCATCTCGCTGTCGTTCGATGGCAAGACGTACTCGGTCGCATCGGAGCTCGCGTCGGCGGAAGTCGACAAGGTGCGTAGCTCGACTCGTAAGGACGACGCGAAGAAAGTGGTCGGCGGCGCTGTTGTTGGCGCCGTGATCGGTCAGATCCTCGGCAAGGATACAAGAGGAACCGTGACCGGTGCCGCAGCGGGTGCGGCCGCAGGTGCGGCAGCAGCGGCGGCGACGGGCAACTACGAAGGGTGCGTGAATGTTGGTGGGCAGATCGTCATCCGACTGACGGACGGCCTAGAGATCCAACGCGTCGCCTAACGCGACATAGTTCATAGTGGATAGTTGATAGTTGATAGTTGATAGGGGGATGGTGGGCAGGACGCGTTGTCCTTCCTCCTATCCCCTATTCTCTATCCACTATCCACTATCAACTATCAACTAGTATCCCGCCGTTCCTCGGTCCCCAGAGCGGGGTTCTGACACCCCGTGCCATCCTCCCTTCACTCGCATGACCGCATTTGCATTCGCCAGTCCGCCTGTATAGCGCAGCGCGTGCCCCATCGCCTTGAGCGCCGATTCGACTTCCGGCGTTAGGCCGCCGTTCTCAACTAACAATGTGTCAGGAAGCGCCTGATGGTGGATGCGCGGCGCGCGCATCGCGTCGGCCAGCGTCATGTTGTGCTGGATCACGTTGAGGATCACTTGCGATGTCGTCGTTATGATGCGCGGACCGCCGGCTGCACCGGCGACAAGCAACAACCGACCCTGCGGATCGAGGACGATCGTCGGTGACATTGCGCTCAACATCCGCTTCCCTGGTTGGATCGCATTCTGCTCGCCTTGCACAAGGCCGAACATGTTTGGTTTGCCAGGAGCGGCCGCGAAGTCGTCCATCTCGTTGTTCATGAAGAAGCCGACTGACTGGAGATAGACTCCGGAGCCGTAGCCGCCGTTGATCGTGGTGGTCGTCGCAACGGCGTTCCCTTTGTCGTCCACAACCGAGTAATGCGTAGTATGCATGCCGTCGACGATCTGCTTGCCGTCACGGGGAGTCCGCGTGGCGCGCTCTGGGTCGATCGTTTTCGCGAGTGCGCGCGCGTACTCCTTACTCGTCAGCTGCGCGACCGGAACCGACACGAATTCCGGATCCCCCAACTTGGAGTTGCGGTCAATGAACGCGCGCTGGTAGGAGGAGCCTAACAAGTGAACGTATTGCGCTGTCCCCCACACCGGTGTGGGCGAGAACGTCTCGAGTAGGTTGAGCGACTCTGCGATCGTCGTACCGCCCGACGATGACGGCGGCATTGTGATCAGCTGATAACCACGGAAGTTGGCGGCGATCGGTGTGCGCCAGATCGCGCGATAGCGTCGCAGATCCTCCTTCGTAATGATGCCGCCACCTCGCGCCATCTCTGCAACGAGCGAATCTGCCGTTGCACTCTCGTAAAAGCCCTTCACTCCTTGATCCACGATGCGTTGCAGCGTGACGGCGAGCGCTGGTTGCCGGAACAACGTTCCAGGCGTTGGCGCCGAATCGTTAGGGTAGAAGACCGATCGACCGTTGAAGCGAGCGATCATGTTCTTGCTCCCACTGAGCGAGCGCGAGAGCGCGCTGTCGACGATGAAACCGTCACGTGCGAGCCGAATCGCGGGTGCCAATGCCTCCGCGCGCGATTTCGTACCGTACTTCGCCAGCGCCTCGAGCATCCCGGCCACCGCGCCGGGGACGCCTGACGCGCGATAACCCACGATGCTTTCGTTGGTTAGCTCTCCGCTCTTGTCCAAGTACATGTCGCGGCGCGCGGCCAACGGCGCCATTTCACGGTAGTCCAGCGCAGCGCTGCGGCCGTCGGCCATGCGGATCACCATATAGCCGCCACCACCGATGTTTCCCGCGACCGGATACGTCACGGCTAATGCGAACCCGACAGCGACTGCTGCATCGACGGCATTTCCGCCGCCGCGCACGAGCTCGATCCCAGCTTCGCTTGCCAGTCGCGAGTTGCTCGCGATCATCGCGCGTTCGGCGAAGTGTGCCGTGTCCCCGGCGCGGAAGCGCCATGTCATAGGGAACTGAACGGTGGTTCCTGCCGACACCGGCGAGGGCGTCACCGTGTAGATCTCGACAGCAGCCGACGGCGTCGTGCCGGATGAGCTTGGACGGCTGCCGGCGGACTGACAGCCAACAAGCGCGGCGAATGCCAAGAGGAGGATGGGCGTGCGAAAAGCCATCGACGACTCCGACGTTAGGCGACTGCCTCGACTGATTCCAAATCCACGACGAACCACCGCTTGCGGCTCGTTTTCGGTATCCGGTAAGTTAGCCCCGCGGTTCATCGTGCGCCCCCCAAGCCGCGCCCCTGCTCCTTTCCCCATCCTGTGCCCGCCGATCCTTCGAAAGCAGCCGCGGACCCGCGAATAACTGAGCAGCGCAACCCACAGTCGGCGGACATCGATCTCGCTTCATCGCTCCAGATCGTTGAGTTGATGAACGCCGAAGATCGCCGCGTACCGGATGCCGTAGCGAGACAGCGCCACCGGGTCGCGGAGCTGATCGATCATATCGAGGGAGCGTTTCGCGCCGGCGGCCGCCTGATCTACGTCGGTGCCGGCACGTCTGGACGTCTCGGAATACTCGATGCGAGTGAGTGCCCACCGACGTTTGGATCGGATCCGGAAATGGTCGTCGGGTTGATCGCCGGCGGCCCAGCAGCGGTCTTTCGGTCGCAAGAAGGGGCCGAGGATCGACCCGAGGACGGGGCGCGTGAAGTCGAAGCGTTGGGAGTGAGCACGAAGGACGTCCTCGTTGGAATTGCAGCATCCGGGACCACACCATTTGTCCAGGGCGCGTTGGCGCGCGCGAAAGAGCTCGGTGCGAAGACGGCAATCGTTGCCTGCACACCAATCGCTGAATCGCTCGCGGAGCAGCTGGATGTCGTGATACTTCCTATCGTGGGAGCGGAGGTTGTTACCGGCTCCACGCGTCTTAAAGCCGGGACCGCGACCAAGATGGTGCTCAACATGCTCACGACAGGCGCGATGATCCGGATCGGGAAGACGTACAGCAACCTGATGGTCGATCTACGCGCGACGAACGTGAAGCTTAAAGACCGCAGCGAGCGGATTCTCATGGAAGTCTGCGGCGTCTCGCGCGAGGAAGCGCGGCGACTGCTTGAGGCCGCGGATCAGCGCGTCAAAGTCGCCATCGTTATGCAGCAGCTGGCACTTACGCGCGCCGACGCCGAGGCAGCGCTAAAGAACTGTGGTGGCATCATCCGCCGCGTTGTCCCCGGACCACCGCCGCCGGTGCGATGACGGACAAGTCGTTGGTCGTGGTTGGTTTGATGTCCGGTACCTCGCTCGACGGTATCTCAGCGGCGGTCGTTAGGTTCACCGACCGCGACCTCAACGGCGTCGATATCGGCTGGGAACTGTTGGCGTACGACGTGACGGCGTACGCGGACAGCGAGCGCGCGCTGCTCAGCGAGTGCCTAACGGGCGCATCGCCGGATGCCAATTGCCGCGCGAACTACGAGCTCGGCGCCTGGCTCGCGCGCGCCGCGACTGCCGTCATCGCTCAAGCGGGGATACCGCGCGGTGAGATCGCGGCCATCGCGTCCCACGGTCAGACGTTGTGGCACGTACCGGCGCATTCGTCGTGGCAGATTGGCCATCCGGCTGTCATTGCGGAGCGCACGGGCATTCGGGTGGTAAGCGACTTCCGCGCCCGTGACATTGCCGCGGGGGGGCAGGGCGCGCCGCTCGTTCCGATCGCCGACGCGCTGCTCTTTTGCGCGATTGACCGGTGGCGGGTGCTACAGAATCTGGGCGGCATCGGGAACCTCACGGTCGTCCCGCCCAGCGCAGCGGCGGCAGGGGTGGGGGGCGCGACCGTGCGCGCGTTCGACACGGGGCCGGGGGTGGTGGTGATCGACGGGGCGACGCAGCGCCTAACGAATGGGCGCGAGCGCTTCGATCGTGACGGAGTGCTGGCGGCTCAGGGGCGCCCGATCGACGCGGCGGTGGACGCATCGCTCACACACGCGTACTACAGCGCCGATCCGCCGAAATCGACCGGGCGCGAGCTGTATACGCCGCGCTTCATCGACGCGTTCCTCGCCGACTGCCGGCGCCTGTCGCCGAACGCGACACCAGCGGATATCGTCGCCAGTGCCGTCGCGTTGACAGCGCGGTCGATTGCTCTCGCCTTTCAGCGATTTATTCCTGAGAGGGTCGACGAGCTCGTGCTCTCTGGGGGCGGCGCGAAGAACCCGACGCTGGCGGCGGCCATTGAACGTGCCGTCGCGCCCGTGCGCGTGCTCCGCTTCGATGATGTGTTTTTCGACGGTGAGGCAAAGGAAGCCGTCGCGTTCGCGCTGCTGGGCTATCTGCATCTGCGCGGACGACCGGGGAATGTGCCGTCAGCTACGGGCGCCCGCGGCCCTCGTATCCTTGGTAGCCTAACGCCGGCCTAACGCGACGTTGCAAAAAGCAACATCGCGGACGAACGCGCACTAAATCCCGGACCAACGCAGACGAATAGGTGTCAACCGCCGCGGCGCTAAGATCGGCGCGCGTAAAGGACAAACAGAATGTCCGTGTTGGTCCTGTTGTTGTCGGCGTTAGTCCGCGCTACCGCTTGGTTTACGGGGCGCTGAGGTAGCGCCAGAGCACGTAAAGCGCTAACGCGATCCCGATCCCGCCCAGAATGCGCATCCAGCGCTGGCCGCGACGCCGGCGCTCGTCGTCTACTTCAACAGGCGTCGCCATCGGCAGCGCCTCGGGAGGTGGACCGGCTGCCTCTAGATCCAGCGTAATCGCAGTCGGGAGCGAGAACTCGTGGTATCCCGCCTCATCATCATCCGAACCGCCCACGAGGCCGTCACCTTCGAAGCGTGCAGCAACCACTGTGATGTTGTCCGGCCCGCCCGCGCTGTTCGCTTGCTCGATCATCTGGGCGCACGCGCGCTTGAGGTCTGAGGCGTCGCCCACAATTGCCGCAATCTCTTCTGGCTTGACCTGGCCAGTGAGACCGTCGCTGCAAACTACGAGGACGTCGCCGCGCCGCAGCCGCTGGTACGTGAGATCGATCTTGACGTGCGCTTCGGGGCCTAACGCTTGAAGGATGATGTTTCGCCGGTCGCTGTGCGCGGCAGCCTCCTCCGAGATTTCACCGGCGTCAATGAGGCGTTGCATCAGCGACTGATCGCGCGTGATCTGCACCGCTTTGCCGTCGCGCACGAGATACGCGCGACTATCTCCGACTTGCGCGACATACAGTGTGTCGCCGAGCAAGCCAGCTACAGTCGCTGTCGTCCCCATCCCTTCGAGGTCGCGCCGCTCCTTTTGAATCATATGGAGCTCGTCGTTCGCGCGAACCGTGGCGCGGTACATCGCGACGACGAACGTCTCGGGCGTTGGACGATCACGTCCCGACCAATGGTCTCGTAAATAGCGCAGCACGACTTCGACGGCCGCGGCACTGGCGTATTCGCCAGCAGCCGCGCCCCCCATCCCGTCTGCGACCATGAAAAGCGTCCCCATCGGTCCGGAGCGTTGACGCCGCTGACGATCGAATGCAATCGCACGCGCAGTCGCGAGATCGGCTACGACGAACGCGTCCTCGTTATGCTCACGCGTCTGGCCGACGTCCGTTTGAGCGTACGTCTCGATCGTTACCGCACCGGGCGGTACGAGCGGATCAGTTGGGGTTGGATGCGAATGAGAGCCTGAAGAAGCCACAGTGCCTATCG
This sequence comes from Gemmatimonadaceae bacterium, assembly GCA_052388395.1. Classification (GTDB taxonomy): domain Bacteria; phylum Gemmatimonadota; class Gemmatimonadetes; order Gemmatimonadales; family Gemmatimonadaceae; genus DASYRX01. The sequence goes on along the minus strand of JBQTIF010000140.1, from coordinate 5,659 downwards.
GCATGGACTACCGTCCGAGCAAATTGCGACCACTGCCGCCCCCCGTCCGGCCCTATCCTGACCCAGCCCCCCTCGCCCCTTTATACACCGTCCTACGTCCGAGCCCCAATCTGCCCTTGTCCATGCTAGCAGGAATCCGGTCCGTTTGGCAGCAAGTCGGCCGGGACTCCCCCGGCGAGCGCGAAAATGACACGAACCGGCGTACGTAGCAACTTAAGACCCAGATTCGCTACGCGAGGGTCGCGCTTGGACATTGCTCGCGCATGTCCAAGCGTGGTATTGGCATTGCTTTCGGCGTGTGCGACCGCATCGAGCGGCGGCATAGCGCCCGCACCTCGTTTCCCGCCGATGCCGACTGCCAGCGGCCCGCTAACAGTTCGCGTTGTGTATCCCCCGCGCGGGGCCACCTTATCGGTAGCGGGCGATTCCACGTTCATCTTCGGCTCGCTCGGCAATGGCGACGCGACGCTCACGATCAATGGGCAGAGCGTGCGAGTGGAACCCAATGGCAGCTTCCTCGCGTTCCTCCCTGTGCCGCGTGAGTCGCAGAGCTACGTGCTGGAGACGTCGCTTGGCGCTGCGCGCGAACGCGTCGAGCATTCGGTGCGCATCGCGCCGCGACCGGTGTCTCTCGCGAACGACGCACCGCTCGCAGCTGATCGACAGAGCGTGCGTCCCTCCACCCCTGCCGCATGGATGGCGCAGGAGCCGATCACTGTAGCCGTACGGGCGAATGCGAATGCGTCCGTCGTTCTAGAACTGGCTGACACTCGCCGTCTGCCGCTTGTCTCGGCGCGCGAGACGTTGCGAGACTCGACGCTCTGGCAACGCACGGTGAGTGTGCTCGACCTATCGGCCGCCGCACGGATTGTAGTCACCCGCGGCAGTGATTCGCTGACGCTCCCAGTTCCAGCGCAAAGTATACTCGATTCGTTAGGCGCCACTACTCGGGTCGCACGCCTCGTGGCCACGACAGCGGTGCCGGACACCGATCAAGTCGTCGCCGCGCGACCAGTGCCTAACGGGACGTACAAGTGGCTCCTCGTACCGGGCACCAGCGTCGAGGTGACAGCGCGAGTCGGCGGGCAGGCGCGCATCCGCCTGGACGCGCGACAAGAGGCGTGGCTCGACACGGCTAATGTCTCCGAACTGCACGCCGGCACGGTGGTGCCGCGGCGAGTGGTCGGAACTCCACGGATAGTCAACGCGAGCGACGGCGAGTGGGCAGACGTCGTGCTGCCAATCTCGTCCCCGCCGCCGTATCTGATCGAGCAACGCACACGAGCGCTCGCCGTCGTTCTGTACGGTACCACACTGGACATAGACATCGCCGTACTGCGCAGCGACACGGCGATCGTACGCGACGTAACGTGGATGCCGCTCGCGAGCGATCGCGGTGAAGTGGTCATCCATCTCGGCGCCGACCCTTATGGCTACCTCGTGCGCTGGCAACCCGGCGCCCTCGTTGTGCGCGTGCGTCGGCCGCCGCGGATCAGCGCGGGACGTCCGCTGCAGGGCCTAACGATCGCAGTGGATCCCGGGCATCCACCCGTCGGTGCGACAGGGCCGACAGGCCTCTACGAGGGTGATGCGGTGCTGCCTATCGCGGAACGTTTGCGCGACGAGCTCCAGCGTCGGGGAGCGCGCGTCGTCCTAACGAGAACGACACGCGATCCCGTTGCGCTGGCTGACCGACCTGTCGCCGCTCGGCGAGCGAACGCGCATGCGTTCGTTTCGATTCACTTGAACGCCCTCCCCGACGGGGTGAATCCGTTTACCGCGCACGGAACGGGGACGTACTTCTTTCACACCCAATCGTTGGAACTGGCGCGTCAGGTTCAGGCCGGCATGGTCCAGCAGATGGGACTGCCGGACCAGGGAGTCTTCTACGACAACCTTGCTGTCGTACGGCAGACGTGGATGCCCGCGGTGCTCTGCGAGGGGGCCTTCCTGATGATTCCAGAGCAGGAGGCATGGCTCAGGACTGCAGAGTTCCAGCAGGCCTATGCGCGGGGCGTGGCAGACGGCCTAGAGCGCTACTTCCGCTCAACGGGGGTCAGAGTCAATTGATCGGATAAAACGGGGTCAGACTCGATTGATCCGATCAATTGACTCTGACCCCTTTGATTTAGGGCCTCTAACCTGCAGAGGGCGTGGATAAGATACATGGGAACTCGATTCGTGATGTGGGTATTGTAACTAGTGTGTATACAATGTGTTACGAGTGCACTGGCGCGGAACAACTAGTGACCCTAAAATGCGCGCCCACCTGAACCACCCGGTTCCCCGCGTCACTCGACTCGCTTGATTGGAGCAGCTGAAATGGCACTCGCGTCGAAGCCCCCGGCAGGCCCTGCGCCGCTCTCTCAGAACGCTCGTACGGTTCTCGAGAAGCGCTATCTCGTTCGCGACGAGAAGGGAAAGCCGGTGGAGAGCGCAGAGGAGCTGTTCTGGCGCGTCGCGACCGTTGTCGCGGAAGCAGACCGCCGCTACGGAGCGTCGGATGCTGCGGTGAATGGAGCGGCCGAGGAGTTCTATCGGCTCATGACACAGCAGCGTTTCGTGCCTAACTCGCCGACGCTGATGAACGCCGGACGCCCGTTAGGCCAACTCTCGGCGTGCTTCGTGTTGCCTGTCGCCGACGCTCTGTCGAATGGACAGAACGGCATTTACGACACGCTGCGGTCCATGGCGCTCATACACCAATCGGGAGGAGGTACGGGATTCTCCTTCTCTCGCTTGCGCGCGAAAGGCTCGATGGTTCGTTCGACGACCGGCGTGGCGTCGGGTCCGGTTTCGTTCATGAAGTTGTACGACGCGTCGACCGATGCCGTGAAGCAAGGCGGCACGCGGCGCGGCGCGAACATGGGTATCCTGCGCGTCGATCATCCGGACATCATGGAGTTCATCACCTGCAAGGAAGACCTCACGCAGGTGACGAATTTCAATATCTCCGTAGCAGTTACCGATGCGTTCATGCGCGCGGTGCAGGCGGGCACGCCGTACGATCTTATCGATCCCTCGTCAGGCAAGGTCGCCGGACAGTTGCAAGCACGCGCGGTGTGGGACAAGATGATCGAAGGTGCGTGGCGCACGGGGGAGCCGGGGTGCTTCTTCATCGACGAAGCGAACCGCTACAACCCGGTGCCGCACCTCGGCAGCTACGAAGCGACGAATCCCTGCGGCGAGCAGCCGCTCCTGTCGTATGACGTATGCAACCTCGGTTCGATCAACGTCGGCTACTACGCAAAAGACGGGAAGATGGATTGGGAGGCGCTGCGTCGCGATGTTCACCTAACGACGCACTTCCTCGACAACATCATCGACGTCAACAAGTATCCGCTGCCGGAGATCGACCAGCTGTCCACGCGCATCCGGCGCATCGGGCTTGGCGTGATGGGCTTTGCCGACGCGCTCGTTAGGCTCGGCATCCCGTACGATTCCGACCAGGGCGTTGAGTTTGGGCGCCAGCTCATGCACTTCGTCGACACGGAAGCCAAGAACGAGAGCGAGCGTCTTGCCGCGGCGCGCGGCACATTCCCGGAATGGGCGCGGTCTATATGGGGCCCTGACGCGACAGCGGCGCGTGACACCGAGGGGAAGCGAATCAGGGCCTCCCAGATGCTGCGCAACTGCAATGTCACGACCGTGGCGCCGACGGGGACGATCTCTATCATCGCTGGGTGCTCGTCAGGCATTGAGCCGCTTTTCGCCGTTGCGTTCATGCGCAATCAAGCCGGCGTCATGATGCCCGATGTGAACGAAGATTTCGTGGCCGTTGCGAAGCGCGAAGGCTGGTACTCGGAAGAGCTCATCGAGCGCATCGCGGCGCAGGGGCACATCCACTTTCCTGAGGTCCCCGAGCGCTGGCAGCGTGTGTTCGTTACGTCGCACGACATTACGCCCGAGTGGCACGTGCGCATGCAGGCCGCCTTCCAGGAGTTCACTGATTCGGCGATCTCCAAGACAACGAACTTCCCGAACGTTGCATCGCAGGAAGACGTGCGCGCCATCTATGAGCTGGCGTATGAGCTCAAGTGCAAAGGCGTCACCGTGTATCGCGACGGGTCGCGCGACAACCAGGTGCTCTCGACCGGCGCCACCGCATCGGCGACGGCTGAGCGTAGGGGGGGGGGCATCGGCGACGAGGCGAAGCGCGCGCTCGCCGATCTCATGGGCCAACTCGCGGAACGCGATGTGGAAATCGAGAAGCTCAAGAAATCGCTGTTCGATTCCGAGAGCGAGAACCTCAATCGGCGCGCCAAGCGTGCGCGCCCAGACCGGCTGCGCAGCACGTCAATCCGTAAGGATACCCCGTTAGGCACGATGTACGTGCATATCAGCGAGGATGAGCGCGGGCAGCCGTTCGAAGTGTTCATCAGTCTCGGCAAGGCTGGTGGATCGGCGACGGCGGACGCGGAAGCGATGGGGCGTTTGATTTCGCTGGCGTTGCGTTCCGGCATTCCGTTGATGGAGATCCATCGGCAGCTGCGCGGGATCTCGTCCGATCGCGCGGTGGGCCTGGGCCCGAACAAAGTTCTTTCAGTGCCCGATGCTGTCGGCGCGGCGCTCTACGAGTGGCATCAGGATAAGCAGGGTGTGCAGCAGGAGCTGATCCGTGATCCTCGTCAGGCGGGGCAAGCGCCCATCACGGAGCAGATCACGATCGCCCAGTCTTCAGGCGCCGAGCAGATGCAGATGCGCTTCGATGACAGCTCGCAGGCGTTCATCGGCACGTGTCCGGACTGCGGGTCGCAGCTCGAATACGCGGAAGGCTGCGTGAAGTGCCACGTGTGCGGGTTCAGCGAGTGTGGGTAAGCTGCTGAACTGCAAACAGCGTTAAGGAGCCTCTGAATAACTCGTGATTGCTAGGCTGATTGGATGCATTTGGTGGCAGAATCGGCTTACGCTCTCTTGTGAGGCGCGTTATTTGGGCCCCGCGGAGCGCCTAACGCGCGCTGGCGGGCCATTTACACCACTCCTAGAGACACGTCGCCCCTGCGGGTCGCAATCGGCGACGCACGAGGTACAAGTTGGCCAAGGCAAAGATCGCAAACACCCGGGCGGTGTTCTTAGCCAGCCCCCGGTAACGCACCTTGCGAAAGCCCCACAGCTGCTTCACCACCCGAAAGGGATGTTCGCAGCGCGCCCGCACCCGCGACCGCGAGCGATTGATTTTCTTCCACCGCGACGACAAGGGATTCCACTTCGAGCTCCGCCGATTGACGCGATAGGCAATCCCGGCGGCTCGGCACCCTTGCCGATCCGTCTCGCTCCAATACGCCCGATCCCCGTAGAGCGCACGCTCCTCCCCGTGCACGAGCTCCGGTAGTTGCTGCACGTCGGCCGCCGCGGCGGGCGTCGTCGTGAGACTGTGCACCAGCCCGCGTTGATCCGTGCCCACGTGGACCTTCATCCCGAAGTAATACGTGCTGCCTTTCCTTGTGGCCGCCATCTCCGGATCGCGCTTTTTGCTCGCATTCTTCGTGGAGCTCGGCGCCGTGAGAATGGTCGCATCGACAATCGTTCCGGTCTTCAGCAAAATCCCGCGCGCCTCCAGCAGTTGGCGCACGGTCGTGAAGATCGCTTCCGTGAGCTGGTGCGCTTCCAGCAAACGCCGAAAGCGCAGAATGCTGCTCTCGTCAGGCACCACATCGTC
>JBQTIF010000139.1:0-59165 GCA_052388395.1 Gemmatimonadaceae bacterium | reverse complement strand
GTGAATTCCAGGCCGACGCCACATTTCAATCGACTCTGACCCCTTTGATTTCAATCGACTCTGACCCCTTTTGATCCTTTTGATCTTAGCTAAAAATCGCGGCGATCAACGCGACCAAGATTGCTATTCCACTGTACCAAACGCGCCGGCGGCGATCTGCCATCAACCGCGCGCGTTCGAGCTGCTCACGCAGCGAAGGCGCTCGATCCGACACGCGCGCAATTGCTCGGGCCCGCTGCTCATCACTGATCCAATACATCGTTACCTCTCCGATGGCATGACGAGAGGGCATAAGCCATGCCTGACGATGCACAAAAAAGAAACCGCTCCCCGAAGGGAGCGGTCGAATGCCCGCGTTGTTCCCGCCAGGGACGCGGGTCACATCTCAACTGCAGGTCAGCTCACCAACCGCAGCGGTTGATCGTTGACCGTGACGCGCTGAATGGTTGCGACCGCGAGCGGACGCTGCACACCACGTCGGCGTTCTGGATGACGCGCGACAATGCGTCGTGGCGGACGCAGCGTTTCTGCGGGATGTTGCTGCACGAGAAGCAGCCGAATTTTCGTTGACCAGCTCATAGTTCTACCTCTGCCACCAGCGATCCTGTTTCCAAGGATCGCAGTTCTCTTTCACGTAAGACACTCGGGGAAACCCGAGCACCCTGCTTTAGCTAACTCCAACTCCTCCCTTCACGTACACTTCACATGCATTGGCCGTGCCAACTCGACTCGCCTCGCGCTAGCCGGCCCCCTTCCGCCCACTAAGAAAGACCTCCGCAGTACAAGGGTCGGTCACTGCGACCACTCTGTGTCGCATATTCGCGTCAACGGTGGAAACGGTGCCGCGGTTTCGCAGAATGAGAACCCTTCTCGCGAACACGCGCATGCCACTCTAAGTCGTTACATCGCAACAAGCTTCCAAAATGACTCGCGCATACGACCGGCGGGTCCAATTATTGTCGCGAACCCAACGGTTGCGTCCACGGCGTCTTCCCCACCGATCGGACAATGACTCGGTCGTCTCGACCGCTCCAACTCGATGTCGTAAATCGCGGACGTACCGCTGGTCTTTGCGCATGACGCTAAGCTCGGCGGCTCTCGGCTACGCTGGCTTTTTGCGCGGACTCCCTGCGTTTCTTCGGCAACGCCTCAATGTCGACGACGCCCGCGCGATCATTCAGCGTCGACTAGCCGAACGAGAATCGAACTTCCTGGCGACTGTCGAGCGCTCTGTCTTCCACAATACGGTCAGCCCATACCGCAAGTTGATGAACGTGGCCGGCTGCACCGCGGACGACGTTCGCCGCCTTGTCACGAACGACGGTATTGAAGGGGCCTTACTCGCCCTGCGCGAGTCGGGCGTCTACGTCTCGTTTGAAGAGTTCAAAGGCACGCAGCCGATCCGACGCGGAAGCCAGCAAGTGGCTGTCCGGCCTGAGGACTTCGACAATCCGCGCGTGAGGAGCTATCACGCCGTCGCCACCGGTGGCAGCACCGGCGGTGGTCGGCGCGTGCTGATGGACCTCGAGCACCTAACGTCGCGCCTGCCAACGATCCTACTCAGCGATGTCTATCACGGTCTCTTCGGTATTCCGACAGTCTTCTGGTTCGAGATTCCGCCGGGGAACGGCATGGACAGCGTGCTGCAGCGGGTGCCGGTTCAGAACATCCCAGAGCGCTGGTTCTCACCGATTCGCGGTGGACGCGATGGAGCTGGGTGGAGATTCCGCCTAGCGACGGCGGCTGCAGTCACCGTCGCGCGAGCAACCGGCGCCAGAATCCCGAGAGCGGAGTACCTGCCGCTTTCGCAGGCGCATGTGATCGCCGAGTGGGCGCGCGAAGCGCTCCGGCGCCGCGGCGCCTGTGGCATTCGTGCGCACGTCAGCAAGGCGCTCCGCGTCTGCATTGCCGCACGAGAAGCCGGCATCGACCTAACGGGAACTGTGTTCGTGATTGGAGGAGAGCCGCCGACGCCGGCAAAGGTAGCGGAGATCACTCGCACCGGCGCGCGTTTCTATTCCAACTACTATTTCACCGAGGGCGGCCCCGTCGGGTCTAGCTGCACGACCTCTGAGCACTCAAACGACCAGCATTTCCATGCCGATCACCTGGCCTTGATACAGGTGTCGCGACAGGTGCCGGGGTTCGATGTCTCAGTCCCATCATTTCACTTCACAACGCTACTGCCGACAGCTCCGAAGGTCCTGCTCAACGTGGAGTCGGACGATTTCGGGATCGTAGAGCGGCATCATTGCGGTTGTCCGTACGAGGCGCTGGGCCTAACGACGCACATCAAGGATATCCGTAGCTTCCGCAAATTGACCGGTGAAGGCGTCACGTTGATCGGCAGCGACATGGTGGAGATCCTGGAGACGGAGCTCCCGGCGCGCTTCGGCGGATCCTCGCTCGACTACCAGCTCGTTGAGGAAGAGGACGAGCGTGGCTTCACGCGACTGACGTTGCTCGTGCACCCAAGGGTCACGCTGCCTGACGAAAGCGCGCCTATCGAGGCCATTCTCAACGCGCTGGCTCGGCGCGGAGGAGCGGCAGATATGTCGCGCGGCGTGTGGAGTCAGGCTGGGAGCTTCCGTGTGAGGCGTGAGGCACCTGGCTACACGGCGCGCGGCAAGTTCCTTCCGCTGAGACTGAAATCCAGCAGCGCAACTGCGGACAGTCTGGCGCGCACGCCATGAGCCACGCGCGCCGAAGCGTTCGCTGCGCGCTTCTCGCGCTGGTCGCCCTCGCATGCGGCGACGCCGAGCAACAAGCCGCGCGGACCAAAATCCGTGTCGTGACGCAGCCATATCTTGCGCTGGCGCCGATACACATCGCTGTGGGGGAGAGCCTGTTCGCGAAGCACGGGCTCGATGTCGAGCTGGTCCCGATGGCCGGTCCGATGGAAGCGGTCCCACTCCTCATCGGCGGGCAGGTGGATGTGCTATCCAGCTCGGCGCAAGCGGGCGTATTCAACGCCGCGGCGCGCGGCGATCCGATTCGGGCCGTCGCCGAGCGCGGATACTATGACTCGCGCGGTGGTTGCAGCCACCTCGCGCTGGTTGTGCGCCGTGGACTCGACAGCGCGCGCATCGCCAGCTCAGTCAAGCGGCTGTCGTACGACCGGCAGGCGGCAATGACGTATATCACGATCAAGATGCTGGCGCGCGCTGGCCTAACCTTGGAAGGGTTGCAGGGGACGACCGAAGTACCACACCTCGCCGAAATCGACGCACTCAAGAACGGCAAGTTGGACGTCGCGATGACAGGAGAGCCCTGGCTATCACGTACAGTTGCAGCCGGTGCCGGGACGGTGTGGATCCGCGCAGAAGATGTCGCACCTAACGAAACGTTCGGCTACGTGTTTTTCGGCAGGAACCTGCTCGAGAAGGACCGCGAAGCCGGGCGCCGCTTCATGCGCGCATACCGCGAAGCGATCGAGCGCTATCGTGAGGGGAAGACCGAGCGGAACGTGGAAATCATCGCGGCGGCAACGGGGGAGGAGCCGGAGCTGGTACGAAGTGCCTGCTGGGCGTCTATGCGTCCTGACAGTCGCATCGATACGGCTGCTATGATGGACTTTCAGAGGTGGGCTCACGGGCGCGGCCTAGTGCAATCATTGGCGACCGTGGCACAGCTTTGGGATTCGACTTTTCTCGCGCATGCCGACTCGGCTGCGCGGCGCGACGCGCACTGACCGGAGGGTAGAATGCTCAAGACTCGTTGGCTTGCAATCCTCATCGTGGCAGCGTTCACTGCTGGCCCCCTGATCGCTCAACAACCTGACAGCGTGGCGAAGAAGCCGACTGTCCTCGACGCGGCGATTATCACCGCCACGCGGGTGAGCCAAGTCGTGCGCGAGGTCCCGGCCAATATCGTCGTACTCGGTGTGCCTGAGATCCAGCGTTCCGCGGCGCGTACAGTGTCTGACTTTCTGCGCGTGATCCCAGGATACACGACTAAAGACTATCAGAGCAGCGTCGTCTCGCACCCATCTCGTCAGGCGCCCGCTTTGCGCGGCTTGGGCGGTACTTCGGCGAGCCGTACTCTGGTTCTGCTAGATGGCGTTCCGATGAACGAGCCGTTCGCGGGGTGGGTCTTTTGGCCGCGCGTCCCGCTCGCACTCGTCAAGCAGGCCGAAGTCGTGCGCGGTGGCGGAGCCGGTGTGTGGGGGGACCGTGCGTTAGGCGGCGTAATCAACCTCATCACCGACGATCCGCGCGAGAACACGCTTACCCTCGTCCAGACGGGTGGCAGCTTCGGTGCATCGCGAACGAGTGCTGTGGTTACCGGGAAGAAGGATCGCTTCGGCGTTCTCTTTGCCGGGGAGTACTTCGATACGGACGGCTACATCAACGTCCCCGAGGACATCCGCGGAAGCATCGACGAAAAGGTCGACTCACGAAACAGCGCCTTCTTCGGCAAGGTGACGTTCGAGCCGACTTCATCCCTGCGCATGTTCGTGGGCGGCAACTATATGGATGATTTCCGGCACAACGGCACTGCGTTGCGTGACAATTCCACGCTGGTGCGCGATCTCCGCGGCGGCCTGCGTTGGTTGACGAGCGACGGCAGCCTCGTGACGGCAACCGCGTACAGGGGCTCCAGTTCCTACGTCAACTTCTTTACGAATGAATCGCTGGACCGCAATTCCGAGATTCCGTCGCTATTCCAATGGAAAGTGCCGACGCACTCCGCCGGCGCGCAGGTGCAGTGGTCCAAGGAGCTCTCGCGCGTACATCGCCTAACAATTGGCACCGACGTGGCGTCTGTCGACGGCGAGGTAAACGAGGACTCCAACTTCCAGCAAGGCTCTTTCGCGGCCCGCCGCCGCGTGTTCGGGGAGCAGCGCCTCATCGGCGCGTACGTTCAGGATGCGCTATCGCTCGGCGATCGTACACGCGTGGTGGCCAGTGTGCGGCATGACCGCTTCAGCAACGACAAAGGGCGCCGGACCGAGCGCAATCTGCGCACAAACGCTGTCACCCTCGACACGTCGTACGCCAGCACCACGGATTCGCGCACCAGCTATAGCCTCGGCGTTAGGCAGCAGGCAGCGTCGTCCGTTGCGTTGCGCGCATCCGTCTATAGCTCTTTCCGCTCCCCGACGCTGAACGAGCTGTTCAAGCCATTCCGTGAAGCCGGGAACATCATCACTGAGGCCAACCCGGAGCTCCAGCCGGAAAGCCTAACGGGCATCGACGTCGGTGCCGATCTGAACCTTGGGCCATCCGTCGTTGCGCGCGTGACTGGTTTCTGGAGCGTCGTGCGCGATCCGGCGCTCGAAGTAACGCTGGAGCTGGCCGGGGCGACAGGCCGTAATATCGCCCCATGCGGCTTCGTACCCGCAGGCGGCACCTGCCGGCGCCGTGAGAACGTCGAAGAGTTTCGTACCGCCGGTATAGAGACCGAAATAGAAGCGCGACCGCACCGCTACTGGACATTGGGCGGGAGCTACTCCTTCAACCCAACTGAGGTCACCAAAGCGCCCACGCAACAGCAGCTCATCGGCAAACAAGCGCGTGGCACTGCGGAACATCAGGCGACAATTCTCGTCGGCTTCGACAAATCGGACCTGTTCGCGCTCCACACCACGACGCGTTTCGCCGGATCGCGCTTTGACGATGACGTCAACGTGCTCGAGGTACCTTCGTTCACGGTGGTCGACGTGCGCGTGTCGCGTCGCCTAACGAGCAGCGCCAGCGCCTTCGTGACCATCGAGAACATCTTCGATCGCGAGTATCACGTCACCCGCGCTGCGAACGGTTTAGTGCGCATCGGTGGCCCGCGCTTCATCGAAGGAGGTTTGCAGTATCGCTGGCGCTAACGCTATGAACGGAGCGGATGCCCTCGGCGTCCACTGCGACGCCGTCGGCTGTGTCTACGCCTCCCGCCGCGGAGACGTCCGTGCGCTCGAACGCGTATCGTTCGACGTGCGCGGGCATGGGTTCGTAAGTGTCGTCGGGCCGAGTGGCTGCGGGAAGTCGACGTTGCTGCGTGTCCTCGCGGGACTGCAGCCTCCCACCACCGGGAGCGTATCGCTTACACCGACGCTGCCTAACGGCAGCAGCCGTCCGCGCGCCGGGCTCGTCTTCCAGGAATACGGCACGTTCCCGTGGATGACGGTGCTGGAAAACCTCGCGTTCGGACTGGAAATGGCCGGCGTCGCGACCGCTGAACGGCTGCAGCGCGCACAGGAGTTCGCCGAGCGCTTAGGGCTAGCGGCGTTCGGACGCTATTACCCACGCGAGCTGTCTGTGGGGATGCGCCAGCGCGTCGACATCGGTCGCGCCTTCGTGTCCGATGCGCCCATCCTCCTCATGGACGAACCGTTTGGCGCACTCGACGCGCAAACGCGCTGGGTTTTACAGATCGAGCTTTTACGCATCTGGCAAGAGAGCCGCAAGCTCGTCGTCTTCGTTACGCATGACATCGAAGAGGCGGTTCGCTTAAGCGATCGAGTGATCGTCCTGAGCGGCCGTCCTGGAACCGTGCGTGCTGAAATAACGATCCCGCTCACGCGACCACGCGATCTCAAACGCGACGACACAGCTGTTCGCGATATCACATGGCAGATCTGGCAGTTACTCGAGCACGAAGTACGCGACGGTCTGGCGATCCGCCAGTAGCCGATGCCGGCGGCGCGGCGTTAGGAGCGACTCCTAAGCCGCGTGCTTCGGCGCGGCTCATCGCGGCCGCAATGGCGGTCGCCGTGCTGCTATTGTGGGAGATCGCCGGCCGCATGGGGCTTACGAACACGGCGTTCTTCCCCACACCGGTCGCCATCGCCCGCGCGTTAGGCGAAAGTATTCGTCGCGGTGAGCTGCCGCCGCACTTCTTCGCCACGCTTTCACGGGTCGCGGCAGGGCTCGCACTCGGTGCCGGGACCGGTCTGATTCTCGGCCTCACGTTAGGCTCGTTCCAGCGGGCCCGCGCGGTCGTCGACCCCTTTGTCGCGGCGCTGCATCCGATCCCCAAGCTGGCGCTCTTGCCGCTGCTGCTACTCGCGCTCGGCCTCGGTGAATGGCCGCGCATCGTTGTGATCGCTGCTGCCTCGTTCTTTCCAATGCTGCTGAACACCATCGCGGGCGTGCGTCAGATCAATGCGGTGCACTTCGACGTCGCGCGCGTGTACGGCGCGTCTCGTCTGCAATTGCTGACCCGCGTGATCTTCCCTGGCAGCGTACCAATGGTCCTCACCGGGCTGCGACTCGCAGCCAACGTGGCGTTTCTCTCCGCGATCGCGGTGGAGATGGTCTACGCACAACATGGCCTCGGCGCGCTGATATGGTTGGCTTGGCAGGTGCTGCGAGTCGACACACTGTACGCGACGCTGACGGTGATCGCGATCGTCGGCATTGCGCTCAACGCCGCGCTGCAGTGGACTGCGCGTCGCGGGGCGCCTTGGTTGAGTGAGCGCGAGCTGACCGTCTAGGCGTCGGCAAGCAATGGCGGCCGAGCCGTGGTTTCGTGACGACAACGCTCGCGAAGGACTGGCAGCACGTTCGCTGCGCTCCGGTGCGACGGCCGTTGGCGCGCGCGTCGCGCAGCTCATGGTGCAACTCGGCGCGGCGATGGTGCTGGCGCGCATCCTCACACCGGCCGATTTCGGTGTGCAGGCGATGGTGCTGCCGGTTGCGTTCCTGATCAACGGGATCGCGAATCTATCGCTGCAGAGCGCGGTGATGCATCAGGAGGTTCTCGAGGCCGCAGACGCAGACAGTCTGTTTTACGCGGCGCTGCCGATCAATGCGAGCCTAACGAGCGCGATGGGGCTGATGGGGCCCGTGCTCGCCTGGCTGTATCAAGAGCCGCGAGTGGTTCTCGTAACGATCGCGTGGGCCGGCGTCATTTTTCTTGTGACGCTGTCGTCAGTTCACGAAGCGCTGCTCAAGCGTCAGCTGCGCTTCGCGACGATAGCGCGCGCGCAACTCGGCACGCACGCGCTGTCGTTTGCCGTGGCGATCTTTGCAGCTCTCGCAGGAGCCGGGTACTGGGCGCTCATGATTCAGGTCGCCGTGATGGAGATCGGCCGCGCCGTGGCGATGTGGCTGCTCGTCTCCTGGCGACCCGCCGCTGGGCGTCGCGGCAGTCGTGCGGCAGAGGCCCGGTCGTATTGGCTCGGTTTGATCGGGGCACGCGCGATCTCGTGGGTCGGTGATCAGACCGATCGTGTCATGATCGGCACGTTAGGCGGGGCCAGTGTAGCGGGGTTGTACGACAGCGCCAAGCGCTGGGCGTGGTTCCCCTTCTTTGAGCTCTTCATTCCGCTGACGGACGTCGCTGTCGCGACGCTGAGCCGAGTACGGCACGATGCGGCGATGTTTCGGACGTATGTGCGTGAGGCGCTCCTGCCGGTGACGGCGGTAACGCTTGCCGCCGCCGGGTTCATGTTTGCGGAAGCGCAACTCGTATTGCACGTCATCCTCGGACCGCAATGGTTAGGCGGAGCGGTCTTCGTGCGCTGGCTCTGCGTTGCAATCGTCGGCGCAACGTTGATTCGGTTGATGCAATGGGTCTATCTCGCCACAGGGCGTACGATGCGGCAGCTGCGCTGGTCCTTGGTCACGACGCCGGTGATCGTTCTAGCCGTTGTCATTGGCGGCATGCAATTCGGATCAGTCGGTGTCGCTGGGGGGCTAGCGACGGCGACGTGCCTGCTCGCGATACCTAGCGTGTTGAATGCGATTCACGACACGCCGCTCACGTTAGGGGACGCGCTCGGACCGATGCTGCGACCGCTCGTAGCCGCGATGTTTGGCTCGGCTGCGCTGCTACTTATTGAACGATGGCTACCGTCACTGTCGCCAGTGTTTGCGCTGGCGTTGCGACTGCCGATCTTCGCAGCTCTGTACCTGACAGCGTGGCTGCTGCTACCTGGCGGCCGCACGGCGCTCGGTCAACAAGCAGCACGCCTACGCGCGGCGATCACCTCGCGGCACACGAAGAGCTAAGACCTAAGATCCTAAGTGACTAGTATTTCACACTCTCTTCGTACGCTTGCCTGAAGTCATCAATCTGTGGCAGGATCGCGTCTTCCAGGCGCGGGGCATAGCCGACGAACGTATCCGTCGAGCCGATGCGCCTAACGGGGGCATCGAGCCACGCAAAGCAGTCGTCCGCGATGCGCGACGCAATCTCGCTCCCGTACCCCCACGAAATCGCATCCTCATAGGCCACGATCACGCGGTTCGTTTTCTTGACTGAAGCGTACACGGCTTCCTGATCCCACGGTGAAAGCGACCTGAGGTCGATGACTTCAACGGAAATGGCATCCGCGACCTGATTCGCCGCGGCGAAGGCGCGCTGCACCGTGGCGCCGTACGTCACGACGGTCACATCCGTCCCCGCCCTAACGAGCCTAGCCTTACCGAACGGAATCATGAAGTTCGGGCCAGGATACGCGGCCTTGTTGTATGTCTGCCGGTAGAGGTGTTTGTGCTCGAGGAAGATCACCGGATCGTCGCAGCGGATCGCGGTGCGCAGCAGACCATTCGCGTCGAGCGCGGTAGCTGGGCAGATCACGCGCAGCCCGGGACAGTGTGTAAAGAGCGATGCTCCCGTCTGTGAGTGATACGGCGCGCCGCGAATGTAGCCGCCATACGTTGTCCTAACGACGAGGGGCGCGGCGAAGGCGTTGTTCGAGCGCCAACGCATCGTGGCCAGCTCGTCGCGTAACTGCATGTACGCCGGCCAGATGTAGTCGAAGAACTGAACTTCAATGACGGGCTTGAAGCCGCGCAGCGCGAGTCCCACCGCGCGCCCAACGATGTTCGCCTCGGCAAGTGGTGAGTTGTACACGCGATCGCCGCCGAACTCAGTCTGCAGCCCATGCGTGACTTTGAACACGCCGCCTTTTCCTTTCACTTTGCCGAGATACTTCTCGCGCGAAACATCAGCGACGTCCTCCCCGAAGACGAGGATCTTCGGATCGCGCCGCATCTCGTCCTTCATGCAAGCGTTGATAAGATCCACCATCGTCGTCTCGTTGCCGCTGTACTGCGGATCGTCTTCGGTGTCGAACTGCTCACTGGTAGGATCGACATCGGGTGAGTAGACGCCGAAATACACCGTTTCAGGTCCCGGCTGCTCCTGGCCTAACGCATCGTCCGTGGCGGCGAGCACAAGAGCATCTACTTCCTCCTTGATGCGTTCGAGCTCTGCCTCGCTGGCGTGACCTTGTTCCAGCAGCCAGCGCGGGAACGTCACGAGTGGGTCGCGTTTCGCCTCGGCCTCACGTTCCTCGGGCGGTTTGTACAGGATCTCGTCGTCAGAGAGCGAGTGCGAATACGGCCGGATGACCTGTGCATGGACGAGCGACGGACCCTCACGGCGGCGCGCGCGGCCAACGGCTCGCGTTAGGCAGTCGTAGCTCGCCAAGAGATCGCAGCCGTCGACTTCCTGGATGTCCAGGCTGGGGAACCCAATGAGCAGCTTGGAGATGGATCCGCCTGCCGTGTTCACTTCCACCGGAACTGAGATCGCGTAGCCGTTGTCTTCGATCAGGTAGACGATAGGGAGCTGGAGGTTGCACGCTGTATTGAGCGACTCCCAGAACTCTCCTTCACTCGTCGTCCCTTCGCCCGCAGTGACAAAAACGATCTCATCCTCGGCGAAGCCCTCTGTGAGATTGAGCCGGTTCGCACGCAGGATCGCCTCCGCTGCGCCGACGGCTGGCAGGAACTGCGTGCCTGTGGGAGACGATTGGCTCACGATGTTGAGCGCCTTGTGGCCCCAATGGCTGGGCATCTGGCGCCCGCCCGAATTAGGGTCGACTGCCGCTCCCACCGAGGAATAGAGCATCTCGGCGGGTGTCATGCCGAGCGTTAGGCATAACGCGCGATCGCGATAGTACGGGAAGAACCAGTCGTGGCCGCTGCGCAGCGTCAGGCCGGCTGCGATCAGCACAGCCTCGTGTCCTGCGCCCGAAATCTGAAAAAAGATCTTGTTCTGGCGCTTGAGCTGGATCTCCTTGTCATCCAGCCGCCGGGACAGGTACATCGTACGAAATGCCGCGACGAGCTGATCCCGGCTCAGTCCGGCGGCAGACTTCTTTTCGACGCGAGTATGCGTTGGTGCGGCCAAAGCGGGCTCCGAGAGGTGTCACGCTAAGAAGGCATAAAGATAAAACGCTGCAAATATCCCGGACTTCGCGCTACGACCGCGAGCGCGCTGCAAGGGTGCCACAAAACGGCGCAGGCAGATGTGGCGTCCCCGCGAGGTGCTGGAGTGGCAAAACGCCGCGGGCCATCCCCAAGCAAGGATTGGGTAGGGCAAAATGCCGCAAATTGAGCCCTGCGAGATTCCGACCACGCGCTAAACCGCATCGAACGAGGGCCGCAAGCAACGGCCGTACCCAAACGCCGCCCGAGTGAGCATGTGGCACTTCATATGCGCACGTGGATCGCCTCACTACGATCTCGGGGACGGCTGGATGAACGGATCGAACCAGCATTGCATATTCTGCGATCTTATTCAGGGGGCAGCCGAGGTCTCTGTCTGCTATGAAGACGCGACGGCTATGGCCTTCATGGACATCCAGCCAGTCAATCTGGGCCACACACTCGTCGTTCCGAAGAAACATTACGAGTCGCTGACGGACATCCCGCGCGACGTGGCCATGTATCTCTTCGATGTTGCGATGACGCTGGCGCCGGTAATCCAGCGCGCGTCAGGCAGCGACGACATGAACATCGTGGTGAACTCGGGGCATCAGGCGGGTCAGAACGTCTTTCACTATCACGTACATCTGATTCCGCGCCGTGCCGACGACAACTTCGAGATCACGCTTCCGTTCGAGGGGTCGACGATGCCGGATCGCACGTTTCTCGATGCCATGGCGGCACGCATCATCGCCGGCTTGCGGGATCCGGCGCGTCAGGCGGCGCCGACGCGAGCGGTCGCGGCCAGTTAGGCGCGCGAGTGCCTGACGAGCGACGATTACCTGCCGCGCGGCTGTGACTCTTGCGCATCGCCGCGTTATGCACAATATGTAGACAGGCGCCTGACGACTAAGGCGCACAACGCCGGAGACCGATGGCAGAGTCCCTGCTGACCCGAGCGAATCACGCGCGATCGACACGAGCGCGGCTTCGCTGCCGATCGGCCGCGGTTCTCCAATGCCCCCTAACGACGCGCCCCGCCCGAGCCTTCGGCTCGCGGCGGGGTGTCGTCTTTGTGCGCGAGGTGCAATGTCACGACTTGGTCGCGCGCTCGTTCACCGTCGTTCCTCCCACCGTTCACCGAGCGGTCTCCCGCGCCGTTCCTGCCGGCAGCGCCAAGACCGGGTTCCCACACGTAATCGTCATGCCAAAGGAAAGCGCGCTGTAAAGAAGGCGACGATGCGGGACTGCAGCCGGCGCTGCGTCTACTGCGCTCAGCCCCTCGCCCTCGAAACCGCCACGCTCGATCACGTCCAGCCTGTCTGCCATGGTGGGACGCACGCGCCAGGGAACCTCGTGACGGCCTGTGCGCGCTGCAATCGCCTCAAGGGGAATCTGCTCCCTGTCGAGTTCTTCGCACGCTTTCCATGGGCGGGCCTCAACTTCATGCGTTATGCGCACGCCGTACACCGTGCGCTGAAACGCGGTGCCCGCCGCGCTGTTAGCCTCGCCCTTGCTGCGTCATCTCTGACTGACCTGGGCTCGCTCTCCTCGTAGTTAGGCGACCCTGCCGGCTTCCCACGCCAGCATCGCGCGCTTGCGCTCGGTGCCCCAGTGATAGCCGCCTAACGCGCCAGTCGTGCGAATCACACGGTGGCACGGGATGAGATACGCAACCGGATTCGCCGCCACTGCCGCTCCCACGGCCCGCGCTGCATCGCGCGAGCTCACGACGCGAGCAACGTCTTCATAAGACGCGAGCTGTCCGGCTGGGATCCGCAGCAATGCCTGCCACACCTTGGTCTGGAAGTTCGTTCCTTTAACAAGGACGCGGAGGGGCGCCAACGCTGAAAGGCCGCCTTCACGACGCCATCCAGCGAAAATCTGATCCATCACCTCGCGCGTCCGTTCCTGCGATGCGGCGATACGCGCAGACGGCCAGCGCTTCCCCAGCTCAGCGACAGCTACGGCACGCTCGGCGCCGCTGAAGGAGAGAGCAACAATCCCACGCTCCGTAACAGCTACGAGTGCTTCGCCAAATGGCGTGGCGTGAAAACCGGTAACTATCGCCAACCCCGCGCCACCGCTTCGGTACTCGCCAGGCGTCACAGCATCGACGGTGACGAACAGGTCATGCATGCGACCGCCGCCAGATAGGCCGCTGTCCCATGCTGCCTCGAGCACGTTGCGCGATTGGGCAAGTCGCTCCTTCGCAAACTCCAAGGTCTGCACGCGCATGAACTGCTTTGGCGAGATCCCCGCCCAACGCGAGAAGAGGCGTTGAAAGTGGAATGCGCTGAGTCCCACGTTCGCGGCAATGACGCGCAACGCGGGCTGCTTCGGCGTGACGCTATCGAGATATCGTAACGTGCGTTCGACGCGCGCGTAGTCGAGTGACATCTGGCTCATGGAGCTGCTCCGTTGTGCCGAGATGTAACCCGGACCCGATGCGCGACCAACCCGAATCTTGCTCACTGCAGCTAATAATCGACGGGACGCAGGTATGACTCACCAATCGCCGTCTGACTCAGCATCGCGACCGTCGGGAGTTTGCGTTTCCAGTGCGTTCCTTCAAGGCGTTTTCGGACCAGCTCCACCTCTTCGGCGTTGAAACCACGAGCAAGGAGCTCCCTCGGGCGGTACCCCGCGATGAGCCACGCCAGGATGCGGTCCGCGATGGCATAGCTCACGCCAAAATCAGCTTCGTCGGTCTGGCCGGAGACGAGATCCGCCGACGCCGGCTTGTCCACGATGACGTCGGGAACTCCCAGATGTCGCGCGAGCGCCCAGACCTGTGTCTTGAACAGATCGCCAAGCGGATTGATAGGCGGCGCGTCATCGGCATGCCATGTGAAATATCCCAGCAGACGCTCGGACTTATTGCCGGTGCCTAACGGGACGCCGCTCACCTTGGCCGACAGATCGAAGAGGACGATCATGCGCGTGCGAGCCATCACGTTGCCGCGTCGGCGAGCGTCAGCCTCCGGTTCGTGCATGAGGTAGCCGTCAACCGCCGCGGAGATGTCCACGGTCCGCTCAGCGATCCCCAGAGCGGCGATCACGAGCTGGGCGTGCGCGAGACTTTCCGGGCTCGAGGTGCGGTACGGCATGCGCACTCCTATCACGTTCTCAGCGCCTAGCGCCCGCGCCGCGAGCGTTGCGGTAACTGCCGAGTCGACGCCGCCGGAAAGACCCACCACCGCGCGCTGCAACCCGCGCCGCGACATCTCATCGCGGATGAAACGCACAAGCCACGTTTCCACGAGCTGAGGATCGATGTCCAGCGCCGGGCCGGTCTCATGCACGTCGCGGTCGCTGTGGCTCCAGCGCACTTTGTCGGCATTCTCGACATTCGCGGGCTGAGCTCCATCGCGCGCGCTGCCCGCGCTGGTTGCAGGGACGTGTTCATCGTAGTCGAGCCTAGCGGGCTCGCCTAACGTGACGCGCCGGAGGTTCTCTTGCATGTGCGGCGCGACCGAACGCAGATCGGCGAGCAGCGGGAGCTCCGCACGAGCGCGGGTCAGGTCGCCGAAATCGATGGTTGCGGACGTCAGCGCTTCGTCCCACACGCGCGCTCTGGCGCGCAAATCTCCTTTGGGGCCGAGAATCAGCGAGCCACCGGCGAATACCTTCCCACCTTCGCTTCCCACCAAATTCGCGAAGGTCACGAAGACTCCGTGTTCCTCCGCCATGTCGCGCAGCAGACGTTCCCAACGCGCCATCGTCGCCGGCCCTTCGACACCATCCTCGCGCGGTTGAATACCGCGGGCCGGAGCGGCGGATGAGACGAAGATCACTTGGGCGTCATCCAGGGCGGCCAAAGTCCCAGTCACGCTATGCCAAGCGTCCTCACAGATCAGGATCGCCGCCCTTCCCCACGGGGTATCAAACGCCCGCACATCGAGCCCGCGCTCGACAAAACGCTCTTCGTCAAACAAACCGTACGTTGGGAGAAAGACCTTCCGGTGAACATGCAGGATATGCGGCGCAGTCTCGCCCAGTCGCACATACATTGCGCTGTTGTGCAGCGTGTCGCGCCAGCGTTCGTAAAAGCCCAGCACGACATCGAGCGGCTGGGTACTGGCTGCGCGATAGACGTCGTTCAGGTTCGCCGCGAGTTCACCTGCCGGCATCGCGACATCGGCGACGCCTCCCTCCACGAAGTAGCCGCTTAGGACGGTTTCGGGGAGATGAAGAACGTCGGGCTGCTGGGGCGCTTGCGCCACTTGGGCGAACAACTCGCCCAGGCGAGCTATGTTGGCAGCTACATCGCCTTTGCGTGGCCGCAATTGGCCGAGCGCGATAGTGATACGTTTGGACATTCGGACTGTCGAACTTTAAAGGGGCGACTGGGGCGAGCAACGGTGAGAGCAACATCCACATCTATTGTCCGCATCATGGCGGCAGCCGTGATAGGGCTGGGCGCGGCGACAGCGCTCGCCCAGCGACCTGGCCGCGACCGGATTGCAACGCACGGCCTCTTTCTTGGCGTTGGTGGTGGGCAGGTGACGATTGACTCCGATGCCATGCTCGCGCCTGACGAGGGCCGGCTGGCAGTCGCCGGCCGTGTCGGCTACGGATTCGGCGACTATCTCGCGCTTGTAGTGAGCGGCGATTTAGCCCGCGTCGATCTAACGCACGAGTCGATTGAGAACGAGTTCGAATTCGCCCACATCGCGCTGAGCGCACGCTTGCACCCGATCCGCGCGTGGAGGCGCTTCGGACCGTATCTGGAAGGGAGCTGGCTGCGCTACGCCGCGACGACCGATCGCACGGTCCCACCGGCGACGGTGGCGACGCGCCTAACGCTTGAAGGAACCGGCGCGGCGGCGGGAGCTGGTCTGCACCTCTTCTGGTCACGTGCGCTCTCGCTCGAAGCATCAGCCTCACTCACTGACGGTAAGCTCACCAAAGCGACAGGGGGTGGTGATTTCGACCCGATCCCGCTGCGCTCGCGACTCTTTCGCCTCGGCCTAACGTGGTGGCTCGGCACCTAACGCGAGTACTCGTTGCGGTTGGCTGCGCGCCGCTCTGGCTGCACGCGCAGAACGCCACCGGCGCGCCGTGGCGCATCGTCAGTGCGCCGCAGTCGTCCGTCGTGCTCGCGCGTGACGGTTCACTGCTCGGCGAGATCGGCGCGCAGTGGCGATCGAGTGTGCCACTCCGCTCATTGCCGAGGTACGTGCCGCAAGCATTTGTCGCGGTGGAGGATCACCGTTTCTACGAGCATGACGGCGTGGACCTAATCGGCGTGGCCGGCGCGGTGAAAGACATGGTGCGCGGGCAGCCGCGCGGCGCCAGCACGATCACGCAACAGTTGGTGGGAAACATGCATCCCGACCAGATAGACCGGCGGGACATGAGTCCACTGCGCAAGCT
Organism: Gemmatimonadaceae bacterium; assembly: GCA_052388395.1. Taxonomy (GTDB): domain Bacteria; phylum Gemmatimonadota; class Gemmatimonadetes; order Gemmatimonadales; family Gemmatimonadaceae; genus DASYRX01. The sequence goes on along the minus strand of JBQTIF010000139.1, from coordinate 42,690 downwards.
GCGCGAGCAGGCCGCGGCCCGCGAAATGGAGAGGCACTACAACAAAGAGCAGATTCTCGAGGCGTACCTCAACTTCATCCCCTTTGGTAGACGCTATCACGGGATCGATGCCGCAGCCCGTAACTACTTCGGCAAACCGGCGGCGCGCCTAACGCTGAGCGAGGCTGCGACTCTGGCAGCGATGCCCAAAGGACCTGCGCTGTATGATCCGATCAAGCACCCGACGCGGACGAAGGCTCGTCGCAACCTCGTGCTCGGATTGATGGCGCAGCAGGGATACATCACCGCGCAACAGGCGCAGGCGGCCCGTGCCGAGTCGCTGGTCACTGCGCCGCCAGTTATCGCTGAGGAGGCGCCTTACTTTCTCGACGTCGTGCGCACGCAGCTCGAGCGACAGGGAGTGCTTCAGTCCAACACCGCGTTACGCGTGCACACGACGCTCGATCCACTCCTGCAGCACTCCGCTCGTGAGGCACTGGCGAGTGTAACCGCGGAGTTCGAGCAGCGTCCTGGCTATCGTCATCCGACGCTTGCCAAGCACAGCAAAGGGACGATCGGTTACTTGCAAGGGGCTGTGGTGGCGATGGAGCCGCACTCCGGCGAGGTGCGTGCGCTCATCGGTGGACGCGACTACACGGAATCCGCGTTCAATCGTGCTGTGAACGGCAGGCGGCAGCCAGGTTCGGCGTTCAAGCCGTTCGTCTATGGAACGGCGATCGAGCGCGGGATCGCGCCGAACGCGATCGTCGCGGATACCGCGATCGCCATCCCGTTGCCGAACAAGACGATCTACAAACCAAAGAACTCGGACGGTGAGTTTCGCGGGTTCCTGTCGCTGCGTGACGCGCTCGCATTTTCGCGCAATCCAGTGGCCGTGCAGCTCGGGCTCATGCTGCAGATGGATACCGTCATCGCGCTAGCCCAGCGGCTGGGGATCGACTCGCCAATCGTGCCGTATCCCTCATCTGCGATCGGTGCGTCGGTGGTGCAGCCGCTCGATCTCGTTGCCGCATACGCGACATTCGCGAATCTCGGGACTCGCGTCGAACCGCGCTTCATCTTGCGCGCGGAGGACGCAACGGGGCGCGTTGTTTGGCAGCCGCCCGCGCCGGCGTGGGCGCAGGTCCTGGATCCGGCCGTCGCCTTCATTGTGCGCGATATGTTACGCGACGTGGTGGAGCGCGGCACTGCGACAGTGGTTAGGCGGTTTCTCCCGGATAGCATCCCGGTGGCTGGTAAGACGGGAACGACGGACAACAACACGGACGTCTGGTTCGTGGGGATGACGCCGGAGATCGTCACTGGAGTCTGGTTAGGCTTCGACAAGCCAACCCGCATCACCGCAGCGGCAGCCGGTGGGACGCTTGCGGCGCCGATCTTCGCGCGCACAGTGCGCGCACTGTATGCCGACCGTCCAGCCGCGCCCTGGCTGGCTCCCGAGGGCGTCGTGCCGCTGTTGTTCGATCGCAGAACTGGCAGCGCGGCGACAGCAGATACGCCGCTGGAGTCGCTCTACACCGAGTATTTCGTGGACGGAACCGAGCCGGAGCCGCTCAGAACACTGCGAAAGGCAATGAGATCAGCGAGCGCGGTCCGGTTCTAACGGGTCCGCGTTCTTGAAGGGCGTTAATCGTTAAAAGTGATGGGTTAGGGGTTAAGAGTTAGGCCTAACGCTTAGCCCTTAACCGACGACACTTAAAACGCTTAACGCTCTCTCGCTCTCTTAAGGACTAGACTCTCGCGAGTTCCGGCTCGACCGCCGGCTCTCCGACTATTTGTCCCTCCGGAATCAGCGCGATCTTGAGCACCTGAGCGAGCGTTTCCACTGGGTGGAAGGTCAGCGCTTGACGCACCTCCTCCGGCACATCCTCCAGGTCCGCCTCGTTCTCCTTGGGCAGGACGATCGTTGTACTCCCGGCCCGGTGCGCGCCTAACACTTTCTCCTTGAGGCCGCCGATCGGCAACACGCGCCCGCGCAGGGTGATCTCCCCCGTCATTGCCACATCGCGCCGCACCGGACGTCCCGACATCTCGGAGACGAGCGCCGTCGCGATCGCAATACCCGCCGACGGCCCATCCTTCGGGATGGCGCCGGCTGGAACGTGGATGTGCACTTCGACAGCCCCGAGGTATTGCCGCGGGATACCTAACGCGGCGGCGTTGTTCGTCGCGTAGGTGAGCGCCGCGCGCGCCGACTCCTTCATTACGTCGCCGAGCTGCCCGGTGAGGATCAGCGACACTGGCGGGGTCGCCGACTGCTGGCCGTCAGAGACGGCCCCCATGTAGCGCCGGATCGACGCCTCAACGAACATGATATCGCCGCCCATCGGCGTGTAATACATCCCCGTCGCGATACCGACTTCATGATGCTCCTTCGCGCGTTCGGGATGCACCTTGGGTCTGCCTAACAGCTCACGCACCTCGTCGGCGGAGATCTCGTTGTCTGCCAGCACCGTGCTATCGCCGGCCGCGAGACGCCGCGCGATCTTGCGCGCCGTGCGACCGATCTCACGCTCGAGCTGCCTAACGCCAGCCTCACGTGTGTAGTGCGACACCAGGCTCATCACAGCCGGATCGGTGAACTTCACGTTCTTGTCGCCCAGCCCGGACTCTTCCATCTGCCGAGGAATCAGATAGCGCTTCGCGATCTCGGCTTTTTCGCGCTCGGTATACCCAGCGAACTCCACAGTCTCCATACGGTCCATGAGCGGCTGTGGAATATTCTGAGCGTAGTTCGCCGTTGCGATAAAGAGCACCTCGCTGAGGTCGAACGGAACGCCGAGGTAGTGGTCGGTGAACGAATCGTTCTGCGCTGGATCGAGCACCTCGAGCAGCGCCGCGCTCGGATCTCCCTGGAAGGAGACGCCGAGCTTGTCGACTTCGTCGAGCAAGAACACCGGGTTCTTCGTCCCGGCCTGCTTCATTCCTTGAATGATGCGCCCGGGCATGGCGCCGACATAGGTGCGCCGGTGCCCGCGGATATCAGCTTCGTCGCGTGCGCCACCTAACGAAACGCGCACATATTCGCGCCCTAAAGCCCGCGCGATGGACTTCGCGATCGATGTTTTGCCGACGCCCGGAGGGCCGACGAACAGCAGAATCGGTCCCTTCGCCATTGCTCGCGCTTTGGCTTCCTTCGCGTCGGTAATGGGCCGATCGTTGTCTGTCTCGTTGAGGTTCGGTGTAGCGTCCTCTTTCGGAACCTTGACCTTGTAGGCCGGGAACTCGCCAGTCTGCTCCACTTCCGCGGCGAGCTGCTGCGCACGGAGCTGCCTAACGGCCAGGAACTCCAGAACGCGGTCTTTCACGTCGCGCAACCCGTAATGGTCTTCCTCGAGCACCGTCGACGCGCGATTGAGATCGAGATGGTCGTCAGAGCGCGCGTTCCACGGCAGCTCACTCATCCACTCCAGGTAGGTGCGGATGACCTGCGCCTCCATAGACTCCTTCCCCGATCGCTCCAAACGTCCCAACTCGCGCTCCACTTCCTGACGCGCCTCTTTGGGGAGGACGAGTTTGGAGAAACGCTCGCGCAAGTCGTCCAGCTCTTTTGCTTGATCGTCGTCGCCGAGTTCCTTTTGGATCGCTTTGAGTTGCTCGCGCAGGAACATCTCGCGCTGACGCTCCCCGAGCTCTTCCTGAACCTGCGACTTGATCTCCTCCTGTGCTTCGAGCATGCCGATCTGGCGCTCGACATGGACGAGCACGCGGCGCAAGCGCTCCTCCACGCTCAGCGTCTCGAGCAAGCCCTGCTTCTCAGGAACTGTCAGTTCCAGATAGCTCGCCACGAGATCGGCAAAGCGCCCCGGCTCCTCAGCCGAGTCGAGCACCTGCTTAACGACTTCTTCGGGGAGCCCGCGCTTCTCCCCAAGGTCTGAAGCGCGCTCACGCACTTCGCGGTGTAGCGCTTCGAAAGCCGCCTCGTGCTCATCGATCGGGCTCATCTCGTCCGTAGGGACGATGACGGCGCTCATCGATCCGTCGGTCACTGTGTAATGCAGCGCAGTCGCACGCTGCTCGCCTTGCAAGAGGAGCTGAACAGCGCCGAGACCACGCTGCACCTGACCGATCTTCGCGATCACCCCCATCGAATAGAGGATGTCCGGAGTCGGCTCTTCGGAGTTTTCGCGCTGTGCCACGGCGAAAACGAGACGGTCGTTTTTCAGTGCCGTCTCAATCGCGCGCAATGTGCCAGGCCGACCCGCGGCGATCGGAGCGGTTTGCCCCGGAAATATGACGGTTCCGCGTAATGGCAGAACCGGAAGTGTCTGTCGCTGTGCCATCGTGTCACCTGAGAAACGCAACGAGCGTGCTTGGCTGAAGGCTGAGCCACTCGCCGCGTGTGATGGACCTCCGCGCCTAAAGGTTCTATGCGTGAGGAGGGCCGATGGTCCGGCTGTATGCAACGATCACACTCCTGACTTACGCCACCCTGGCCGGGTTTGCAACTTTCGCGGGCCAAACTGACGTAGAGCGCGTCACGTTGAGCGGTAAGCACTTCCGCCTAGACGCTCTCTCAGAACAGCGCTACACTTCGGCGCCACCCCCTTCGACAAAGCAGCCTGTAACGCGTGCCCGAGTCTGGCTTTACATCGTCGTCGAGCGACGCGGAACTGCGCACGCACGTGGAGCGCAGCTTGGCGAGCGGTTACGAGCTAGATCGCGAGATCGGGCGCGGGGGCATGGGCATCGTCTATCTGGCGCGCGACCGCCGGCTGAAGCGCCAGGTCGCCATCAAGCTCCTCCCGCCGGAACTCGCCTTTCGCTCCGAGATCCGGACGCGGTTTTTGCGCGAGGCCGAGACCGCTGCCCAGCTGAGTCACCCCAACATCGTTCCGATTTACTCGGTCGATGAGCGCGATGGGCTGGTTTACTTCGTCATGGCGTACGTCAACGGCGACACAGTGGCGTCGCGGCTGCACGCCCGCGGGCCGATGCCGGCTGACGACGTGCGCAATATCCTGATTCAGACCGCCGACGCGCTCGCTTACGCACACGAGCGCGGCGTCGTGCATCGCGATATCAAACCCGACAACATCCTGCTCCAGCACGAAGACAACCGCGTGATGGTCACGGACTTCGGGATTGCCCGCGCCGTGACAGAGGGAGCGGACGCGCGCCTAACGGCGACCGGGATGGCGATCGGAACGCCGGCGTACATGTCGCCCGAGCAGTCGATGGGGGAGCGCGAGATCGACGGGCGCAGCGACCTGTACTCGTTAGGAATCGTGGCGTACCAGATGCTGTCGGGTGAGCTTCCCTTCACGGCGCAGAGCACACCAGCGCTGCTCGTGAAGCACATCTCCGAGCGCCCACCGCCAATCGACGAGCGTTGCCCTGAAGCGCCGCGCGACCTGGCGCGTGCCGTCATGTTGATGCTCGAGAAAGAGCCAGTGAACAGATTCCCGAGCGCCGAAGCGCTCTCCACCGCGCTAGCCACACGCAACGTACCCGCGCTTCCCGAGGCACCGCGCTACCCAGAGCAGCGCGGAGCCGATCGCTACGAACCGCGTTACGACCCTGACGCGCAGACCGGCACAACGGGCCTGCACGACCGCGAGCCGACAGCCGCCGAGTTACGACGGTGGAACGCCGAGCCGGTCGTACGCTACCGGAAGAAGCTTGCGCCGTTCGTCGCGTTCGGCAGTGTGAGCGTCGTCCTCGCCGTTTTTGACGTCGTGAGCTTCATGCCGTTTGTGGGTGTGTGGAGTGTGTATCTCGCGTACAAATACTCGCAGCTCTGGACCGAGGGGTACGATTGGCGCGATGTCCTGCGCGAACCGCGCGACCGCATGTTCTTCGATGTCGTCGCGGATTGGTTCGACAACGTTCGCGCGCTGTATGACCGGAAGAAGCGCGCTGAAGTTCGCGAGCGTGCTCGAATGCGCCGTGGCCGGCCGCCGTTATTTGCGGCGCCGAATGCACCGGGAAGCGACGTCAGCGGTCGTGATACTGGGCGAACCTCAACGCGTCCCCGGCTATCGCGCGGAGTGGAGGCCAACGCCGTCGCGCAGGCGATCGAGTATCGCGACGATATTGTGCGCATCGTGCAGAGCTTGCCGCGCCGCGAACGCGAGCTCGCCGGCGACGTCGCTACGTCCGCTGAGGCGCTCTACCAACGCGTGCGTGTGCTGGCCGACTCGCTCAGTGACCTCTCGCGACGCGCACCTAACGAGAATGTCGGCGCGATCGACGACGAGATCGCGCGTCTCGAGGCTGAAGCCAATCCACTGGACCCGCGCGCCGAAGAACGTGTGCGGCGCCTCGCGCGCCTGCGCCGCGACCGGCGTTCAGTCGCCGAAGTGGGTACACGGCGCGAGCAAACGAAACAGAAGCTGGAGAGCTGCGTTCTTGCGCTACAGACGATGCGCCTCGACTTGATGCGCCTGCAGTCGGGTGGCGAGTCGTTCGGCAATGTGACGCTCATCTCCGAACGCGCGATGGCGCTCGCGCGGGAAGTCGACAATGCCGTATACGCCGCCGACGAGCTCCGCAAGCTCCGTGACTCCAAGTCCGGCGCGAGCGGCGGCGTGCGCTAGCGAGTCGCGCTAGCGTTACGCATTTCATGGCGGACCAGCTACGCGAGCGGGTCGTCGCCGCGATCGGCGATACCTACGAGATCGAGGCCGAGATCGGACGCGGCGGTATGGCCGTGGTCTACCGCGCGCGCGACCTCAGACTGCGCCGACTCGTCGCCATCAAGGTGCTTCCGCCGGACCTCGCCTTCCGCGAAGAGGTGCGCACGCGCTTCCTGCGTGAGGCGCAGACGGCGGCGCAGCTCAATCACCCGAACATCGTCGCGATCTTCTCGGTGGATGAACGCGTCGGCCTGGTGTACTTCGTCATGGCTCTCGTCGAAGGGGAGAGCCTCGGCAGCAAGCTCGCGAGTGATCGGCAGCCGGCGGTCGCCGAGGTCCAGCGCGTGCTGCGCGAGGTCGCCGACGCGTTAGGCTACGCCCACACCCGCGGCATCATCCACCGCGACATCAAGCCTGACAACATCCTGCTCGAGGCGTCGACCGGGCGAGCGATGGTTACCGACTTCGGGATCGCCCGCGCGGCGGAAGGAGATTCGCGCCTAACGGTCACCGGCATCGCGGTTGGCACGCCGACCTACATGTCCCCCGAGCAGGCGCTCGGCGAACGGGATGTGGATGGGCGTTGCGACCAGTACTCGCTGGCCGTTGTCGCGTATCAGATGCTGACTGGCGAACCGCCGTTCGCGGCGACGAATACGCCCGCGATGCTCCTCAAGCACATCAGCGAACCGCCCGCGGCACTGAGTGAACTGCGTCCCGACCTACCTGGAGGGTTAGTCGTCGCCGTCGAGCGCGCGCTCGCTAAAAAGCCAAGTGACCGGTGGCCCACGGCATACGCGTTTCGCGATGCACTCACGAGTGAGGGCGAGGTGCTTCCGCCCCCCAAGCGCGACCCGGCGCCCTCCGCACTGCGACAGTCCGCGGCCTGGAAGCGAGTTGCAGTTAATCCCGAAAAACGACCGGCAGCCAGACAACCCCATCCGCTCCCCGCACCGGTTCCCCGACCCATCGGCGAGGAGATACCGCCGCAACGACGCAGCTCAGCACGCGATCCATGGCGCACGCCGGACCCTAACGATGATGCGCCGGTCCCAACATGGATGCCGCCGTCCTGGCAAGATGTGCGGCGCCAGCGCCGCGCCACTGAGCGCGCGATGCGACGCAGCCGTCGCGAGAACGACACGTTACGTGCCTTCGCAGAGCTCCCGGTAGAGGACAAGATCCGCCGCTTCCGGCGCAAACTCGCCGGGTACGGGACGACGATCGCGGTGCTCACAGCGATCAACGCGGTGTTCACGCCAGCTTTCCCATGGGTGATCTTCCCCGCCCTCGGGATGGGGATTGGGCTGATCGGTAGGGCGGCGTCGCTGTGGGCGGACGGCGTGCGCTTCCGCCAGGTTTTCGGTGCCGAAGCGCGCGCGGCGTTGCAACGCGCTAACGAGCGTCCGACAGAGCGAGCTGGTCGCCTAACGTCTGGCGGGCGCTCGCGCAACGAAGACATCGATCCAGCGCAGCGACTAGCGCCGCGCGACGTGCTACGTGGTCCCTACGGCGACATCGTGCGCCGCGCGGCGAGCGACCGAGCCGCCGTGGAAGAAGCCGTTGGCAAATTGTCCAAGGTAGATCGTGAAATGATCCCGGACGTCGCGCCCACTGTGGATGCATTAGCTGAGCGTGTCGGCGGACTCTCGCAGGCCCTACACCGGATGGATTCCGATGTCACTCCCGAATCCCTCGCCGACCTCGATGCGCGCATTGCGGAATGCGAGTCGCGTCCGGAAAGCAGGGAACGGGGTCAGCGCCTGGAGCTGCTGCGACGACAACGTGCTACGCTCGGCGACCTCGTTGCCCGGCGGGAAACGCTGCTGACGCAACTCGAGAGTGCGACACTGATGCTGCAGAACATGCGGCTCGATCTGATTGCGCTGCGATCGGCCGGAGTCCAATCAGCCATTGACGACGTGTTGAACGCTACACAGGAAGCGCGGGCACTGTCACGCGACATCGCCCACGTACTCGACGCGGCCAGACAGGTTCGATAGGTCTGGTTTCGCTAAGGCTGTTGGTCCTAGCGACCGAAGCGGGCAGGGAGCCAGCGCTCACCGCCTAACGAATACCCGACGATCCCGCCCACGAGGCCACCGATCACCGCACCAACCGGCGCATACTTGGCGAAGTCGTCGAAGCCCGCGTTCACTTGTGGGAGGTTGCCTACGCCGTAGATCAGCGTGCCGGCGAGCGCACCCCAGAGCGCGCCACGGATCGTCGAGCCGCGCGTCGTGCGCCCGCCACTGATCTCCAGCCGCTCGACAGCGGCGCGCTGCAGCGTCGTACGACGATACGTATCTACGAGGACCGGACCAGTCTCGAACCCGAATCGGCGTCGCTCGCCGGTGGTGTCGAGTACGACGCGCTGGTCGCTCAACGAGTCGATGCGGCCGATGAAACGATCGCGCCGGACCGTTGGCGCCATGATGCGCACGCGCGAGCCTATGCGCGCTTCCCCGGAATCAGTCGCGGCCTGGCCACGCAGCGGCATGGCACAGACCAAGAGGGAGAGACCTAACGAAATGCGTTGAACCGTGCTCACTCTAGAGACTCCTCCTGGGCGCTAGGCGCAAGGGACCTCGTGCGACGCTCCTCTTGTCGTCTCGCAACACTGGTACAATCGAAGCTGGCCCGGGTTGCCTCCACGACATCAACATTAGCCGTCGCGTAAGCTGTTCCGCGAGCGCGTTATCGCCTAGTGAACAGCCCCAGACGTGCGTCTGTGACTTCTAGCGTTTTAGGCGATTATCGCTAACGTTCCGGCCGCTACCGCCCTGGACCGCGCCAAGGGGCTAACAGACGCGGACTATTGGCCATCGGGGAATACGTGACGCGGTCAGATCCACTCGCATCCGACAGCGACCCCCAAGACGGCAACTGGCTCCAGCCAGAAGCGACGCCGTCGGCGTCGCCCGAAGCTGCTCCAGCACCAGCGCCGATAGGTGCGCCGCCTCCACCACCACATGAACCGGTCGCCGTTCCGGTTTACTGGTTGGTTGATCACGCCGCAGCGCCCATCCGCTATAGAACAATCGTCGATCTGGCCAAGCTCTCACCACTACCGGATCGGCTGCTGTCGTTGGTTTACGGCTATCAGCCCGCAGTTAAGCTGGCGCTCGCGCAAAGGCCGGAGGGGAACTGGCACAACGCCATGCTCACTGTTCCAGCGGCGCGTGCGACTGACTTTGAGGGTGTCGGAACGATCGTCGCTTACCGTAGGCTGCTGGAGTATGGTTGGGATCGCGAAGCGCCGCCGCTCTTTCACGCTCGCCGATTGCTCTTCCGTTTGCTCGCGGAGGACAACGATCCGAGCCTGTTGTTCGAACTGGCTGCCAAGGGGAAGGGCGAGGAGGATGGCGTTAGGCGCAATCGCGCGCTGCTGCGTGAGGCGGCCGCGGCGGCGTTAGCCCAAGCAGGGTACGAGGGGGATCCGCGTCTGCGCGGAGCGGCGCTGCGCCTGCTGCAACGCGTGATGAAGCACGTGCGGTCGCCGCTGGCATCGGACCCCTGGCAGATGAGCGGAGGCAAACGCGTTCTCGCGCCCGGCGCCGCGCCCCCGTCGTATTTCTTGCTGCTGATGCTCGCGCACATGCCGTTGTTCCGGCTGGAGCACGCGAGTGAAATGGACGAGCTGCTCAAATACCTAACGAACGCAAGTGCTGACGATCAAGGGAGCGGCAGTGCGCTTGCGGCGCAGCGTCTGATACTTACCAGAGATCCACTCGCCGCCGAGGATGCGGCGAACGGTGACATCGGATCCGTTTTGTCCTGGCTCGAGTTGGCGGCGCGCCTGGGATTCCTGAAGCGCCATGAAGGGTGGACGCGTGCGTTCGATCGTTTGCTCGAACAATGCGATGAGATGTTTGTATGGCGCACACGACGGGGGCAGGGCGGGCCAGCCGTTGGAGCTAGTCGCACAAGCAACTCGTTTGTCTGGCCGACATATCCGTTGGGCCCAAATGCGACAGCGGATGATCAGGCGGCGGAAGTGACGTTTCGCTTGGGTTTAATAGCGCGGTTTTCGGGACGACCGCTTGAGCTTGTCTGACGCACGTGCGCTTGCGAAAACGTGCCATCGCAATTTGTCATCACGTCTTGACGGCGCCACGCGCTGATACAATCTTAGGAGTGCGATCGCACTTGATCGCTCGTTAGGCAGACACATGCAGCGAGACGTAGTTGTTCCACGCATCGCTGTTCATCTTTGCGACGGAGTGCTGACGGACGGAGCTCCCGAAGAGCTCAGTGCCAGCGGAGGCTATCCTCCCTACTGGCACCAACTAGCAGCACGTAGTAGTACTGTCGCAGGTTCGCGGCGGCCGTGCCTCGTGCACGTGCCGCCGCGATTCGTTAGGATCCTTGGTAGCATGGCGAACTCAGTCCAGCCGCGGCGCAACGCCCCCGACACGTGGTATCCAGCGGGCGTGGCCGGCGTGCGAGCGCGTTGGCTCACGCTCGAGGACGGCGAGCGCATTCGTCTCGTCGAACCGGAGGACACAGGTGCGGCCCTCCCGGTCGCGCTACTGTTGCATGGCTGGGGGTGCAACGCCTTTCATTTTCGGCGCTTGCTGCCAGTGCTCGCCGAGCACGGAGTGCGCGGTATCGCGATGGACCTGCGCGGGCACGGGCTGTCGCACAAACCTGCGGAAGCCACGGCGTACACATCTGCCGCGCTCAGCACGTTCGTGGAGCGCGCGATGGACGCGCTGAGCATCGAGCGTGTTGGGGTGGTGGGGCACTCGTTAGGCGGCGCTGTCGCACTGGATCTGGCGCTGGCAGCGCCGCAGCGCGTCGGTTGGCTCACGCTGCTCAATCCCGCCGGGCTCTCGCGCCTGCCGTACGCCCCTTTGTTCCACCGCGTCCCGGTACGTCACGTCGAGCGACTACCGGCGGCTGTCAGCCGCGCGGTGGGGTTCGTCGCGCTGAATCTCGCGTACGGCGACCTCGCGCGGCCGGATGCGGGGGACCTCGAACAGTATCTCTTTCCCACGCTCCTCCCAGGTGGACGCTTTGGGATGCTCGCGTATGCAAAAGCGTTTTCATGGGAGCCGCGATCGGCTGCCGCGATCGCGCGCATCGAGTGTCCGACGCATGTGCTGCTTGGTGAGCGCGATCGGGTGATTCGCAGTCAAGAAGCGATCGAGTTACTGCGAGCTATCACACATGCACGCGTTGAGGTAGTCCGGCGCGCGGGACACGTGCTGGCTGAAGAGGCGCCGCAGAAGGTGGCGGATTCGATTGCTGTTCTGGCGCAGGGAGAAGCCGAACGGTCTATGGGCTAAGCGCTGCAATGACAAAGAGCTCACACGGATTCGACGGAAACCAGAAACAAAGGGCGGATCGCTCGGATCGACTCAAGTTCCAGCGCGGAAGGATTCCAGAGGTGTTGTTAACAGCGGAGTTTGCCGCGAACGCCCGCTGTGGAGCTGAGCCCGCACGGAGCGACCATCCAAAATATCCGTCTCGTTCGTTTTATCCGTGTTTGCTCTTTGCTCTTTTTGAAACCAGCAGTATCACCCTAACGACGCGCGACGCGACCAAGGCGTGATACCGTGACCGTATCGGCAGCCGCCCCACGCGACACGATCAAGCGAACATTGGCCGCGCCGTAGCCGAGACCATCAGGCGCGATGGCGCTCGAGTCCCGCGTGGCTGATAAGCGCACACCCCACGACGTGCCGAGCGGCATGCGTAAGACAGTGTCGCGAAACGAATGCACGACGAGGCGACTGCCGGCGGTATCGATGCGCACCGCAGCGTGCCGCCCACGCGTGAGGGCGAGCGCGCGAGCGGCATCAAACGCTGCGACGGATGCCGTAACCGCCGAACGCACTGATGCCCGATCGCGCGCGGCGACATAGGGCGGTGCCGCGAATGCGGCGAGCACACCGACAATCGCCACAACAAGAAGCACTTCGACGAGCGTGAGACCGAGCCGCAGCATGAGTGATCGCTGAGTTGCGCGGCAGTATACGGCGTCATACGATCCGGCACGCAACCGTTCGGACGCACCCTAGGTCCTTTCACCGCAACGGAGATACCGCAATGCCGCGCTTCCAGCAGCCGATGCGCCGCCTAACGCTTGTCCTTGGCGCCACTATCGGACTCGGATGCTCCGTGCCTTCTCGCTCCGACCTCGCAGTCATGCAATCGGTGAACGATCTCGGCAACTCCGTGAACGGTCTGCAACAGGACCTCGGTGTGCTCGTTGATCAGGTGGACTCGCTCCGTATGGTTCTTGTAAAGCAGGATTCGTTGTTGCGAACGCTGGCGAATCTGGCGGGCGTGGCGGTGCCATCCGCTCAGTAGCTATGTTGCGTTAGGTTTCGCGATCAAATGTTATGAAAATCACGATTGAATACTGCACCCTTTGAAACTACGAACCCCGGGCCGCCAGTCTGGCGGCCGAGATTCGCAAGACGTATCCCAACGCGGACGTCAGCCTTATCCCCGCATCGGGAGGGCGCTTCGAGGTGATGCTGGACGGCACTGCAATCTTCGAAAAATCGAAGTTGCATCGGCACGCGAAGCCCGGCGAAGTCGTACGCCTCATTGCAGGACCGAGCTAGTCCGTAGCGTGTTGCCTGCACCCGGTTGCCCTACATAGCGGCAGCGTACGGATGCGAATCGCAATCTCGACTGGCGGCGGCGATGCGCCGGGCCTCAACGCCGTCATTCGAGCGGCAGCGCTCAGCGCCATCCACCGCGGCTGGGAAGTCCTCGGCATCAAGCGCGGCTTTAGCGGCTTGTTAGGCGAGGACGAATGCGTGAACCTGACGCGCGACTCGGTCCGTGGCATTGCGCATTTGGGTGGAACCATCCTGCGCACGACCACCCGTGGCAACCCATTCAACTATCCCGTTAGGCAGGGAGATGGGTCCTTCGTCGCGGTCGACCGCTCCGATGAGCTGCTCGACCGTGCCCGCTCGCTCGGCATCGACGCGCTGATCACGATTGGTGGCGACGGCTCCCTCGCGATCGCGCAGCGGCTCTTTGAAAGAGGAATGCGCATCGTTGGCGTGCCGAAGACAATCGACAACGATGTATCGGGCACCGTCTACACGTTCGGCTTTGATACCGCCGTCAGCACCGCCATCGACGCAATCGACAAGCTCCATACGACTGCCGAAAGCCACGATCGCGTCCTTGTTATGGAAGTGATGGGGCGCCAGACCGGCTTCATTGCGCTGCACGCGGGCCTCGCAGCCACCGCCGACGTGATTCTGATTCCAGAAATCCCCTACAGCCTGGAGGCTGTCTGCAAGAAGATCGAGGCGCGTGATCGCGCCGGGCGCAAATTCTCCATTGTTGTGGTGGCTGAGGGTGCCCATCCGATTGGTGGCCAGGAGTCCGTCCTCGGCGCCTCACTCCCCGGCCAAGAGAAGCGACTTGGTGGGGTCTGCGGTCGGCTAGCGTGGGAGATTCAGGAACGGACCGGCAAAGAAGCGCGCTCGCTGCTACTTGGGCACCTCCAGCGCGGCGGCCCGCCAACTGGGTACGATCGGCTCCTAGCGACCCGCTTCGGCGGCGCGGCCGCACGCTTCGTTGCAGACGAGAAGTGGGGGCACATGGCGGCGCTGCAGACCCCGAATATCGTCGCAATCCCGATAGCCCAGGCGATCAGCCAGACGAAGCGTGTCGACCTGGCGGGGGATATCGTGCGTACCGCGCGCGAGGTGGGTATCTCTTTCGGGGACTGAGGACGAGGTCGCCTGTCCTAGTGTCCCGGCTCCGGCGTCCCCAGTCAGTGACGGGGGCGCAACAAGCAGCCTTGCCTCCGTGTACAAGCTGATGTAGCTCAAAGGCTTAAACCGGGGCGTGGTTGTACCCGTCCAAGGCACCGGTTGTGCGACGGGTAGTCCACCGTCTGATGCATACGATTCCAGTGACTGTGATGAAAGTGCTTCTAACTGCCTTCACGGCGATCTCGCTGACGGCGCTCGTCAACGACGCCGGCGCTCAATCGTTCGGGCCGCAGCGACGGCAGACGTTGGAGCTGCCGACTCGTTACCGGCCGCCGCCTGGGATGTGCCGTATTTGGCTCGACAGCGTCCCGCCTAACCGGCAGCCGGCGCCGACGGATTGCGCCAGCGCGATCCGCAACGTGCCGCCTAACGCACGCGTTGTTTTTTCGGATTCGACAGCGACGCCGCGCGACAAGGATAAGGGCAAGGACAAGCCGCGCCGCAAGCCGGACTCGACGAGCTCGCGCTAAGCACGACGAACGCAGCGCGCCGCGCTGGATCAATGGGGTCAGAGTCGATTGATTCGATACTCATAGCGCCCCAAACTTCTTGCAATCGAGTCTGACCCCATTGATCCGTGACGTGCGTGACCGCGGCCTGCCGCCGGATCATGACGCGTTCGTCGCGGCCGAGCCGCCGACCGGGCGGGTCATTGTCATCGCTCCTACTCGCGCCGCGTGTGAGACGATCGAGCTCGCGTTAGGGCTGCACGTGGACACCGTGCTCGAGCGGGAGCACGGCAGCGAGGTGCGCGAGCTCGCTGGTTCCGGGAAGGGCTTCGGCATCATGGCTGGCACGGGGACTGGAAAAACGCTTGCGATCCGTCCCATCGCTGAATCCATTCTGCGAACCAAAGACCTCAAAGTCGGCGTGATAAATCGCGAGCGCGAAGCGACGCCGGACACGCCATCGTGGAACGTCATCATCGTGACGACAGGCATTGCGCGACGTTGGTTCCAGGACGGCGACATTCTCCCGGCGGACACGCTGATTGTGGACGAAATCCATCAAACGTCCGCTGAGCTGGAGCTGTGCCTCGCGTTAGGCAAGCGCGTCGGCTGTCGCTTCATATGGCTTTCTGCGACTGTGGATCCATCGTTTTACGCGCGCTACCTCGGCTCGGCGTCAGTAATCGAAAGTTCCGCGTTCGATCCCGCGAAGGCAGCCAAGGTGCGTGTGGTTCGCGAAGACCCGCCGGGTTTTCTCAACGACAAGTTCCTCACCCAGGTCGCGAAGCATAGGCGCGGGGTGGCGATGTTTTTGCCGACCCGCGCGACGGTGGAGCAGGTGTCCAATGCCGTCGAGGGACGCTATCCGCGCATAACGAGTGCGTTCTACCATGGTGGCGAACCGATCCGCGTGATTCGCCCATTTCTCGACGACGGGGCACGCAAGCCGTATTTCCTGGCGATGACGGCTGCCGGACAGAGCGCGCTCAACATCAAAGGCCTTGATACAGTCGTCATCGACGACACTCGCTTCACGAACGTCGTCCAGAAGGGACGCAACGTCCTGATGAAACTGCATCTCGGCGCGAATGAGATCTTGCAGATGGCGGGACGCGTACATGGTCGCGTCAGCGACGGGCGCGTCTATATCCTATCTGATCGCGACATCGACTTTTCGCGGCTGGAACCGACCGAGCCGGAGTTCCAACTGGCCGGCGATTCGGAGCGGATCGCGCTGACGTGCGCCGCGTTAGGTGTGCGTGCGGACGCGCTCGAGCTTCCTGTCCCGCTCGACCGCATCGCGTACCGGCGCGCGATGGCTCACCTGGAGCAGCGCGGACTGGTTGCCGACGGTCGCCTAACGAAGTACGGCGCCACGGTGGAAGCGGTTCCCGCAGAGCGCGCCTGGGCCGAGTTGATCGCGAACGCCGAAGATGCGCTGCTGCCGGTTGTGGCTGTCATCAGCGGCATCGAGTCGCTGCACCGCATGACGCGCGAAGATCGCGACCTCAAAGGCATCCTCGTCCCGGGGAGCGACCACCTCACCGCGTACAACCTGTACGCTGAAGCGTATCAGCGCGCCGGATCGATGGGCGAAGTCTACGGGTTACCGCGACATGTCTTCGACGAGCGACGGATGGAGCGCTGGGCCGACCGTCGCGGCGTGTTGATCAAAGCGATCGAAGACGCCGCGCTGGCGATGGCAAGCGTCTATCGCAGCTTGAGTGTGGAACTGCCCTTGACGATGCCGTTCCTCACTGAGGACGTGCGCCGTGGGTATGTCGACCTCGTCGCGCGCATCATGCCGTTCGACCTCGTGATCGACGAGGAGACTGCCGATGGGCAGAATGCGCGCGTTTCGCGATCGAGCGTGGCTGGGAGTTGGGGCGCCGTCGCAGGGGAGCTTCGGTTCTTCGCCGACAGATTCGGCGTACCACGGGCATCGATTGACGGCACCCAGATACCACAAGGCTTGATCCGGCGCTATGCCCGTCGCAGCGAGGGCGACGTCGTGCAGGGGACGACTCGTGGGCGCGATAGCGTCCTCGTTAGGCACCGGCTCGAATACTTCGGCTTCGAGCTGGAACGCGAAGAGGAACAGCTTGTCACTTGGGACGACGAGCTCGCACCGAGAGTACACCGGGCACTCGCGACCGCCTTGGCGCGCGGCGAAGCGCAACATCCAGCGGTCCGCCGGCACCACGCCGTGATCGAGCAGATCCGCGAATACTACCGGCGCTCAGGCGGCCGCACGCCGCGACTCGGCGAAGCAGAGCTCAGCGCATTGTACGAACGTGAGCTGGCTACCGCCGGCGTACGCTCGTTGACCGACTATCACGCTGCGCCGCTCCGGCTGAACCTCGATGGGATGCTGCCAGCCAGCGAGCGCGCCCGTCTCGATGCGCTCCCCAACAATGTCACCGTGCGCGAGACACGGGTCGATGTGCAGTACGACGTTGAGGAGCGCGACGGCGAGACGTTCGCTGTCGCACGTCTGCGCTTGCCCGAGAAGCTCGCACGCACGCTGGTCGAGGCCGAACTCGCGCCCTTCGACAGGCCGTATCGCTTCATCGTGTTGCGTGGCGCTCGCGGAGCAGTGCGGGCGAATACGCTGGACGAGCTACAAGAGCTCTTGGACCGTCCCTACGCCCCGGAAGAAGCGCGTCGTCCCATGCGTGCGCGTGGCGCGCCTATGCGCCGCGGCCACAGGCGCCGTCGTTAGGTCGCGACTGAGCGCGCAACCTCGTAGCGCTCCGTGCGAAATGGGGCGAAGCCACGAGCCTGATAGTTCGGCAGTGCCGCCGGGTGATCGAGCGTGCAGGTGTGCAGCCAGACGCGCGTCGCGTTCGAACTGAACCCCGCGGCGATCGCCGCTTCGAGCAGCCGCTTCCCGAGCCCTCTTCCCTGTGCGCCGGGGATAAGTCCGAAGTACACGACCTCCACAGACGCGCTTTCTTCGCGCGCGAGCTCAAAGTACCCGACTGGACGATGCGCATCGCGAAGCACCCAGACCTCCACGTTAGGCAGGGCTAAATGCCCAGCGAGCCGTTGATCGGGCCACGCGTCGCGATCGTACCAGTGATACGGCCGCCCCACGGCAGCGTAGAGCCCTCGCGCCAGCGCAACGGAGCAGTGCGCCTCGCGGTGCAGTGTGATGCCTGGAGGCCAGGGGCTGGCCTGTGGCGCCGGTCGCTCGCGCAGCTCGAGGTATGTACGCGTGACCTCGAGACGGTCCGCCGCGGCTGCGTTAGGCATAACCTGCCAGGCGCTCACGGAAGCGCGCGGCTTTCGCTCGATTGCCACAGGTGGCCATATCGCACCACCGCCGGCGACCGTTGCGTGTCGTGTCGAGAAAGATCCGCGGACAGCGCGAGTCGAGACAGCGCCTAACGCGCACAAGCTCGGCGCCAATGAGCGAGTCGGCGGCTGACTCGACGACTGGGATCATAAGCCCCGCGAACGCGTCCCCCCCGGGGACAAACGTACGCACGAAACGCCCGTCGGACTGTGCTTCGACGCGGCGTGTTCCCGCGCTACGCCCGAGGACGCGATTGATTTCCGCTATCGCATCGAGGCGGGCGCGCTCAACTGACAGCCCGCGTTCCGCGAGCGCGCGCAGTGCGGCACGGATGCGACGAGCATCGACGAGGCACGCCGACGCGCCCGCCGGCTGCTGCTGCGCGCGCCGGCGCATGAGTGCGAGCCGCTCGCTATCGAGCACGCGCGCAGCTGCGAGCCAGAGCAGCAGTCCATCGAAATCGCGAAGCAGATCGATCCGCACACCGCGTCGCACATCGTCGGTGTTGACGAAATCGAGCCATAGCCGCTCGCCGACAAAGATGAACGCCACATCAATCATGCGCGCTCAGCATATGGCGCGTACCGACGGAGGGCCAGAGGGTTACATTGTGCCCGCTTTCAGGTGTTACACGCGGGTGGCAACCATCGACAGCTCCACTAAACCACAGACGGGGTTCATCGTCCACGAGTACGTGCGGTGGGGTGACGTGGACCCGGCCGGCATCATTCGATACGACGCCTACTTGCGCTTCTTCGAGTACGGCGAGGGGGAGTTTTTTCGCTCGCTAGGCATACCGTACCAGGACATCTATAAAAAGTACAAAGTCGGCATTCCGCGCCGTGTCATGCACGCCGATTTCGTCACGCCCGCGGTGCTGGACGAGCGCCTCGAGATCCGCGTGTACATCAGCCACATCGGCACTACGTCGATGAAGATGCATTTCGACATCTATAGCATGGACGGCGTTGCCCGCGAGCTAGGGTATCTCGTCTTTGTCTGCGTCGACCCGGGGACGTCGAACAAGCGACCATGGCCGCCAGAATTCCTCGCCCTGCTCGAGCCGTACCGCCTAACGGGAGATAGTGGATAGGGGATAGGAGGATAGGAGGATAGATTGCTCGATCGTATCCCCTATCCCCTATTCCCTATCCCTATCACTAAATTCCTCCTGTGACGTCGCCGGACACTTACTTCCGAAAGGGCTTCGGCCTCAAAGCCGAGGTCCAAGGCGCGCTGGCTGCGGACTACGCCGGTCGCGTCGTCGAATTTCTGCGCGAGCGCGACAATACGATTGCCGTCGGTGACGTCACGATCCGCCTCGCCCGAGAATTCGGCTTCTGCTACGGCGTAGAACGGGCGGTCGAATACGCGTACCAGACCAGGCACAAGTTTCCAATGCGTGAGCGGCGCGTTTTTCTCGTCGGGGAGATCATCCACAACCCGAACGTGAACCAGCGCATGCGCGACATGGGCATCGACATCCTCGAGCCACGCGCCGCATCACTGCCTGACGCGCCCCGTTTCGACTATTCCGGTGTCACAACCGACGACGTCGTGCTGCTCCCGGCCTTCGGCGTCACGATTGCCGACTTCAATGCGCTCCGAAGCCTCGGCTGCATCGTCGTTGATACGACATGCGGCTCGGTGTTGCATGTGTGGAAGCGCGTCGATGCGTATGCGCGCGACGGCCTCACGGTGCTCATCCACGGCAAACATTACCACGAGGAGACGCGGGCCACGGCATCGCAGGTGATGCGTTACCCAGGCGGGCACTACCTCATCGTGCGCGCTATGAGCGAGGCAGAGTACGTCTGCGGCTACATCGAATCGTTAGGGCAGGGGCAAGCGACAGTGGCTGACGCCGCCGCGCTCCTCGAGCGCTTCGCGCAGGCCACCTCCCCTGGATTCGATCCGGCGCGCGACCTGCTGCGCATCGGCGTCGCTAATCAGACCACAATGTTGGCCCGTGAGTCTCTCGCCATCGGCGAAGCCGTCGCTGCCGCGATGCAGCGTGGATTCGGTGAGGCGTATCGCAGCGCAAATTTTCGAACCTTTGACACCATCTGCTCGGCGACGCAAGAACGGCAAGACGCGGTGCGCGAACTACTCGATGACTCGCTTCAAGCCATGATTGTGATAGGTGGATACAATTCGAGTAACACCATCTCGCTAGCGGCCCTGTGCGCCGAGCGGGTGGCGACGTACCATGTGGAGAGTGCCGGGGCGATTGATCCTGTCAGTCGCACGATCGCCTATCGAGAGGCAGGGGTGCACCACCGGGAGGCTGTCGCGACGGAGTGGATCCCGAGTGCAGGACCGGTTCGCATCGGGATCACAGCTGGCGCGAGCACGCCGAATAACTTGATAGGCGAGGTTGTAACGCGCGTACTAGCGTCCCGGCAGCTCACGCTAAACTTGCCTAACGCCTAAGAGCTAAGGAGTAGTAGCGAGATAGGATGCTGGATCTCTTCCGCCGCAAACCTGCAACGATCAGCGCGACAGTCGATGACTTCGGCTTCGCGGAATTGCGCGGCGGCGGCAGTCGAGTGCGCGTGATTCCAGCGCTCGGTGGCAGACTCACCGACCTCGAGCTCGCGGGGCGCCAGTGGCTGTGGACGAATGACTATCTCCCGTTCGCTCCACCGGCGATCGGCGCGTCGTACGTTGAGACCGCTGATAGCGGCGGCTACGACGAATGCTTCCCGACCGTAGGCCCGTGCCGATTGCCTAGTTGGGTAAAGGCGTTTGGTGGTTTCGAGCTTCCGGAGCATGGCGAGTTATGGAGCCAAACGCCGGTCGTGAACGTGGAACCGTACGAGGGGGCCCAAGCGATCGTCTCTACGTGGAGCGGAAGCAAGATCCCATATGCGTTCACGCGACGCATCCTCGTAACGCACGACGGCGCGGTCATTATGGACTACGCCGTGCGCAACGATGGTAAAGAGCGCATGCCGTTCGTCTGGTCGTCGTATCCGCTCTTCGCGCTCACGCCACAGACGCACCTCATACTCCCTGAAGGGGCCCGGCTGCGCGTCTACGGCGCCCAGGGCGTCGCGTTAGGCACGACGCGCACGGAGCATAAGTGGCCGTTCGTGCGAACGGGTGCGCTGCAGGCCGACCTGTCGCACCCGGCGAATGTGGCGAAGCGATTCGCCTGTAAGCTCTTCCTCGACATGCCGCACGCGCAGGGGCGCGCCGCGATTCGCGAAGGCCTGGATCAGCTCGAGGTGACCTTTGACACACGTCAAGTCCCGAATATCGGCCTCTGGATCAACCGCAACCACTGGACGCCGCTCAAGCGCGGTGATGCGTATTGCAACCTGTCCCTTGCGCCTTGCCTGGGAGCACCAGATACGCTGACCGAGGCGTTAGGCGACTGGAAAGGGGCGCACTGGATCGAGCCCGGTGCGACGAAAGAATGGCGCCTAACGTGGCGGGGGCGCCGGCTCATCGGCGAGTCGGATACGCCATCGCGCGGTGCTCCAACGATCGCGTCCGAAGATGTCTAGTCGTAAGGATCAAAAGGGGTCAGAGTCGATTAAAAGCGGTATGGGAGTTCACTGACTTGTGCCGTCGATTTTTCAATCGACTCTGACCCCTTTTGATTTCAATCGACTCTGACCCCTTTGATTTGCGCATCAGTATCCGGTTGAGATCAAACACCTCATCGTCAACGGACCGCTGGTCGTCGAGAACGAAGCGCCGGCGGCAGCGCCCCCGGACGCGTGCTCCGGCGCGGCAAGGGCTAGGGGCGCCTCACGAAAAGTCGTCGGAGCCAATCGGCCACGGCGCGCCAGAGCAGCGGCAAGATCCGCAACTCCCGTTGCGTTGCGGGCTCCGAAGCCTGGATCGGCCGTGCCTCGGCGTTCGCACTCTGCGGCAGTGCCGTGTCAGCTTCCAGCTTGGTTCGAGCATCTTCGACGAACTGTTTGAAGAGCTGCGCCGACACTGACTCGACGAGTCCGCGCCCGAACTGCATCACCTTGCCGGCGATGTCGATCGTCGCATCAACGCGCACGTCGCTGCCGCCACTCGCGTTAGGCGTGACGCTGCCGTGCATCGTCATCTTTGCCGAACCGGCTCCTCCCGTCTCGCGCCCTTCGCCCACGAGCGTCATATTGCGCTGCGCATCGTCTACCTTCGTGAGCGTCGCTTTGCCGGCATAGGCCGCCGTTACCGGTCCAACCTTTACTTTGACGCGTCCGCTGTACTGCCGCTCGCCGAGGTCGCCCGTGATCTCGGCGCCCGGGATGCACTGAACGACCTCGCGCGGCGTCGTTAGGAAGCGCCAGACGCGATCTACGGGAGCGTTGACGCTAAATGCCTCGTTGATGACAATCGACATTCCCTAAGGGTGCACCTAACGCCGCTTGCCGGCTAGCGTGAGAGCGCGCCCTCAACAGCCAAATACAAGCACTCGGTCCACTAACGTGGAATCCGGGATCGCAGCCCACGAGCCCTGCGCTGGAGTCATGCCGGCTAGGTGGAAACTGATCCCGCAATGTGCCGGGACCAGAGCGAAGACGCCGCGGTCGCCAACAGCGAGCGTGGCGTCCCTGGCGCGCAGCGCGCCGGCGCTGGTTCCGACGCCGAGCGAGTCACTGGTCCGGAAGCGCGGCGTCGTCACCTCGAGACGGCGGATCCAGTCGCTCTCCACTATCGCCTCGACTGTATCAGTTCCGAGCACAACGGCGATCCGACGCTCCGGCATCGCTTCATTCCCTCGAGCGATTGTCGAATCCCTAGCAACGTCGCACGCCGTGCGGACTTTTTGCACGGTGGCGCCTATGCGCAGCTCTCCGAGTCCTTGGCCAGTCACAGCCGTTGTCTCAGCGACAGCACAGGTCGCCGCGCGCGCCGGCGACGTCTCGCGTTGCGACCTCGGCGATTCGCAGCTCAACGCAAAGATCGCGACTACAACGGCGACATGAAAGCGGCGCACACCTCGCCCAACTGCAGCGAGTGTGCCATGGCTCACGTTAGGCACACTCGTCGAGAGCGCGTCTGCGGCGCGACGCCTGATCGGCTTGTCACCCAGCGGCTTCTCGTGACAGCATTGCGCTCGCTGTCAGTCATCCACAGACTCTGCGGCGGACCACCTCACGGCGAGACTCACGATGCGCATTCAAGCTGCGATGTTCAGCATTCCGATCGTCGCCGGATCGTTTCTGGCGTGCAGCGCATCGTCGACACACACCGGCGGCTCCGCCCCCGCCGGCCGTGCCGCGCCGGAACGAGGGGGACAGGAGGAGTTCGGACCGTACGAATTGGTCGGCAACTGGCCACAGCCTCTGGCGGACGGTCCCGATGGCGTTAGCCACGATGGGTGGACTTGGGGCTCAGTCGGTGCCGTGTACGCGGAAACACCCGATCGCATCTGGATCGCGCAACGTGGCGAGCTGCCACTCCCCTCTGGAGCGAAGCCATGGACGCCGTACGCTTTACTGAATCCCTCGCGCGGCAACGCAAACGGCAATGACGACGGACTCAGCGCGACGTGTGAACCGGCGACGAAACGCGGTTGGGAGCGTCGCTACCACCACGTCATTTTCGTTGTCGATCGGAATGGCAAACAGGTGCAGTGGTGGCCGCAGCACGACCAGCTTTTCGCCGCGCCGTGCGGGCGCGGTCCGCACAAGATCAAGATGAGCCCGTACGATCCCGACAAGCATGTCTGGGTTTTCGATGACCAGCTGCATGTCATATACAAGTTCACGTACGACGGACAGTTAGTGATGACGCTTGGAACCAAGGGGAAGCGCGGACGCGACGGCGGCACGCTGTTCGATCGGCCAACAGACATGGCGTGGCTTCCCGATGGCACGTTTTTCATCACCGACGGGTACGGCGGCACTCGTGTAGCAAAGTTCGACAGGAACGGCACGTTCCTGATGGACTGGGGGCGGCACCAAAAGATCCGAGTCGCCCCGGACCTAACGAGTTCAATACAGTGCACAACATCGCGATTAGCGATGACCGACGGATATTCGTGGTGGATCGTGCGCACCGGCGTTTTCAGGTGTTCGATGAAAACGGCAAGTTCCTGGACACGTGGACGACCGGCGTTAGGTCATTGCCGTACGCTCATCTCATTACCACAGACCAATTTCTGTGGGTGGCCGATGGCGGCACGCATCGCATCCTCAAGTACGACCTGAATGGGAAATATCTGTACGGCTGGGGCGGCCCCGGGAGTCTACCGGGTCAATTCAATGGTCCGCATTCGATCAGCGTCGATCAGGACGGCAATCTGTATCTGGCCGAGGTCTTCGCTGGCCGCGTACAGAAGTTCAGGCCCAAGCCGAACACCGATCCTGCGAAGCTCGTCGGTCCGGAGCTGCGCTACGAGCCGAATAGACTCCGAGCTCACTGACTGACGCCGGTGGCCCGGCCGCAGCTTGTTAGGCGGCCACGTCAAGGACGAAAGCCTAGTGGGCCTTTGCGCTCGTGATCAGCCAAATAGGTTTGCACATGCAAGCCTGCTTGGGTTAGTCCATAATGCAGGCGCCCCTTCGCAGTAAGGGAGGCCACACGTGCGTCTCTTACCGCAACCTAACGAGAAGGTGCATAGTGTTAGGGTTGCGAGGCGTGCTAGTCACCTAATTTCGCCTGGTTAGAGGCACTGAATGAGCGGTCAAAACGGATATCAAGAGAGCGCAGGCGACATGAGCCGAATACCCGGCCGTCCTCGCGGACCCATAGTCAGCCTAACGCTCATCGCATATCGCTAGCCTAGGTTCCAAGCTGAATGAATCCGCGATTGTGATCCTCGCCCGAACCTGCGCTTCCAGCGTACTGCGGACTCGCGTTTTGCGATGTCACGCCGCAGATTCTCGCCGGCGTCGCTTCAAGGGATGGGAGAGGTGCGCGTGGGTCGATACTACTGGAGGCGACTCACTATGGGCGACGGCGCTGGGCCTCCGTTAGGAGCGTGTGGAATGACGTCGGGCTTGGACCAGGAGAAACTCGCGCGACTCGCCGAGGCTCTTGCCTGCGCACACATCGGCGTGCCTCTCAACACGACTAAGCGCTGGCGCGACAGGACCGAAGAGGCCACGCAGGTGCTCATCAAGGACAAGGAGTTCGCGTACTTGCCGACTCGTGTGGTCGTCGTCGTCGGCAGTGGAGCCAGCTGCGCAGCGTACAAACTTCCGACTGGAAAAGAAGCGGCCGAAGAGGTCGAGGCGGAAATGCGCAAGAAAGATCGTTCGCGGTACGAACTATTCCAGGGGCACCACGAGCGACTCACGAAGGTTTATCGACTTCCTGGCGACGACTTCGAAACCAAACTGATGGCATGGAGCGACGCATTCGGGTCTGACGATGCACGGGATTTCATAGCGGATCGCTTCAGCCATCGTTATGTCCCATGCCTAACGTACGAATTGATCGCACACCTGTTCAACCATCGATTCATCAGCACGATTATCAACTTCAACTTCGATGAGTTACTGGACCAAGCACTGGATGACGAGCTGGGACGAAGTCGCTACAACCGTATCATTAGCGGCGCCGGGTTCTACGATGACTCCACATCCGACATCCCGACCTGCATCAAGCCACACGGCACGGCCAGCGAGCGATCGTCGCTGAGATTTACTCGGGAAGACTACTTCCGAATCTCGACTCCGATGAAAGAGCTGCTCGGTAGCCAATTCACGCCTGATGGTCGAGTGGTCATCCTCGCGATCGGCACTAGCATGCAGAGCTTCGAGTTCAACGAAATCGTCGAGACGAGTAAGTGCGAGGATCTTCAACTGTATGCCATAAGTCGAAGCGATCCCAGATTCGCCGAGTCGAAGGTGCTTGGCGACGCGTACAAGCATGGGGGGCTCCTGACAGCCGATGACAACTGTCCTATCGACAAAGTCATGCTCGCGCTCTGGAAAAGGTGCTGCAACCTATTCAATGAAGGTTTTGGACCAAGGTCGGCGCGCCGACATGAGCTCGTAGCCAGCTTGTTCAACCGACCGATTGCAAGGCGCAGCTCCGACAATGACAAAGCGCGTGAAGCCAGAGAACAAGTCGATTTTTTGAAGGATCGCGCTCTCGTAGAACTCGCACTTGCAATTGCGAAAGCCAAGTGCGTAGTGGACGTGCGACAGATCGCAAGCGGCAGGCCGGGCTCGTATTTCCGCTTGTATCGCCTGCGTTCTGGCGCCGCACATGAGCAACGCCTTATCGACAAAGAAGCCGCTGAGCAGGCTCACTCAAACGTGCTGAAGTATTGCAACCAGCTTGGACTCAAGTCGGCGTCATACTCTCATGAAGATGTTAGGACGACAGAGAAAGACCCGAAAACAGGAGAGGACCGTCCGGTCGAATCAGCCGTTCATCCAAAGGCTTTTAAGGTTGATGAACTGACAAAGGCAGTCGTATCGCGCTTGAGCCGTCGCACGAAGCGTAGCCTTGATGGCAACAACCAACTCGGGAAAGCACTCACCGCCACGCTCGTGGAAATGTGCGAGCAAGAGGAAGTGGAGATCGATTACTCACACGTTGTGGCGCCCGACCCCGTGTTTGCGCAGGCGCATGCCATCACCAGCTTTACAGAGCTTCGACTTGAGACACTGGAACTGTTGCGATTGCGCAGTTTGGATGCACTGCTCTGTGTCGCGGAGAGTGGCCAGTGGCTCCAGCAACTTTTTGTCAAAGAAGAGCTCCTTAAGCCGGACAAATCACCTAATCCGATTGCTCTTATAGTGGCTGACCCGAAGGGCTGGACTGATGAGATCAAGGCGTTCAAGAAGAATGTTCTCGTTAGGCAGCGCGATTGGTGGCTCCACAATCGACACATGACCGTTGCGCTTCGCAAGGGAACGCCACAGCGCGGAATTTACTTCGAGCGTCGGCTGCGGTCTTCCACAATCCGCCCGTTGCTGGTCACAGATCAGGAAGAGCTTGACATCCTGGTGCAAGTATTCTGTGTGTATTGGATCAAGTCGAGGGATGTCGGCGCGAATGCCGTTCAGAGCACACGGGTACCGATCGACGACAGGCGGTACTCGCCCGAGGAAGCCGCGAAGCTCGTGGAACCGCTCATGAATGAACTATACCAGGCACGGCTACGCGACTAATAGTTTACTTGCAGTTGTAGGCGCAGCAGCTGGCCCTTTTGGTGATTCCCGATCGTGGCCGCGTCCTCATAACGCCGGTCCGAAATTGTGTACTGGGCTGTGAACTCGATCGCGCGAACCGGTGACCATTCCGTGCCGATCTCCAACTCTTTCACGTCGTAGCTGCGCGCATCCTGCTCGTGCTTCTTGCCGCCTTCATACCGCTGCCAGCGCACAAAGGGGTACCACATCTGCGCGGCGGGGCCGCGCACGCGCGCGATGAGCATGGCATATCCGCCTGACAAGTCCTGCACCTCGATGCGCCGCGCGCCTGGATTGAATTCGGGTCCATCCCCGCTTGTCCACTCGGCGGCGAAGCCGATCGGTTTGGGATACCAGACGATCATGCCCGCCACGCGGCGATCGTCGAATTCTGGCGGACCCGTCACGCCAGTCGATCGCGTAGTCACTATGAAGTTCCCCGTATACCCCGAGACTCCCAGCTCGACGATCTGCCCGTTAGGCAGCGCGAAGGGGTACGCGAGGCGCGCTACGCCGTGCATTGAGTTGTTCGACTCCGGCCGGTTCGACGACTGCCCATTGTAGACGCCGACGTTGAGCATTCCGTAGTCGCCCGATCCCTTGTAGCCGCTGTCAGCAAGCATGCGAAAGCGCGACCGAGCGCCGGGCGGCGTCCAAAGCAGGAACGCCCCGATATCGCGCTCGTTCGGTGCTCCGCTGTTGATTGCGTCACCGCGGTCGAGCGGCGCACGGTTACTGCTGGATTGTACGTTTTCGAAGCCATACGGCACCTTGGTCTGGCCTGCGCGCAGCCGCGTCGTGCGGCCAGCGTCGAGGTACACCTCGACGTACAGGTCGCGTAGCTGCCAGTACAGTGTGGCACCTGCCGCATCGGCCGCCATGTCCGGTTGGATCAAGAACGAAACGCGATCGCCGAGGTCACCACTCAGCGTTAGGCGTGCCCGCCGGATCGAAAGCCCACCGTTGTTCCCGATCGACCGATCGCACTGCTGACAGGTCAGATCCGGGTTCGTCTCCAAGAGCCGGTTGTAGCGGATCTGCGAGTACCCACGGAGAGTGACGCGCTCGTACCACGGTCGCGACGTCGTTTGGGCGGTTTGAGCGTCCGCGGAGAGTGGATATGCGCTACAGGCGAGGAGGCCCAGCGCGAGGGCGCGACAAGCGGCGAAGGTTGATCTAAGCATGCTCGGGGTCGCGGGGTTGACGTTACGCAATTCGCGGAATTGTAACGGGCCACTCGCACGTTACATTCGAATCGACCATCCGTTACATGGCATTTACAAAGGGCGCGACGAGTGCTGTTCGTGTGGGCAGCCAGTTCCGCCGGCGCGTAGTCTTGTGACGCGAAACCTCCATGGCTGACCGATTCGAGCTTCCCGTTGAAGGCCGCGCCGCGGTCGCGACCCTGATCGCGACCCAGGGCGCGACGCCCAAGGAAGCCGGATCCAAGATGTGGGTGGACGAGAGCGGCCGCGTTCTCGGCTCGGTAACGATCGGCGGATGTGTCGACGCGCGCGTTATCGAAGAGGCTGCCGAGGTCATCACGCAAAATCGTCCGGCCGTACTGAGTATGTCGTTAGGCGACGAGGATGCATGGGCTTTGGGGATGACGTGCGGCGGATCCGTCGACGTGCTCATCGAGCCGTATTCTGCGACAGCAAGTGATGATCCGATCGCCGAGGCGCTGCGCGCCGTGCAACGCGCGCTGGACGCTGCGGAACGCGCCGTCATCGTCGTGCCGCTGGACGGCGTCAACCAGCGCGCGCGCCTCGTCGTCGGGGAGCATGGCCAGCCGACCACCGGTTCGTTAGGATCGGCTCCCTTGGATGCGGCAGCGCTCGAAAAGGCGCAAGACGTCTTTGCGAGCGGCGCCTCGGGCACGCACAACATCACAGCTGCTGGGACAGAACAGCGGCTCTATTTTGAGCTGCACGCTCCACCTATCTCGCTCGTCATATTCGGCGCTACGCACGTGGCCATGCCTCTGGTGCAGCTGGCTGGCACGTTAGGGCTGCGCACGTGCGTCATCGACGGTCGCGACCGTTTCGCGACCCGAGAGCGCTTTCCGGACGCCGACGAGATTCGCGTAGGAATGCCGTCCGAGCTCGCTGAGCAACTATCGTTAGGCCCCACGTCACTCGTCGTCTTGCTATCGCACGACTACAAGTACGACCTTCCCGTTCTCAAATCGGTCTTGGCGAGTGACGCCGCATACATCGGAGTCCTCGGCAGCGCACGCCGTGGGAAGGCGATGCTCGATTTCCTCGCTGAAGCAGGCGTGCCTCGCGAACAGTTGCAGCGCGTGCGAGTACCGGTGGGTCTCGACATCGGCGCGCGCAGCGCCGCAGAGATCGCGCTCAGCGTCCTCGCTGAGGCGCTTGCCGTGTTACGGGCGCGACCGGGTGGCGCGATGCGTGATCGCCGGCGGGCTGAGGGTGCGCTCCCCACATGAAAGCGGTGCGCCTAACGCGAGCGCAATTGCCCTCGCTGCAGCCGGATGGGCTCGTCCTCACTCAAGATGTGCGCGACAGCACCGGTGGTGTGATCGCCAGCAAGGGAACGCGGCTGACAGATGTCGCTATCGAGCGCTTGGCGACTGTGGACTGGAGCGAGTTGCACGCCATTCAGCTCGAGGCGCAGGACGTGCACGAGATTGACGCCGGCGGACGCCTTGCGCGCGCGGTCGCCGGGACTGACGTCGACGTCGGGACGATGACCGCGGGCCATTGGCCGCTGCTCGCGGCCGCTCGCGGTGTAGTTCACGTCGATGTCGCGGCGCTGCGCGCGATCAACACGCTGGGTGGCATCGCGTTGTACACGCTGTTCGATGGCCAAGTCGTGGATCAGCGCGAAACAGTCGCCCGCGGCAAGATCGTGCCTTTTGCTGTTCCCGACAGGGCGCTGCGGGACATGGAAGAAGCCGCTCGCGTTCCGAACGGCGTCGTGCACATTCGGCGCTTCGTGCCGACGCTGGTGGGAGCGGTCATTCAGGAATCGTTAGGCGACCGGGCGACAACGCGCGCACACGCGGTGCTTGGCGAGAAGCTCGCGTGGTTCGGTTCCACTCTCCGAGCGCCATCATTTGTGACGCCGAGTGGTGACGCGATTGCGACGGCGCTGCGAGACCAGGTCGCGGGCGGGGCGCAGCTACTCATCGTCGCGGGGTCGCGCGCGATGGACCCGCTCGATCCGGTCTTCGCCGCCCTGACGCAGCTCGAGGCGCGACTCGAGCGACAGGGGATGCCGGCACACCCGGGCAGTCTGCTCTGGCTCGCCTACCTATCGTCCGCGGATGGCGCGGAGCTTCCGGTCGTCGGGTTGCCGTCGTGCGGCCTCTTCTCGCAAGCGTCGCTGTTCGATCTGCTACTGCCACGCATCTTGACCGGTGCCCGCCTAACGGCAGATTCACTCGCTGAGTTTGGCCACGGCGGACTGCTCACGCGTGATATGCAGTTCCGTTTTCCTCCCTATCGCAGCGGTATGCGCCGCGGCGAGGTGCTCGAAGAATGAGCGGCGGGGCGTATGGTCCGGTTGTCCTCGAGCACTTCCGGCGGCCACGAAACCGTGGAGCACTCGACGCGCCAACAATGTCACAAGAGGGGGTCAATCCGCTGTGCGGCGATCGGGTGAGGATCGAGCTGCGCATCGAGGGGGACGTAGTGCGTGAAGCACGCTTCTCGGCCAACGCCTGCGCGATCTGCGTGGCGTCGGCTTCCATCCTGACAGAGCTCGTCCAGGAAGCGCCGCTCGAGGATATCGAGTCATTCACTGTCGACGAACTCCTCACGGCGCTCAAGGCGGATATTCCGCGGGCGCGTCTGCAGTGTGTGCGCTTGCCCCTCACCGTTATGCACACCGGTCTGATGCGCCTACAACACGAATCGGGCGACGTCTAACGTCAGGCGTGATTAGCGCGATCGTTCTCGCGGCCGGCCTGGCGCGACGCTTCGGCTCGGCAAAAACACTGGCGCTGTATCGCGCGAAGCCGCTCGTTAGGCACGTCGTCGACTGCCTCGCGCTTCCAGACATCCACGAGACGATCGTTGTCATCCCGGGACTAGCAGAATACGCTGCACCTCTCGCGCAGAGCGGCGCCCGACTCGTCATGAACGAACGAGCCAGTGACGGCATGAGCAGTAGCCTGCTGGTTGGACTCGGCTCGATCGACCCTCGTACACAGGCGATTCTCGTCGCACTTGCAGACCAGCCCACGATCGCGCGTGAGGTGGTGCTCGCGCTTATCCGCGAGTGGCACACCACGCGCGCTCACATTGTTGCGCCACTCTACCGAGGAGAGCGCGGCCATCCAGTGCTCTTTGACGCGGCGGCCTTTCCCGAGCTGCGGATGATTACAGGGGATCGCGGGGCGCGAGACGTGGTCGATCGGGATCCGTCCCGAGTTCGTCTTGTAGCACTGGATCGAGAGGCGCCGCGGGACGTCGACATCCCGCTTGATCTTGAGAGCCTGCCATGAGGCGAACGCGTGAACGGCGTTCACATCTGAACCGACAGCTGAACAGCTCATAGCTGTTGTCTCACAGCTTCGGGGCAGGAGTCTCGACGGCACGGCGGAGGCGCGGCGTCGATCGGTCTCGCGCAGCCATGGTGCACGGGGTATCCTCTCCCGTTCCTCTAGTGCCCCTTCCCGCTATGCCTGCCGGTCTTCGTCGCACGTTAGGCCCCCTCGATCTCACTTTGCTCACGATTGGCCTCGTGATCGGCTCCGGTGTGTTCATCGTGCCAGCCGTCGTCCTGCGATCGACTGGGGGATCGATGCCGCTCGCGCTCTCGATCTGGGTGATCGGCGGGATACTGTCGCTGCTGGGCGCGCTCACGTACGGTGAGCTCGGCGCGATGGATGCTGGCTCTGGTGGCTTGTACTCATACCTGCGCGATGCCTTCGGTCCTTTTCTCGCCTTTCTCTACGGGTGGACCCTGCTCCTCGTCCTGGCGACCGGCAGCGTTGCCACGCTGGCTGCGGCCGCGGCCAACTACTTCGGCGAGTTCGTGGCGTTAGGCGATATTGGCAAGAAGGTCTTTTCCGTCGTCGTCATTCTGGTGCTCGGCGTTGTCAACGTACTCAGCACGCGCAAGAGCGCAACGCTGCAAAACGTAGCAACGGGTATCAAGGTCACAGCGATTCTCGTGATGAGCGGCCTTTTGATCGCGTTAGGCTCGGGCGGTCCCGCTGCGTCGGCGCCAACCGGGAGCACTGCGCCGACATTCATGGCCGGGGTGGGAGTAGCCATGATCTCAGTGCTTTGGGCCTATGAAGGGTGGCAGTATACAACGTTCGCCGTCGGCGAAGCCGTCGACCCGCAGCGCACGTTCCCGCGCGCGCTGATCAGCGGGACGCTCATCCTCATCGCGCTCTACGTGCTCGCGAACGTCGCTTACCTGGCGGCGTTAGGCGGCGCTCGCGTCGCGGCTTCTGAACGCGTGGCGGCGGAGGCCGTGACAACGGTTGTCGGGCCCACGGCAGGCCGGCTCGTCGCCGCTGCGATAATGATCTCGATGTTCAGCGCCGCGTTGTCGATCGTGATCACGGCGCCGCGCGTTTACTACACAATGGCGCGCGACGGCCTGTTTTTCAGCAAACTGGCTGAAGTCCATCCGCGCTTCGGCACACCGGCGTTTGCCATCGTCGTCGGCACGATCTGGTCGATGCTGCTCGCTGCCACCGGGACATTCCAGCAGCTCCTCACATATGTTGTGTTTATCGGTTGGATCTTCTATGGACTCGGGGCGATCGCGGTGATGGTCTTGCGGCGCACGCGTCCGGCCGCCGAGCGTCCATTCCGGGTGCCAGGATACCCCATCACGCCCGTAATTTTCACATTGTCAGCGGTCGCCATTGTAGCGAATACGATCCTCACCCAACCGCGCAATGTCGCCCTCGGCCTTCTCATCGTTGCCCTCGGCGCGCCGGCCTATTTGATCTGGCGTAGGCGACGCATCTCGACGCGGGCTGCAGCAAGCGTACAGAATTAAGCGACTTCGCGCCGCGGGAGTTTCTGGCGCCGCTGTGTCGGAGTCCTAAGCCTGGATGATGGGAGGGGCGCATGGATATTCTGCGGCTTTTCCGCCTAGTCTGTATCAGCGCGGCGTTCGCTCCAGCGTCGGCAGATGCGCAACGCGCCATCTCGCGTACCGACTACTTCCACCACGTCCCGTCGCCGCCGTCGATCGGCAGTCAAACAGAAGCGTCGCGCAAGATGTCGCTCTACGGCGATGCCGCGGATGTCGCCTATCGCGACTCCTTGCCGCGTGACGGCATTGAAGATACAAGGGCGGCCAAACTCCTCGCGATCGCCACGCGCTTCGCGCCGATCCTGCGGCGCAACAACTTTAGTGTCCCGCGCAAATTCACAGCGATCGACGGGTGGCTGCCTTACCTCCACGTCGACAGATGGCGCGACGGCGTACTGACGCGCAGTGACTCGATCAACCTCAGCGCACAGAGCCTAACGCCAATAGGCGCCAGCGCAGTACTTGCGCCACCCGCGCCCGGAGCACGGGACGATGTTGCGCTCGATGCGCTGCTTCGCGCACTCACGCCGGATCGCCAACAATCTCACGCGCACCCTCCGGGTCCGCGCGAGCATATCGTGCTCTACTTCGACTTCCCAGGTTCGGACGAAAAGTCATGGCGCAAAGAGTATCGCAAGCAGAACCCACGCGACGCCCATCTGTACGTGCACTTCTTTGTCGACGAGCAGCCGGGTGTAGTCGGCGATGCGCGCTTTCTGTTCGTGATCCAGTACTGGATGTTCTATCCGTTCAACGACGGTCCAAACAACCACGAAGGGGACTGGGAGCACATCAACGTGTCAGTGACGACGCGCGAACGCGCTGCGACCGTCACAGACACCGCGCAGCACATCGCGCTGCTCACCGAGTCCGACGTCGCGCGCCTGCTGCAGGACGTCACGCCGCTCGATTCACTGATTATTCGCGAGGTGAACTATTTCTTTCACCACAACGTCTTCAAGCTCGAGTATCTGCGGTTACCGCAACAGCATGATTGGCAGCGTTCGTGGATAAGCCCCAAGCGCACCAAACCTCCGATATGGGAAGACGGCTGGTTCATAGCGAATGTGCTGCAGCAACGCTTGAAGCTGGCCGATGGACGCCTGGCGACGCATCCGATCGGCTACATAGGCGGCAATAACCGAGGGATCGACGAATTCCTCTCGGTCATTCCTCGCTTCGGTGCGTCGTTCAATCGGAATTCCCACGGCACGTATCCGTTCCCGGGCACGTGGCGCTCGATCGGTGCGTTAGGTGCAACGGAACGCATGAGTGGGAATGTGGTCCCGGCTGTGCGGCGCGATATTTCTGACTCCGACGCGCTCTCACCTAACGATGTACTCGCGGATGCCACCTACATAGGCTTCGACGCGCATCAACTCACACTCGTCCCGGACTGGGAGCGCGTCATCGACATGTTGCGCACCGAGCCAGCCGTCCGGCGCGATTGGAGCTTTCTCGTGCTCCCGATCCGCTGGGGATTCCCGGCTAGCGTTTCACCGGCAGGTGGCGCTGTGCGGCACGCGAACCTCGGCAACGCCGCACCGTTAGGCCTCGCGTTTCATCCCGGCTGGAATCGCCCGGCCGAGGATGAAGAGCACCGTCCGTTCGACCCGCACGTGCTGCGCGTGCTGCTTGCTCCTGTGACGCCGGTAACTGGACTTCAAAACGGATTTGGCGTTCTCAATGTCCCCATCGCGCTCGG
Organism: Gemmatimonadaceae bacterium; assembly: GCA_052388395.1. Lineage (GTDB taxonomy): Bacteria > Gemmatimonadota > Gemmatimonadetes > Gemmatimonadales > Gemmatimonadaceae > DASYRX01. The sequence goes on along the minus strand of JBQTIF010000139.1, from coordinate 7,775 downwards.
GCAACTTCTCCCCGGAGGAAACGCGATCTTCGCGCAGGTCCTGCCCTGGGTATCGGGCGCGCTGAGCATCATGCGCGCGCCGCCGGCGCGGACATTTTATGCCGGGAAGCTACCGACCCGGTTTACCAGCTTCGGCGTGGGGGCCTTCAGGCAATTCGGCGGCAATGAGTTCGGGCGTTTCTTACCGCGCACGCAAGATTCCACCGTAAGCGACTTCCTGGCTGAGCACGACTCGGTCGGTGCTGCGATCGATCGCCGCAGTTTCAATCGCGCGCCTAACTACGGATCGCGTCTCTGGTTCACGGTGCACTACGGCGACCGTTTCGCCATCGAGAATAGCTTGAGCGTAGACACCACCGTGCTCACCTATCGGATCGCGGACCGGCGCGGGCAGACACTCGGGCGAGTGCGCGGCACGATGGCGACTGGTCAACTCGCCGGTGGAATCCGGGTGAGCACGGCGCCAATTCGTGACGTTGCGATGCTCTTTGCGCGCGGCGGCTACTCGTGGACGTGGCATCGAGTGAACGATGCGGAGCTCAACGGAAAGCCGCTCCCCCGGGCGCAGCGCGTAGGAGGTCACTGGCCAGGGTGGCTGCCATCCGCGAAATGGTGGCCCAACGGCTCGTACATTGGCGCCGGCGCCGAGTTATTCACGCCGCGATCGCACTGGATCTACGGGCGACTCGGGTACGGTTTGCGCGTCGAGGTAGCGGAGCTGGTCCATCCAATGCGAGGAACCGGCTGCGGATGCCTCTCACGGCGCCGCGACGTGAGTATGTCGCTCCAGCTTGGCTGGTAGGATTGCGACGGCAGACCTTGTCCTCCTGCGCCCCGACAAGGAGCGTTGAGCAACTCCGAGCACATAGTCGAGGGCAGTACGTGCTGATCCCGGCAGTATTCGTTAGGCGCCTGTCACGGCTCGCAATCGCGTCGGTCGTTGGCGCACGCATACTCCAGTCGCAGCCGATCGTCGAAGCCGATCGACGCTACACCAACGTCGTCGATGTGCTGGAAGCGATGATCGCGCACGAAATGCGCGACAAAGACATTCCCGCGCTTTCAATAGCGCTCGTCGACAGCCAGCGCGTTATCTGGGCGCGCGGATTCGGTTGGGCCGATTCGGCGCGAGGCATACGCGCCACGGCGGAGACGATGTATCGCGTAGGCTCTGTCTCCAAGCTGTTCACCGATCTCGCCGTGATGCAGCTCGTCGAGCGCGGAGAGCTGTCACTCGACGCCGACGTGCGGCGGTATCTCCCGGATTTCGCTCTACGCAACTCGCATGGCAAAGCGATCACGTTGCGTCAACTGATGTCGCACCGATCCGGCCTGGTGCGCGAGCCCCCCGCCGGCCACTACTTTGACAGCGGTGGAACGTCGTTAGGCGCGACCGTGCGGAGCCTCAACGCCACGGCGCTCGTCTTCCCCCCGGAATCGACGACGAAGTACTCCAACGCGGGGATAGCCGTCGTCGGCCATGTGCTCGAGCGCGTGCGCCACGAACCGTTCGCGCAGTACGTCAAACGTTCGGTCCTCGACCCGATCGGAATGCACGTCAGTGCCTTTGAACCGTCCACGGCGGTGCGGCAAAGACTCAGCAAGGCGCAGATGTGGACGCTGCACGGTACGACCTTCAACGCCCCGACGTTCGAGCTTGGCATGGCGCCGGCGGGGAGCATGTATTCGTCAGTGCTCGAGATGACGCTGTTTATTCGCGCGTTGTTGCGTGGTGGCGAAGGGTTAGTCCGTCGAGAAACACTCGAGACGATGTGGACGCCGCAATTCTCAGGATCGCCATTCGGCCTTGGCTTCGTGATCTCGGCGAGCAACGGCGCGCGAATTGTTAGGCATAGCGGCGCCATTTACGGCTTTGCGACCGAGCTGATGATACTGCCGGAGCTGCAGCTCGGCGTCATCGTCGCCGCTGCGAAGGACGGCGCGAATGTCGTAACGTCGCGCATTGCGAGCAGCGCAGTCGTCCAGCTCCTCGCGCAACGCAACAGCCGCGCGCGGGCCGCGCTGGAGCGCACGCGTGCAATCCCGCTGTCCATCGCCGAGCGCGCGGCCGGGACTTACAGCGACGGAGCGCGTCGCGCGACGTTGGTACGCTACGATTCCAGTCTCTACCTCAACGACGACGAAGGTTCGGCGCATTCGCGACTCCGCTGGATAGCCGGTGACACTCTTGTCGTGGACGACGCCTTCGACTATGGACCTACGCTCGTTGTGCGTCGCGACACGATCGCGATCCAAGAGACGCGCCTGGGCCGCGCCGCGGCTGGGCCAGTACCTAACGAGCCACGCGCGGCGCTGCGTGGACTGATTGGCGAATACGGTTGGGATTACAACACGCTCTACGTCTACGAACAAGGTGGCCGTCTGCGTGCGCTCATCGAATGGTTCTTTGACTATCCGTTGACCGAAGTCCGTCGCAATGTCTTCGCCTTTCCGCGCAGCGGGCTGTATCCGGGTGAGCAGCTCGTCTTTGCTACTGATGCGAACGGTCGCGCGACACGAGTAACCGCTGCCGGGATCGTATTCCCACGCCGACGCATCGCCGGAGACGGAGGCGGAGGCGGCGTTTTTCGAATTACGCCGCTCAAGCCGATCGCCACGCTACGACGCGACGCCCTCGCCGCCACGCCGCCTAACGAAACAGGTGACTTTAGGGCCAGCGACCTGGTGGAGCTTGTCACGCTCGACCCGACAATCAAGCTCGATATCCGCTACGCGACGCGCGCCAACTTTCTGAGCGTTCCAGTCTACCAACACGCGCGGGCGTTCTTGCAGCGCCCAGCGGCGGAAGCGCTCGCGCGGGCACACCGCGCACTCGCGGCAAAAGGGTACGGCCTGCTCATTCACGACGGCTATCGGCCGTGGTATGTGACCAAGATCTTCTGGGACGCGACGCCTGTCGCAAGTCGCATCTTCGTAGCGGATCCGTCGCAAGGTTCGCGGCACAATCGCGGCTGCGCTGTCGATCTAACGCTCTATGATCTCGCGACGGGAACGGCCGTTATCATGCCTGGAGGTTACGACGAGATGTCGGATCGATCGTATCCGATGTACCCAGGCGGCACGGCGCGCCAGCGCGCGCTGCGTGAGCTTCTGCGCGAAGCGATGGAGCGAGAGGGATTCCGCGTCTACGAGGCGGAATGGTGGCACTTCGACTACAAAGACTGGCGCCAGTACCGAATCGGCAATCAAACGTTCGAGCAGCTCGGGCATTGAGCGCCCACGACACTTCCCACGTAGCGCTCCGTATTTGCAGTTCTGAGAACTCGATGACAACACCCTACTCAGGCCCCGTTTCGACGAGGGAAACGCCGTCCGCTTCCCGGCCACAATCCACCACGTACGTCATGTCGAAGACCAAAGAGGCCGTGCGCACCGGCATCACGATGGGCAGCGCGCTCGCTATCACGATCTCCTGGAGCGTAAACCAGTCGATCCTCTGGGCGATCATCCACGGCTTTCTTTCGTGGCTTTATGTGATCTACTACGCGCTATTCAAGCGATAGTTAGGCGGCAGCGCTGTGGGTCTTGCGCAGTCGCGCGCACGAGGCGATTAGCAAAACCGCCCAGTACGACCGTCTGGTCATAACTCGCTAGCCCGTACGCGCCCCCCCCCGTGCTTTCCCCAGAAGTCCGCGCAGCCTTCGACGCCATCACGCTCGACGAGCCCTGGTCAATCGTCGAGCGTTTCACAACGCTTCGTCGCGAACACCCCGACGACGTTCGTACCGCCGCCGAGGAAATAGCTGGACGGCTCCGCCGTCTCGGCGTCCCCGTCGAAGTCCACGACCCTGAGCTCTTCCTGAGTCTCCCGGGAAGGGCCAGCGTGCGGGCCGGCACAGCGACGTACAGCGCCAAGCCGATGGCGATGAGCGTCTCGTATCCGAAGGGTCTCACGGCGCCGCTCGTCTACGCGCAAGCGCGTTATGCGCGCGCTGCGGACGAGCTCTTCGCGCGCAACTTGATCGGCGACGGCGCGCTCGACATGCGTGGCAAAATCGTTGTGAGCGAAGGCTTCGGCATGCCCGGGAAAGTGTCGCACTTCGAGGCCGGCGGAGCGTTAGGCATGATCGCCGTGAATCCAGGGAAGAACGCACACTGGGGGATCTGCACCACCGTGTGGGGGACTCCCGATTTGCGCGACTTGCCGCGCAAGCCAACGCTCGCCGTCGTTGCCGTGAGCAACTCCGACGGCCGCAACCTCATCGAGCACGCGAAGCGCGGCGGCGAAGTTACCCTAACGGCGAATGTGACCGAAGGCTGGTTCCGCTCACCGCTTCCAGTCGTGACGATTCCCGGTACCGACGAGCCGGAGGCGTTCGTGTTGCTGCACGGGCACTACGACTCGTGGGACTTCGGAATCGGCGACAACGCCGTCGGCGATGCAACGATGCTCGAGGTCGCCCGCGTCTTGTGGAAAAATCGCGCGCAGCTCAAACGCTCCGTACGCATCGCGTGGTGGCCGGGGCACTCGACAGGGCGCTACGCAGGGAGCACCTGGTTTGCGGACCGCTTCGCCATCGATCTGTATGAGGGGTGCATTGCACAGATCAACTGCGACTCGCCCGGCTGTCGCTGGGCCACGGTGTACAAGGACATTTCCTGGATGGATGAGGCTGAGGGGTTTGCGCAGTCCATTATCAAAGACGTGACTGGTCAGGAAGCCCACGGTGAACGTCCGCACCAAGCCGGCGACTACTCGTTCAACAATATCGGGATCACGAGTTTCTTCATGCTCCTGTCGACGATGCCTGACGAGTTGCGCGAGGAGCTTGGTTACTATGGCGTAGGTGGCTGCGGCGCCAATATCGCGTGGCACACAGAAGAGGACCTGATCGACGTCGCGGACAAAGAGATCCTGCTCAAAGACATGCGCATTTACGCCGCCGCTACGATGGCGGCTGCGAATGCTACGATCGCCCCGTTTGATTTTACCCGTACTGTCGCCGGATTCGAAGCAACGCTCGATCGGTATGAGGTCGGCGCGTGCGGGCGCTTCGATTTTGCCCCGACTCGTCAGGCGCTGCGCGAGCTACGTGACGCGCTGAGCAAGTTCGCGCCGCACGCTCGCGCGCTCGAGCGGCGTGTGCCGACAGAACCCGAAGTCCGTAAGGCGAACGCGGCGATACGACGGCTCGCACGACTGCTCGTCCCAGTCAACTTCACGCGTGGCCCGGCCTTCTTTCACGATCCCGCAGAATCCACGCCGGCGCTGCCGGACCTTTACCCGGCACTCACGTTAGGCGACGCGGACGTGGACCGCGCCGGCTTTATCGTCACGCACTTGACCCGCGGCCAGAACCGGCTTGTCGCCGCTGTGCGTGACGCACGACGAGCGGTCGCGGACGCGATGGCGTGAATAGGCGAGTCGTTTTGGCCGGTTGCTCGGCCCTCGTCGCGCTCTCGTGTGTATCCGGCGAGCAGCCCGAGCACAACGCGACGCTGCGCCTGCCGCTCATCAACGACCCGATCCTCAACCCGGTCATCGCGCCGGACATCGGGTCGATCATGATCAATAAAGTGATTTTTCCCGGCCTCGTTAGGCCTGACGAGCAGCTGCGGCCCACGCCGGACCTCGCGCTGTCCTGGACGGCGTCGGAGGACGGCCTCCAGTACACCTTCGCGCTGCGTCCCGGGGTCCGCTGGCATGATGGCCAGCGGTTCACAGCCAACGACGTCAAGTTCACGTTCGATCAGATCCTGGACGTGAACTCCGGATCGCAGCTGCGCTCCGACTTCGCGCCCGTCGAACGAGTGGACGTCATCGACTCGTTGACGCTGCGCTTCACGCTGCGCGCTCCGTTTGCACCATTTCTCTCGCTGCTCGGTTACAACGCCGGCATCATGCCGCAACACGCCTTCAAGGGTCGTAAGCTCGCCGACGCGGTCGATTTCAACCGCGCGCGTCCCATCGGCACCGGCCCGTTCAAAGTCAGGGAGTCCACACCCGGAAGCGCAATTGTTCTGGAGCGGAACGAACAGTATCACGGCGATCCACCGAGGCTCCAACGTCTCGTTTTCAAGATCGTGCCCGACGTGAACGTGCAGGTCGCACAGCTGCGTGCCGGGGAACTGGATGTCATTCTCGTCGAGCCGGCGAACCTGCCGAGTCTCGAGCGCGACAGGCAGATCACCGTGCGTGAAGCCCCCGTAGTGCAGCACTACTACATCGGGTTCAACCAGCGTCAGGCGAAATTCGCGTCACCGTATGTTAGGCGGGCCTTCGGCTATGCGGTGAATCGGGACGCTATCATCGCAGGCGTGCTCAAGGGACACGGCGACGCGCCGGTCGGTACGATCCCGGTCGCGCTGGGGGACTACTTCGCCGACAGCATGAAACGCCTCGCCTTCAACCGCGATAGCGCGAGAACGCTGCTCGCGAAGGCCGGTTGGCGTGTCGGCACAGACGGTCGACTACGAAATGACGCGGGTGAACCGTTCCGTTTCACGTTGTTCGTCGACAAGGGGAATCCGACGCGCGAGCAAGCAGCGCTGGCAGTGCAGCATGACCTGCAAGCGCTGGGTTGCGAGGTGACATTGCGCATGATCGAGTTCGCGACGTTGGTGCGCGATCATCTGCTGCCAGGTAAGTTCGACGCAGCGTTGACATGGTGGACGACGCCCCCCGATCCCGATCAATGGGCCTTTTACGCTTCCGGACAGGACCACAATCACGTCGCGTTTCGCAACGCAACGGCGGACTCACTGCTTACCGAGGGGCGCGCGACAAACGATGTCGTTAGGCGCCGCGCCGTGTACCACGCGTTCCAGGCGCTCGAGCGCGATGATCCGCCCGGGCTGGTGCTCTTCTACCCGCGCGAGCTCATCGCGACGCGCGCTGGCGTCCGCGGTTTCCCGCGGCTCGGCCTGCGCGACGCGTTGCGACACAGCGAACGGTTCTTCCTGGGCGCGCCGCCGACCAACTAACTGACTGCCAGCGGATGGCTCGCTACCTCGCGCGCCGCGTGTTTCATGCACTTACGACGCTCTTGCTCGTCTGCACGGCGACGTTCGCCATTGTGCACGCCGCGCCGGGCGGGCCGTCTGTGCTCGCCGATCCGAAGCTGACCGCGGTGGACCGTCGAGCGATCGAGCGAAGGCTCGGCATCGATCGGCCGATCACGGAACAGTACACGCGCTGGCTGGGGCGCGTCGTCCGTGGCGACCTGGGGAACTCATTCTTGTACCAGGTTCCCAACAGTGCCGCGATCGCTGAGCGGCTACCGAACACCTTTATCCTTGCAGCAAGCGCGCTTGCTGTCGCCGTGATCGTCGGGGTGACGCTGGGAGCATACTGCGCTGCGCGTCCGGGCTCCGCAATCGACCAGATCGTCACCATCGGTGCTTCGGCGGCGATGGCTATTCCAGTGTTCTGGCTCGCCATGTTGTTGATTCTCGTCTTCGCGGTGACCCTCGGCGTCCTGCCGGCGGGCGGCAGCGCGACGGCCGGCGCAGAAGCTTCGTTAGGCGATCGCCTCGCGCATCTCGTCCTTCCGGTTGTCGTCCTCGCCGCCGCGTTGACCGCTGAGCTGCTGCGCTACACGCGCTCGAGCACGCGCACGGCGCTCAACACGCCGTTCGTCCGCGTGGCCCGCAGTAAGGGCGTCAGCGCGGCGCGTGTCGTATGGATGCACGCATTACGCAACGCGCTCATTCCGGTCGTGACGGTGCTCGGCCTGCAGCTGCCACGACTCGTAGGAGGCGCCGCCATAACCGAAACGGTCTTCTCATGGCCGGGGATGGGGCGCCTGGGCGTG